>CAZOOO010000139.1:0-8262 GCA_964581435.1 uncultured Hyphomicrobiales bacterium | reverse complement strand
CGATCAGGCCCTCGGCGACGCGCCACGGCGCGATATGGATCACATTGGCGCAGAACACCGCGAGCAGCGCGTCCGGGCCGTGGCCGTCGTTCATGTCCGCCAGCGCCTGCGGATTCGACAGGTCTAGCCGCCGCGGCGGCCGGACGTTGGCGAGGTTCTCGTGAGCGACCCACGCCGCGATGCTCCGGAGATGATGGTCGTTGAGATCGGTCGGCCACCATGTAATGCCGGGCGAGTGCCGCGCGAAGAAAGCGACGTGCTGCCCGGTGCCGCTGCCGGCCTCGAGCACGTCGCCCGTCTTTCCGCGCAGGAATTTTTCGAGAACCGTCCAGATCGCGGCATGGTTGCGGTGAAACGCCGCCGCGTCGAGGCGGTCATCGGATATTCCACGCTGGGGAGCGTTGTGGAATTCACCGTCGCCGGCCATGGGCGGATGCCTTTCAATGTAGCGGGACTTCCCGAAGGATCGTTGGTCCGCGCATTCCAGTAAAACTCCGACGAAGTTCGGGATGCGCTGAACCACCACACTAACATAGTCTAACACGCGGGCCGTGAAGACGGAGATATGGAAATTCCTCGCGCGCCCGAGCTTGAGCTTGCCAAAGGCAGGGTGTGCGACGTACGCTGCCGTCACGAGAACAGGCACGCGGCCTCTACGGCGGCCGTGCCGAGAAGATCGCGACGGTCAATCGCGACGATCACAGGAGGTGTTTATGCGCCGGTTCATGCGTCCTATCATCGTCGCGGCGGGGCTGCTGATCGCATTTACCTCGCATGGTTTCGTCGCCGAGTCGCAGCCTGTCGCGCCGCAGCATCGCCTTGTGATCCAGGTCGACCAGAACGACCGGCGCACCATGGACTTCGCGCTGACCAACGCCACCGACGTGATCGAGCACTATCGCGGACTGGACCAGACGGTGGTCGTTGAAATCATGGCATGCGGCCCTGGCCTCCACATGCTGCGCGTCGACACGTCGCCTGTGAAGGATCGCATCAAGCGCATCCGGGAAAGCGCACCTCCCAGCAAAATTCAGTTCTCGGCCTGCGACAACACCAAGCAGAGCATGGAGAAGAAGGAAGGCCGCCCGCTTGAGATGCTGCCCGGAACGACGATCGTGCCTTTGGGCATGGCGCGGCTGCTGGAGTTGCAGGAACAAGGCTGGAGCTACGTGCGGCCGTGATCAACCGTTTCCGGTCCAGTGCCGGCGATAGCGCCGAGTACGGCGACGCTGGTCGGTCGCCGCGGTGAAGGACGCCGGCCCGGCCAACGCGGTGCAAATGGATCGCCGGGCATGGCGCGCAATCGCGACGCGTATTGCGCGCCATATCCGCAAAGGGTGACGGATGACGCTGCGTTGATCCCTACGAGCTCAACGGGATGCGCAGATCAAGTCCGTGCATCCTTCGGAATTAGAACCTGAACGCTGCCGACAGGCGGAAAATTCGCGGCGAGCCGAGATACAGATATCCCCAAGCCCCCGCTGACCAGTAATTATTGTCGAACACGTTATCGACATTGAAGCGGACGGTGACCGGCTTCTCGTTCCATGGCGAATTGAACGTATAGCGCGCGCCGAGATCGAGCGTCGTGTAGGATGGAAGCCTGAGGAGACTTTGTTCGTAGACCATCTGCTCGCCGGTATAGCTGGCGCGGCTGGTCAGCGTCAGCCCTTGCACGAACGGCGTGTCCCATTCCGCGCCGACCACAGTCCGGAATTTCGGTACGCCCTGCGCGCGGTCGCCGTCATTGAGGCCGTTTTCAGTCTTTGTCAGGCGGGCATCAATCAGGGTGATGCCACCCATTAGGCGAACGCCCGGCACGACCTCGCCATAGGCGTTGAGCTCGATGCCGCGGTTGCGCTGCTCGCCGCCTTGCGCCAGCCTCGGCAACCCGCCATCCGGGTCGCGAACGGCAATCGTGTAAGCTTGCGCGATCTGGAAGACAGCCAGGGTGGTCGTCACCGTGCCCCAGTCGACCTTGACGCCCGTTTCATACTGTTCGCTCAGATAGGGCGGCAGCACCTGACCAGCATTGGCATAAAAAACATCGACGACCTGACCCGGCTGCAAAGCCTGAATATAATTGGCGTAGACCGATACGTTCTCAACCGGCTTGACCACCAGCGCGAAAGCCGGGGTCCACGCATCGCTGACATATGCGTCGCCAGTTCCCGGCGAATTCATGGTTTCTACCTTCTGGTGGCGGATGCCGGCGGTGAACTGGATGCGCTCGTCCAGGATGGACATGGTGTCGGCGAAAGCAACGCCAGACCTCTTTTGCTCACTTTGGGACGTTTGATCGGTATCGGGGAAGACCGGCGCGGGACCGAAAACCGGATCGTAAAGGTTCGTGGTGGGAGCATAATCGGCCCGCCCCCATGCAAATCGAGACTTGAAGCTGGACTGCGACAGGTCGAGGCTGAGCTTGTGATCGACCGGCCCCGTGGTCGCCGTCGCCCGCAACCCGCCCTGCATGGACAGCACATCATAGCCGAAATGGGTGTTGTAAAGGTCTGCCCAGCCATAAGTTCCGCTGGTGTCTAATAGTATTGGTATAAGTGTACCAGCGTATGAATGATCGTATCGCTGCTTACCGATGGCGCCATAGGCGGTCACGTTGTCGGTGATATCGACTTCGCCCCGCACCATGGCCATCGTTTGTTTGACTTGGTGTTCGCCCCACGAGGGGTTGAGACTGGTTCCGGCGTCGGGCGCCCTTGGAACCCCCAAGCCGACATCTGGAATCGCGAGTAGCTGATGATTGCCGGGCCTTGCTCTATTCGACTGATACGCGATGTCCGCCGACAGCCGGACGCGCTCGCCGCGATAATCCAGATTGAGCGCCGCCGATCCGACCTCGGCCGATTGCGGTTCGATCGGCGTATCGCCCTTGCGGAACGCGCCGTTGAAGCGCACGCCGAACTCTTTCTGGTCGCCAAAGCGTTGGCCGAAATCGACATGCGCGCCCACCTGCCCTCGGGATATGTAGCGTGTGGTCAGTTGCGCCAGCGGTTCGTCCCCGGCCTGTTTCGTCCGGAGATTGACGGTACCGCCGATTCCGCCATTGTTCGCCGCCATGCCGTTCAACAGGGCGCTCGGTCCCCTGAGCACCTCGACGCGCTCGACGTAGTCCATGTCCGGCGAGTTGATGGGGGACATGCCCATCAAACCATTGAGTGTGCCGGATGCGCCAGGATCTTGGGTCACGAATCCGCGAATGGTGGTTTCTCCGTATAAGCTCCCGCCACTCGGCGTATTGGTTATGACCGACGGGTCGTTGGCGAGCACGTCCTGAAGCGTCAGCGCCTGCTGGTTCTTGATCGTCTGGTTGGTGTAGCTGGTCTGCGAGAACGGCGTGTTCATCACGCTGCGGTTGCCGAGCATCCCGACCTGCGCTCCCGACGCCACCTGCCCGCCGGCGTAGGCCGCAGGCAACGACATCGTGGAGTTGGGATTTGCGGCTCCCTGCACGTCGATCGTATCGCGCGCGCTCGCGCCTGATGGAGTCGCGCCGCCGGGGGCGGCAGCGCCCGGGCGGAACAAGGGAACCCGCGGGGCCGTGGGGGCGCGAAGAGGTGGACCGGGAGCCCCCAGCAGGCGGCCGAGCGCCGCCGCCGGAGCCAGCGCGCCGCTGACGCCCGGCGAGGTCTTGCCGGAAGCCAGCGCCTGGTCGACGAAGATCTGCACGCGGGTCTGACGCGAGAATGCGATGAGGGCGCTGGACAGCCCTTGCGGCGGAATGTCGAGATTGTGGACGCCGGCATTCGCGCCGGCCCGCACCGGCTGCCCGTTTTGAGCCATCGCGACATCGGCTGCGATCGCCGGCGCGATTGCCGTTCCCGCCAGCAGCAGCGCCCGGAACCACGCGGAACGCGCGTTCCGGCTTGCCTTCCCGTACCTCATATTCAACGTTCCCCCGTCCTCGACATGCTGGCAGGGGATCGGCCAGGACGGCGCGATCCCTGTGCTGAAGACGACGGGATCGGGAAAAGTAGTTAGTCGTCCGCGGGATTTTTTTCGGCGTCGCCGTTGGGAACGATGACGGTCAGCAGGCCGGCGGCGCGGTAGACGCGCAGCGACAGCGATTCGGCGATCGTGTCGAGCGCCGAATCCGCCTTGGCGGCATCGAACACCGCGGTGACCCGCCGCTGGCCCAGCGCCCCGCCGATCAGGGCGATGCGGCCCGAACGGTAGCGCTGAAGCTCGGCAAGCACGGTATCGAGCGGGACGTCGCGGAAGACGAGCTGGCCGTGCCGCCACGCCTGAATGGAATCCAGGTCAGCCGTGCCGACGGCGGAAATGCCGGCCGAATCGTAGCGAACGGTCTGGCCCTGCCTGACCACGACCGGCGCGTCCGGAACGGCGGCGGCGCGGCTCGAGGCTTGATCGGCGACCTGAGCTGAGACTTGAGCTGAGACTTGAGCTGAGACCTGGACCGCATTCCGCGCGACCGCCACCACGACCCCGTCGGCGATCTTGACGTCGAACGCGGTGCCCAGCACCTTCACTTCGCCGTTCTCGGCCGCGACGACGAATGGCCGGGCGGCGTCTTTCGTCACGGTGAAGAACGCCTCGCCCGTCAGCAGCCTGACCCGGCGCTCGCCCGCGCTGAAAGACACGTCGAGCGCGCTCGCCGCGCCGAGGTCGACCTTCGAGCCGTCCTGCAGCACGATCATCCGGTGTTCGCCGACCGCCGTCCGGTAGTCGGCGAACAGGCCCGCCGGGGCCATCTGCCAGCCGATGCCGAGCGCCGCCAGCAACAGGGCCGCGGCGGCGCCCTTCTTCAATCGGCTTGCCCGTCGTGGCTTGCGCCGCAGCCTGGCCACGTCCGGCGCCAGCGCATCGAGGCCGCCCCACATCCGCTCGACCGAGCGCCACGCGGTTTCATGGGCCGGGTCGGCGGCGAGCCAGTGCGCGAATGCGCGCCGGTCTTCCGCCGTCGCCTCGTCGTCGCGCAGCAGAACGAACCACTCGACGGCCCGGTCGTCCACCAATTGCGTGTCATTCTGTTCCATGCGGTCCCGGAGGGTGTGGCGATCTGGATTCGGCAGTCTACGCTCGACCATGACGGAAGCGAACTTCTGAACATGAACCACGCTAGTGGAGTCTTTGATTTGACATTCGCTTCTCGCGTTCGATGCAAACTGGGTAGCGAATGTCAAATCCACTCCACTAGCCGTCCGACGCGGAAGCCTCGCGGAATCGGGATCGGAGGCAGGATATCGCCTTGACCATGTGGGCTGCGACCGAGTTCTTTGCGATACCCAGACGGTCGGCAATCTGCGCGTAGCTCAGGTTCTCGAACTTGTGGAGGATGAGTACCTCGCGGCAACGCGGCGGCAACTCCGCGAGCGCGGCGTGCAGCGCCTGAAACTCCTGCCGCGAGATCAGTATCGCATCGGCCAGCGGCGCCGGGTCGACGACGGTCTCGTCAAGTTCGACGGTGTTGCCGAGCGCGTTCCGCTGCCGCTGCCGCGCGTGATCGACCGTCAGGTTCCGCGTGGTGCGAAAGAGATAGCTTCTGAGATCACGTATGTTTTCGCGCGGCGCGCCGAGCAACCGCAGGAATGCATCCTGAACGATGTCGGCGGCGGCGGTCCGGGAGATGCCTTGCTGCATCAGGACGCGCTGGAGCCTGCCTTGCTCGTCGGCATAAAGCGCCGCCAGATTGCTCGTCAGGTCGCTCATCAAGCAAACCAATGATAACTGCTCTTAGCGGCGAACACGGATTCAACCCGCGCCGTCGCGGTCTCCGCATTCCCATAGCGGGCGAATGATTTTCCGGCAAACAGAATGATTTAGATCGAATCCAAAGTGGCGGCCGCTCCCTCCCGGCAGCCGTCCTCGGGTCAAGCCCGAGGACATGCTTGCTTGAAAAAACACGCCGGCTAACGCATCAACCTTGCCGCCTCCACCATGTTGACGAGCGCCGGCCTGACCTCTTCCCACTTGCGGGTCTTCAGTCCGCAATCCGGATTGATCCAGATCTGCCTGTCCGAAAGGCGCTGGCGCGCAAGTTTGAGCAGTCCGGTCATCTCCTCGACCTCCGGCACGCGCGGAGAATGGATGTCGTAGACGCCGGGCCCGATCTCGTTCGGGTATTTGTAGGTCTTGAAGGCGTCGAGCAGCTCCATCTTGGAGCGCGAGGTCTCGATGGAGATGACGTCGGCATCCATCGACGCGATCGCGTCGATGATGTCGTTGAACTCCGAATAGCACATGTGGGTGTGAATCTGCGTGGCGTCGGCGACGCCGCTCGCACACAGACGGAAACATTCGACGGCCCAGTCGAGATACGTCTTCCATTCGGACCGGCGCAGCGGCAGTCCTTCGCGCAGTGCGGCCTCGTCGATCTGAATCATGGTCGCGCCGGCCTGCTCCAGGTCCGAGACCTCATCGCGGATCGCAAGTGCGATCTGCCGGCAGGCGAGGCTGCGCGGCACGTCATCGCGCACGAACGACCAGTTGAGAATGGTGACGGGACCGGTGAGCATGCCCTTCATCGGCTTTGACGTCAGGGACTGCGCGTATTTCCACCAGCCGACGGTCATCGGTTTGGGCCGGGACACGTCGCCGAACAGGATCGGCGGACGGACGCAGCGTGAGCCGTAGCTCTGCACCCAGCCGTGCCGGGTAAACGCGAATCCGGACAACTGCTCGCCGAAATACTGCACCATGTCGTTGCGCTCGAACTCGCCATGCACCAATACATCAAGGCCGATGTCTTCCTGCCAGCGGATGGTTCGCGCCGTCTCCTCCTGCAGGAACTTCTCGTAGTCGGCGTCGCTCAATGCGCCCTTGGCGTGGGCCGAACGCGCCTTTCGAACCTCGGCGGTCTGGGGGAATGAGCCGATCGTGGTGGTCGGGAAAGGCGGCAGGCCGAAGCGCTCGCGCTGCAATTTCGCGCGGTCTGCGAACGCGCTCTTGCGCCGCGCCATGTCGGCGGTGACGGCCGCGATACGGCCTTCGACTTTGGCGTCGTGAACCTTCGGCGACGCCTTGCGCGCAGCGGCCGCGTCCGCCGATGCTTTCAGGGCGTCGGCGACCGAGGCCCGGCCCTTGGCGAGCGCCTCGCCGAGCGTCGCCAGC
This sequence comes from uncultured Hyphomicrobiales bacterium, assembly GCA_964581435.1. Taxonomy (GTDB): domain Bacteria; phylum Pseudomonadota; class Alphaproteobacteria; order Rhizobiales; family Xanthobacteraceae; genus Nitrobacter. The sequence continues at coordinate 1,173 of CAZOOO010000139.1, read as the reverse complement.
TCTCCCATCTTCTGCACCGAGAACGCGAGCCAGCTCTTCAACTCCGCGTCGAGATCGGTTTCCAGCGATACGTCGATTGGCACGTGCAGAAGCGAGCAGGAGGGCGCGACCTGCACACGATCGGCGCCGCGTTCGGAGACGATGGGCTCCAGGCGGTCAAGCAATGCGGGAAGATTGGCGCGCCAGATATTGCGGCCGTCGATCACGCCGAGGGACAGGATCAGATCGTGCGGCGCCTTTGCCGCGACCGCCTCGAGCTGGTCCGGCGCGCGAGCGAGATCAATGTGAAGTCCCGTGACCGGCAGCGACAATGCTGCATCCAGGTTATCGCCGAGCCCACCGAAATAAGTGGTCAGCATGATCTTGAGCTTCGGCAGCGCGTCCGCGAGCTGTTCATAAGTCGTGCGCAACACCTTGCGGGTCGCGTCGTCGAGATCGAGAACGAGACAGGGCTCGTCGATCTGCACCCACTCGGCGCCCTCCGCCGCAAGGCGCTTGAGCACATCGATATAGACCGGAAGCAAGTCAGGAAGCAGCGACAGCGGGTCGAGATTCGCGTCCTTGCTCTTGCCGAGCTTCAGATAGGTGACGGGACCGAGCAGCACCGGCCGGGTCTGGTAGCCGAGCGCCTTGGCCTCGCGATATTCATCGATGGCTTTGAGCGACGAGAGCTGAAAGCGTTGGCCGCTGGTGAATTCAGGGACCATGTAGTGGTAGTTGGTGTCGAACCACTTGGTCATTTCCTGCGCCGGCGCGCCATGGGCATGACCGTCGCCTTGATGACCATGCGCGCAGGCCGCCTCGTCATTCCCGCCCTGGGCGCCTCGCGCCATCGCGAAATAGGTGGCGAGCGGTACGGGGCCGCTTTTCCATCCGTAGATGTCCGGGATCGCGCCGACCATGACGCTGGTGTCGAGCACATGATCGTAGAAGGTGAAATCGTTCGACGGGATGACGGTGACGCCGAGCGACTTCTGGCGCGCCCAGTTCGCGGCGCGCAATCCGGCCGCCGCTTCAAGCAAGGCTGATTCGTCGGACTTGCCCGACCAGAAGCTTTCGAGCGCGGTTTTCAGTTCGCGGCGCGGACCGATGCGCGGCGTACCGAGCGTGGCCACGGCAAGAGGAGAGGAAACAGACACTGGCTTTACCCCATGTGTTGGGGGCTGGGCCTTA
>CAZOOO010000138.1:0-8375 GCA_964581435.1 uncultured Hyphomicrobiales bacterium | reverse complement strand
CCGGTCACATCCGGGGTGAAACCAATACGATGCCGCTGCTGGTTGAAATCCTGTACAACGAGTATCAGTTTGTGGCGGCGTTCGCGGTAGCATCGTTGTTGGCTTTGCTCGCATTGATCACGCTGGTTGCTAAAGCGATTCTCGAAGGGCAACTCGACGAGGGACGGCAGGCGCGTGAGCATTGAGCTGAAAAATATCGTCAAGAGATTCGGCGCATTTTCCGCGCTCGGCGGTGTCGACCTGACGATCGCGGATGGCGAACTGCTGGCGCTGCTTGGTCCGTCGGGTTCGGGCAAGACGACGCTGCTGCGGATTATCGCCGGGCTCGACTGGCCGGACGGCGGCTCGGTGTCGTTCGACGGCGAGAACGCGCTGGCGCGCGGGGCAGGTGAGCGGCAGGTCGGCTTCGTATTTCAGCACTACGCCCTGTTCCGCCACATGACGGTCTTCGAGAACGTCGCGTTCGGACTGCGGGTGCAGCCGCGCGCCATACGCAAGGACGAAGCCAGCATCCGCGCGCGGGTCAAGGAACTGCTCGATCTGGTGCAGCTCGACTGGCTCGCGGACCGCTACCCGAGCCAACTCTCGGGCGGCCAGCGTCAACGCATCGCGCTCGCCCGGGCGCTCGCAACCGAGCCCCGCATCCTGCTGCTGGACGAGCCGTTCGGCGCGCTCGACGCCAAGGTGCGGAAGGAGCTGCGTCGCTGGCTGCGCTCGCTGCACGAGGAAATCCATGTCACCTCGGTTTTCGTGACCCACGATCAGGAGGAGGCGCTCGAAGTCGCAAACCGCGTCGTGGTGATGGACAAGGGCAGGATCGAGCAGATCGGCAAGCCGGGTGAGGTGTATGACAGTCCGGCGACCGCGTTCGTCCATGGCTTCATCGGCGAATCCATTGTCCTGCCCGTCGATGTGCAGGACGGCGTGATCCGGCTCGGCGGCACGCCGCTGAATATCGCCGCGGAGTGCGGCGCGTCGGGACCCTCGAAGCTGTTCGTCCGCCGCCACGATATGCAGATCAGTCCGCCCGGATGGGGCGGCCTTGAAGGCACCGTGCGGCGGGTGCGGAGCTTCGGTCCGATCCAGCGCGCCGACATTGCATTGTCCGACGGCCAGGGTGAAACCATCATCGAGATCGATGCGCCGCGTGATCGCGCGCTTCGCGATGGCGAGGTCGTCGGCCTGCAGCCGCGGCGCTACCGTATTTTCGCGGACCCGGCTTGATCGTTCACCTTTCAGCCACGGTTGATGTGCAACAACTGCGGCTGATTGAGGCTGGTGGCTCGATTCCGACATTCGCATCCCGTTTCAGCCCATCTATTGCGATGGCTGGAATCGAGGATCGCCAGCAGGTGCAGGTTGCGCGTGCCCTTTGAATCCGAAGTTCGCTACGGAGGGCGCAGTATGGCGAGGCGAACTTCGGATTCGGAACACGAGGATGATCCGCACTTTTGCCGCGCTTCTCGGCCTGCTGCTTGTGGCCGGATGCGTGACGGAAAAGCCGGCTGCCAAGGAGCAGCCGGCGTTCTATCTTGACATGGCCCATGGCGGGGCCAAGCTGGATTCTGCGGTGGCGGCCTCCATGATTTCCGGCTATCGCGCCAATAACGGCCTCGGCCCGGTGGCGGTTGATCCCGAACTCATGAAGATCGCCGAAGCGCAATCGACGGTGATGGCCAAGCGCAACAAGATGGATCACGACGTCGCCGGGACGCTGCCCAAGCGGCTGGCGGCGGCCGGCTATCCCGCGACGCTGGCGGTCGAGAATATCGGCGCCGGTTACCACACCCTCGCCGAGGCGTTCTCCGGCTGGCGCGATTCGCCTCCCCACCGGGCGAACATGCTCAAGAACGGCGTCACTAAACTGGGCATCGCGGCGTCCTATGCTCCGGATACCAAATACAAGGTGTTCTGGACCCTGGTGCTGGCTTCCACCGATGAGCGATAAGAAGACGATGACGAATTTGAAAGGCAAAAGCGCGGTCGTGACCGGATCAACGAGCGGCATAGGTCTGGCCTATGCCCGCGCTTTCGCCGGCGCCGGCGCCAATGTGGTGATCAACGGGTTCGGCGCTGCGGCCGACATCGAGAAGGAGCGTTCCGGCATCGAGGCGGAGTTCAAGGTGAGGGCTGTCTACTCGCCTGCCGACATGACGAAGCCCGCCGAGATCGCCGGCATGATCAAACTGGGCGAAACATCCTTCGGCTCGGTCGATATTCTCGTCAACAATGCCGGCATCCAGTTCGTCTCGCCGGTCGAGTCGTTCCCCGTCGAGAAGTGGGACGCGATCATCGCCATCAATCTCTCATCGGCCTTCCATGCCGTCCGCGCCGCGGTGCCGGGCATGAAGAAGCGCGGCTGGGGCCGCATCATCAATACCGCATCGGCGCATTCGACGGTGGCCTCGCCCTTCAAGTCGGCCTATGTGGCCGCCAAGCACGGCATCGCGGGCCTCACCAAGACGGTGGCGCTCGAACTTGCGCCGCACGGGATCACCTGCAACTGCATCAGCCCCGGCTATGTCTGGACGCCGTTGGTCGAGAAACAGATCCCCGACACCATGAAGGCGCGCGATATGACCAGGGAGCAGGTTATCAAAGACGTGCTGCTCGCCGCGCAACCGACCAAGCAGTTCGTCACCGTGGAGCAGGTCGCCGCGCTGGCGCTCTATCTCTGCGGCGACGATGCCGCCCAGATCACCGGAAGCAACCTGTCGATCGACGGCGGCTGGACGGCGGCGTAAGTTAAATCGTCATTGCGAGAAGCGCAGCGACGAAGCAGTCCAGTCCTTGCTTTGTGGCATGCTAGTGGAGTGAATTTGGCATTCGCTACCCACCTTGCAGCAAATCCGGCAAGCGAATGTCAAATTCACTCCACTAGCAAACCAATAGTTGCTAGTGGTCCTTTGATTCTAACATTTGCAAGAAACCCCTGCCGCAACGGGATGCAAATGTTAGAATCGGACCACTAGATTGCTTCGCTTCGCGCGCAATGACGAAATTTCGAGCCTAACTTTTCCCCTTCCCGAACGCCAGCACATGCAATCCGAGCTTGCGGCGGACGATCCAGAACAGCAGCATCGTTTCGAACGTGAGCGAGATCGACGTGGCGGCGGCGGCGCCGTGACCGCCGTAGCGCGGGACGAACGCGAAGCACAGCGCCACGTTCATGCCGAAGGCCAGCGCGTAGGCGGACGCGCAGGCGTGCTGATGGCCGAGCATGTTGAGCAGCCGCTCGACAGGCCCGATGGCGGAACGGACCACGAGCCCGATCGCGGCGACGAACATGATGCTGTAGCCGGTGACGAATTGCGGACCGAACAGCCACAGCATCGGTTTGCCGAACGCGAGCAGCAGCAGCGTTGCCGCGAGCGAGGGCCAGAAGGTCCATTTGATCGCATAGGCGAGGTAGGCCGCCAGCCGCTCGCGGTCGCCAGCGGCATGATATTCCGTGAAGCGGTGCGCCGTCGTCGCCGACATGGCGTAGTGGATGAAGGACACCAGCGCCAGGGTTTTGACGACGGCGAAGTAAACGCCGACTTCTTCCGAAGACCGAAACTGCTGCAGCACGAGCACGTCCGTGTAGGACAACAGCAGATAAAAGCTCTCGACCAGAAGGATCGGCAGCGAGACCGCGAGCCAGCCGCGAAAATCGTGGACTTTGGGTCCGGGCGTGACGATCGTGCGCAGTCTGCGATTGAGGACGATCATCTGGCCGATCATGGCGACCCACACCGCCGCGACACTGGCCAGCATGGCGACGGTGGCGCTGAGGTGAAATCCCAGCACGAAAGCGCCGGCGGTGAAGCCGATGATCAGCGATTGCCGTACGATGAATTGCGGCATCAGTCCGAGCCGCATCCAGTCGTGGGAACGCGCAATGCCGTCCTGGGTGTTGGCGACCACGAACGCCGGTAGAGTCAGGCAGCCGATATAGAGCGGAAGCACCGTCGCCGCATCGATCCACGGTGACAGCACTTTGACCAGGGCCGCGAGCGATGCCGAGATCAGCGAGGCGACGATGAACGTCATCCAGCGGCTGCCGCTCAGGAAACCGCGCAGCCGTGCGTCGTCGCCGCTCGCGCGATATTCCGGAATGATCTTCTGCGCCGAGGCCGAGATGCCGAAGTCCATCATGCTGCCGAGCAGCAGAACCCAGGTCCAGACATACACATAGATGCCGTAGTCGGAACCGCTCATCCAGCGCGCGAGAAGGATTTGCGCCACGTAGGCAAGCCCGGCGCTGATGACCCGGATGATGAAGATCGTACCGGCGAGCCGCCTGGTCAGCGAAGCCTCGCTCGAACCGCCCATGATCGCGCGCAATCGTCCGGCCAGTACGGGCGGTCGCGTCGCAGAGGCGGATTGGGCGTCCGGAACGGCCACGGCGAAATCCTCGGCGCGGGAAGCGCGCCCCGATCCGGATCTAGCAACGATCCCTTAAGATTCGGTTGGACGGAACGGACAGGCTTGCATCGCCTGTGACGATTCTCCGTCAATTCAGGTTGATGTTGAATTCATAGGCGCCCTTGTCGCCGACCAGAGTCAGCTTCAGCCCGGCGCCTTCGGCGCTCGTGTTCGCGGGCAGGCCGTCGAGCTTGAATGAAAATCGCTTCACACCGCGCGGCGCGGGCTTGTGCGGGGTGGGGATCGGCAGCGCCCAGTCCGGCGTCGGACCTTCGACGAAAAGGTTGACGTTGTCTTTGGGATTCGAGGTTGCGACATCGACGATCACGGTGGATGTCCCCTCGCGCCTGACCTCGCGAATCGTCAAGGGATTGGGATCGCCGACCCTGGCCGGCTTCGGCACCATATCGAGCGCCGCGGCAAGCGTGCTGTCCTCCGCGCTGGCGACGCTGGCGAAAGCAAGCTCCATGCTGGCTTCGGCGGGAATGCACAGCTTGGCGCATACCGCGAAACTGACGGTTGCGCGGAGCGTGATCGGCCTGTCGGCATTGGTGGCTGCGATCCGTAGCGGCAGCACGACCTGCTCCTTGTAGCCGAGCGAATGGCCACCTGCGCCGTCGGGAAATTTCGATGGCGCGGGCCACAGAACAGTCACAGCATCGACATTGTCCGACTTTGAAAAGTCGAAACGCGGCGGCACGCCCGAGTCGCCCGGCGTGCGCCAGAAGGTTTTCCAACCCGGTTCGAGCTGAAACGCGATGCCGCCGAGCAGCACCGCACCGCTGCGCGAGCCCGCGAGCAGGCGGACGGCGGCGTGGCTGCCCTGCTGCCATGGCGATGCATCCTGGGCCGTCGCGGCGGGCGAAACCGCGCACGCCAGCAACGCGACCGCGATGCCGGACACCGCGTAAAGAGGAACCTTGATGATCATGCAACGCCTTTTTATCGGTTGCTCGCGGGCCAAACTATTGAATTGCTTGTGATGCGCTGTTTAGCCATGGCGGGAAGGTTGATTGACAGAACGGACGCCCAATATCAGGATGGAAAGGCAACATGAGGGTCATTTGCTGATGAATCCGGCGCGTAACGGGCCTGGCAGGGACCGTCGTCATAGTGACGACGCAGATGCGGATACTCGTGACCGCAGCTATCTGGACGGCCAGTTGCTGATTGCGATGCCGGTCATGGAAGATGAGCGGTTCGCACGTTCCGTGATCTATGTTTGCGCGCACTCGTCCGAGGGAGCGATGGGTATTATCCTCAATCGTCCCGCCGGCAGCGTCGACTTCACCGATCTGCTGGTGCAACTCGACATCATCAAGCGAGGCGACCGGATCAAGCTGCCGGAAACCGCCGAGACGATGAAAGTGATGAAGGGCGGTCCGGTCGAAACCGGCCGCGGCTTCGTTCTGCACTCGAGCGATTTCTTCATCGAGGATGCGACGCTGCCTATCGACGAGGGCATCTGCCTGACCGCGACGCTCGATATCCTGGAAGCCATCGCCAAAGGCGCCGGCCCGAAACATGCGATCCTGGCGCTTGGCTATGCGGGCTGGGCGCCGGGTCAGCTGGAGACGGAAATTCAGGATAATGGATGGCTGCACTGCCCCGCCGATCAGGACCTGATCTTCGGCCGCGACATCGAGGACAAATATGTTCGCGCGCTGCACAAGATCGGCATCGATCCGGGGATGTTGTCGAACGAAGCCGGTCACGCCTGACCGAGCCGTGGTTTTGCCTTTCGGGCGTGGTGCACCGGCCTGTCTCAGTTTGCCGCCTCAAGCCGCTCCTGGGCCAGGAGCCGCATCGTCGCATCGGCGTCCATCGGCTCGCCGAAAGCGAAGCCTTGGGCGTATTCGCAGCCCATTTGATAGAGTTCCACCGCATCGGAATCGGTTTCGGCGCCTTCGGCGACGACATCCATGCCGAGATCGTGCGCCAGCGCGATAATCGACTTGAGAATGACAGGCCGCGTGCCCCGGGTTGAGGTGCGTACGAACGACTGGTCGATCTTGATGGTATCGAAGGGGAAGCGCTGCAGGTACGATAGCGAGGAATGGCCTGTGCCGAAATCGTCAAGCGAGAGCCCGACGCCGAGTTCGCGAATCCGTTGCAGCATCTGCGCCGCATGTTCGGGATTTTCCATGACAAGCGATTCTGTCAGTTCAAGCTTCAGCGTGCCGCGCGCGACTGATGTGCGGGACAGCACCGAGCGGATGTCGTGGATCAGATCGTGCCGCAGCAATTGGCGCGAAGAGACGTTGACGCTGGCGAAAATCGGGCGTTGCGACCGCATGGCGCGTTGCCAGACTGCGAGTTGGCGCGCGGTCTGGTCCATCACCAAAGTTCCGAGATCGACGATCAGGCCGGCTTCCTCGGCGATGGTGATGAACTCGTCCGGCGCCATCCGCCCTAGCTTGGGGTGATCCCAGCGCGCCAGCGCCTCAAAACCCGCGACCGAGCGGTCCTCGAGCCGGACGATAGGCTGGTAGAGGACGGCGATCTCATGCCGCTCGATGGCGCGCCGCAACTCCGCCTCGAGCGATAGCCGATCGTTCTTCCGCGCGCGCATCGCGGTTTTGTAGACGTCGATCCGATCGCCGCCGATCCGTTTGGAATGGTACATCGCAAGTTCGGCATCCTTGATGATCTCCTTCGACAATGGCGTCTGAGGGTCGCTCAGCGCGAGGCCGATCGACGCGGTCAGGAAGATTTCGCGGTCGTTGAAGGTGATCGGGGCGCGGATGGTCTTGCGGATGGTTTCGGCGAATGCGGTGATGCGGGGCGGGTCCTGCTCCGACATCAGGATGAGGCCGAACTGGTCGCCGGCAAGCCGCGCCAGCGTATCCTGCGGTTTCAGGATGCGCGTAAGCCGCCGCGCCAGGGTCAGCAGGATCGAATCTCCGACCGCGACGCCGACGGAATCGTTGACTTGCTTGAAACGATCGAGGTCGATCACCATCAGGGCCGGCCGCAGGCTCGGCATGGTCTTGGCGAAGGTCGCGACCGCGTTGAGACGGTCGATGAAAAGTTTGCGGTTGGGCAGGCCGGTCAGATTGTCATGCACCGAATCGTGCAGCATCCGCTCCTCGGCCTTCCTCGTCTCGGTGACATCGGCGAGAGTTCCGACCACGCGCGAAACCTCGCCGTCGGACCCCACTACCGGGCGCGCCTTCAGTTTGAACCACATGAAGTGGCCGTCGGACGTGCGCAGCCGGAAATCCTGCACCAGCCGCCCCCGGCGCTGTTCGAGCACGCTGTCCAGCGCCGCGCGGAACCGGTCCTGATCGAGCGGATGCAGCACCTCCAGCCAGGCCGCCGCCGGACCCTCGAGCGTGCCGCGTTTCAGGCCGAGCAGGCTTTCGGTCTCGGGACTGGTGAAGACCTTGTCGGCGGAGACGTCCCAGTCCCAGACCAGATCGCCCGCGCCGGTCAGGGCGAGCGCGCGGCGCTCGATGTCGGATACGACGCCCGAGGCGCCGCTTCCGCCGGCGAAAGCATGCTGCATCACCGTGAATCCGATCAGCATCACGATCAGCACGAGGCCGCCGAGCAAAGCGGGCCCCACGATGTCGTTGACGACCTTGCCTTCGGTCGCCATTCCGGCGGCGCCGACCCACACCACCAGCAGGAACCAGGTCGGGATCAGCAACACAGCGCGATCGAAGCCGTGAACCGCGAGATAGACGATCAGTCCGAAGCCGCACACGGCGATCAGCGCGAGCGATATCCGCGCGATGCCGGAGGCGACCGCGGGATCGAACAGGGCGAGCGCCACCAGGGAGCCGAGGAAGGCAAGCCAGCCAAGGGTGATGTGCGAATAGCGTACGTGCCAGCGATTGAGATTGAGATAGGCGAACAGGAATACCAGCAGCGTTGCCGCGAGAATCGCCTCGCCCGAGGCGCGCCAGACTCGTTCAGCGCCGGCCGGCATGTCCAGCACCTTGCCCCAGAAGCCGAAATCGACG
>CAZOOO010000137.1:0-8395 GCA_964581435.1 uncultured Hyphomicrobiales bacterium | reverse complement strand
ACCTGACTCCGAAATTCGTATCGCCGAAAATCGCGGTGCCGAAACGAATGAACCATGCGATCATCGGGGGATGATCGAGGAAGGACAGCGCGCTTTCCTTCGACCAGGTCCAGTAATAGGCCTCGTCGGTGCGCAGATCGAGCGTGCCGGCAAAGACGCATCGCATCGCCGTTATAACGGCGATCAATGCCGCGACCCAAAGCAGCGAGGAAGGTTCCGGACGTTCCTGATGCAGCGATGGCTTGTCGGGATCAGCGATGATCATCTGGATGCCGGGATTGCGTCCCATCGCGCATCCTCGCTCCGGCAACTTCGGTCACGCTTTCTTGACCACTCCGCCTCCGGTGTCAATCAACCTGCCTGGAAGCGATCTCCGTCAATGTCGTCCGCCTCCATCACGCGAAGGCATCGATTGACTTGCGGGCTGGCGGTGCGAAACTTCCCGGATGAATAGCCCGTGACGACCGCCTCGATAAGAAACCTTGGAGAACACCATGCTCGACCGACGGGACATGCTGAAACGCATCGGCGCGGGACTGGCGCTCGGCGTCGGCCTGGCTCCTTTAAAAGCCCTGGCGCTCGACAGCGTGACGCTGCCCTTCGACAACGGCGAACGTCCGCTGGTCAAGTACCCGCAGAAGCGTCCGATGATCGGAATCACCAGCCGGCCGCCACAACTCGAAACACCGTTCCCGGTTTTCAACGAAGGCCCCATCACGCCGAACGACGCCTTCTTCGTCCGCTATCATCTCGCCGACATCCCGCTCGGCATCGATCCGGACACCTTCACGCTCTCGATCAAGGGCAAGGTCGATCGTCCGCTCGGTTTGTCGCTCAAGGACATCAAGAAGATGAAGCAGACCGAGATCGTCGCCGTCAATCAGTGCTCGGGCAACAGCCGCGGATTCTTTAATCCGCGCGTCGCCGGCGGCCAGCTCGGTCACGGCGCGATGGGCAACGCACGCTGGCGCGGCGTTGCGCTCAAGACCGTCCTCGATCAGGCCGGCGTGCAGCACGGCGCGAAGCAAGTGGTTTTCGGAGGCATGGACGGCCCCGTCAGCGACAGGACTCCGGATTTCGCCAAGGCGCTCGATGTCGATCACGCGCGCGACGGCGAGGTCATGCTCGCCTATCTGATGAACGGAAGGGAGCTGCCGTTCCTGAACGGCTTTCCGCTTCGGCTCGTCGTTCCCGGCTATTACGGCACCTACTGGATCAAGCACCTCAACGAGATCACCGTCATCGACAGCATCTATGACAATTTCTGGATGAAGACGGCCTATCGCATTCCCGACAATGCCTGCGCCTGCGTCGAACCGGGCACCACGCCGAAGGCGACCGTCCCCATCAACAGACTTAATGTCCGTTCCTTCATCACCAACGTCCCCGAGGGCGCGCAACTCAGGCGCGGCGGAAGGATCCTGAAGGGGATCGCGTTCGATGGCGGCACGGGTATCAGGAATGTCGAGGTTTCGATCGACGGCGGCGAGACCTGGAAGAACGCGCGGCTCGGACGGGACTACGGACGCTACGCGTTCCGTGAATGGAAGACCCCGGTCAAACTTACCCCCGGACCGCATGAATTGAAGGTGCGCGCCACCAGCAACGGCGGCGACGTGCAGCCGGCCGAGGCCAGGTGGAATCCGGCCGGTTACATGCGCAACGTCATCGAGACCGTTCGCGTGACGGTCTCTTGAGGGAAGGCTCCATGATGCGCTCCGCTGTTCTTGCTGCCCTCGCGACCGGAATCGGGCTGGCCGTGAGCCTGTGCGCCTACGCCCCGACGACAGCCGCCGCCGGGCCGCTTTCCTACAAGCTCCCGCCCGAGACGGCTGAATTCAGACCGGGCCCCCATCTCGACGTCGTGAGGAACAATTGCCTGGCCTGTCATTCCGCGGATTACATCGTGACCCAGCCGCGCGGTCCGAAGTTCGGGAAGGACTTCTGGCAGGCGGAAGTCAACAAGATGATCAAGACGTACGGCGCGCAGATCGACGAGGCCGACATCGGCAAGATCGTCGACTATCTGGCTGCTGCGAATTGACCGCGCAAGCCGGGAATGTTCGCCGGGAGACCTGGATCCCGGCCGGCGGATCGCGCCACCCGGCGGGCGGGACCATATACCCGAGGCGGGGATGACCGGAATTGTGGCAAAATTGTACCGGCTTTCCATGGAACCGTTTCAGATATTCCGATCCGGTGTTTGATCTATCAAGCCGCCTCGAGACCGCGTATCGTGCGTGCCGTCGGACAAGCCGGTTTCCCGGGGACCGACGACTGTTTCAATCCTGCGGAGACTTGGGAATGGCTAAGGGTACTGTGAAGTGGTTCAACCCGACCAAAGGTTATGGTTTCATCCAGCCGGCCGGAGGCGGCAAGGATGTGTTCGTCCATATTTCAGCGGTCGAAAGAGCAGGTCTTTCAACGCTAAACGAAGGTCAAACGGTTGAGTTCGAGGAAGTAGCCAACCGAGGCAAGACTTCGGCTGAAAATCTGAAGGTTTGACGCGGCAACGCGATCCTTCACGCCCCGGATGAAAGCGCGTCCTGGCAGGCGCGATGCATTCCGGAGCAAACGACATCGGCCCCGCCGACGCCATCAGGTTTACGCTATCCGCGCAGACTAGATCCGCCGGCGACGACGATCGGTCATACCCGTGGCAACGGTCGCGCGGGAGTGCATTGCCTCAATCCTGCTTGACCCGCCGATCCACGGTCATGTGATCCGCAGTCATGGCATCGGACAATTGCACAAGGCCGCGCTTCCGCATGTCAACGGCCCGTTCCACGCGCGCAGGCGTAACAGCGGCCCTATTGATCGATGACGCGTGCCGCTCACACGCCCTGCCGAAACCGAAGGCTTGTGCGGAACGTTATAGCGCTTTCAAGCGAAGCATGTCCTCGGGCTTGACCCGGGGACGAATGACCTGCTCGCGTGAAGACACCTGCTTGCGTGAAGACACCTGCTCGCGTGAAGACAATGTGTCAGATCAAAATCTGAGAGCCCCGCTTCTGATTCAATCAGAAGCGGAAAGGCCCTAGAGCGGGATGAGGAAAAGTGTGCAGCGGTTTTCCGCCCGCTCCCGCTCTCAATTGGGAAACGACCACGAACGTGTTTTGCGTCGATTCAATCCAGAATCATCCTGATCCAGGAATCGCCGATGTCGCCCCAGCTTCCGCCGCCGTTCTCGGTTCCCTACGCCCCGGATGACCGGCCGATCGCCGAGCGGCTGCTCGCCGAGGCCCGGCTCGCTCCTGAGCGGGAATCGCGGATCGACGGGACGGCGCGACGCCTGATCGATGCGATCAGGCAGAACGACGACCCGCTGGGCGGCGTCGAGGACATGCTGCGCGAGTTCGCACTATCGACCAAGGAGGGCCTGGCGCTGATGGTGCTGGCCGAGGCGCTGCTGCGGGTGCCCGATGCCGATACCGCCGACAGATTCATCGAGGACAGGCTCGGGCAGGGCGACTTCGTCCACCACGAGACCCGATCCAGCGCTTTCCTCGTCAACGCATCCGCGTGGGCGCTTGGATTGTCGGCGCGGGTCATCCAGCCGAGCGAGACGCCGCAGGGAACCATCGGGCGGCTCGCCAAGCGGCTCGGCGTTCCGGCGATTCGCGCGGCGACCCGGCAGGCGATGCGGCTGATGGGCAGTCACTTCGTGCTGGGCGAGACCATCGAGGCTGCACTTGAACGGTCGCACGCGCATTCCGCGGGATGCGCCCGCTACTCCTTCGACATGCTCGGCGAGGGCGCGCGCACCGCAACGGATGCGGACCGCTATTTCGATTCCTACGCCGCCGCGATCGAGGCGATCGGCCGCGGCGCCGGCGACAATCCGCTGCCCGACCGCCCCGGCATTTCGGTCAAGCTGTCGGCGCTGCATCCGCGCTATGAGGCGGTCAGCCGGGGACGGGTGATGGCGGAGCTGGTGCCGCGCGCCATCGACCTCGCCAGGCGCGCCAAGGCGCTCGATCTCGCCTTCACAGTCGATGCGGAGGAAGCCGACCGGCTGGAGCTTTCGCTCGACGTGGTGGCCGCCATTGCCGCCGACCGCTCGCTCGCCGGCTGGAGCGGCTTCGGCCTCGCCGTCCAGGCCTATCAGAAACGCGCCGGCGCGGTGATCGACTATATCGACGACCTCGCCCGAGCCCTGGACCGGCCGATGATGGTCCGCCTGGTGAAAGGCGCGTACTGGGACACCGAGATCAAGCGCGCGCAGGAGCGCGGGCTGGACGGCTATCCCGTGTTCACCCGCAAGGCGATGACGGACCTGAATTATCTCGCCTGCGCGAAAAAACTGCTTGCGCTGCGCCCGCGCCTGTTTCCGCAATTCGCGACCCACAACGCCCTCACCGTCGCAACGCTTCTCGAACTGACGGACGGAGAGACCGGCTTTGAATTCCAGCGCCTGCACGGCATGGGCGAAGCCCTCTACGCCACGCTCTGCAAGGATCGTCCCGCGATCGCCTGCCGCATCTATGCGCCGGTCGGCAGCCACCGCGACCTGCTCGCCTATCTGGTGCGCCGCCTGATCGAGAACGGAGCCAACTCCTCCTTCGTCGCGACGGCCTCCGATCCCGATACTCCGCTGGAGACGCTGCTGCGCAGGCCGGCCGATATTGTCGGGAGCGCCGGCAATGCCACGCACGCGAAAATTCCACTGCCGCGCGATCTGTTCCAGCCTGAGCGCATCAACTCGCGCGGGATCGAATTCGGCGAGCGCGCGGCGGCTAACCGGCGGCTCACCGTGGGCGCGGCCCAAGGCTTTCCAATTGCCGCTCTTAAACACACCGCGCCGGAAGACGCCGCCGGGGCCGGCGCCGCGGCGCGCGGCGGGTTTTCGTCGTGGAGCCGCACGCAGGCGGCCATGCGAGCAGCCGTCCTGGAGCGCGCCGCCGACCTGCTGGAGCAGCGATCGGCGCGTTTCATCGCGCTGCTGCAGCGGGAAGGCGGCAAGACGCTGGATGATTCCGTCTCGGAAGTCCGCGAAGCCGCGGACTTCTGCCGGTATTACGCCGTGGAAGGCCGCAAGCTGTTCGGCGACGCGCAGCCGTTGCCGGGGCCGACCGGCGAGCGCAACACGCTGCGCCTGCGCGGACGCGGCGTCTTTGCCGCGATCTCGCCGTGGAATTTTCCGCTGGCGATCTTCATGGGTCAGGTGAGCGCGGCGCTGATGGCCGGAAATGCCGTGGCCGCGAAGCCGGCCGAGCAGACGCCGCGGATCGCAACAGAGGCCGCGCTCCTGCTGCATGAGGCCGGGATTCCGGCGGCGGCGCTTCATCTGATTCAGGGCGACGGAACCACCGGGGCAGCACTGGTCGCGCACCGCGACATCGCGGGCGTGGTCTTCACCGGCTCGACGGAGGTGGCGCGGTCCATCAATCGCGCGCTCGCCGGAAAGGACGGTCCCATCGTGCCGCTGATCGCCGAGACCGGCGGCATCAACGCCATGATCGCCGACGCTACCGCGCTGCCCGAGCAGGTCGCCGACGATGTCGTGACGTCGGCGTTCCGTTCCGCCGGGCAGCGTTGCTCCGCGCTGCGGCTTCTGTTGGTGCAGGAGGATGTGGCCGACCACATGATCGAGATGATCGTCGGCGCGGCGCGCGAACTGAAGATCGGCGATCCGTCCGATCCCGCCACGCATGTCGGCTGGGTGATCGACCGCGAGGCAAAGGAGCGGCTTGATGCGCATATCGCGCGCATGAAACGAGAGGCCCGCGTGCATTTCGCCGGGCTTGCGCCGTCATCGGGCAATTTCGTCGCGCCGCACATTTTCGAGCTGGACGACGCGCGGCAACTGACCGAGGAGGTGTTCGGACCGGTCCTTCACGTCGTGCGCTATGACGCCGCCGACCTCGATGGGGTTTTGGATTCGATTGCAGGCACCGGCTACGGCCTGACGCTCGGCATCCACTCGCGCATCGACGATACGATCGAGGCGGCCGTCGATCGCCTCCAGGTCGGCAACATCTACGTCAACCGCAACATGATCGGCGCTGTGGTCGGGGTGCAGCCGTTCGGCGGCCATGGCCTGTCGGGGACCGGACCCAAGGCCGGCGGCCCATATTATCTTACCCGGTTCGCCACCGAACAGACCGTAACGGTGAATACCGCTGCCGCCGGCGGCAATGCCGCGTTGATGACCGAAGAAAGCTGAATTGGCAGTATACACAAGATGCCGTCTCGCTTTGCGTCAGCCGAACAAGTGCCCGTTCAGGCCGCCAGCGTCGCGAGGCCCGCGCCTTTCAAAAGCGCTGCAAGTTGCTTGCGGGCATAAAACATGCGGGTCTTCACGGTGCTTGGCGGAATGCCGATGATCTCACCGGCTTCTTCGACCGTCTTCTCGTGATAGTAGACGAGATGGATGATCTCGCGATGGGCCGGGGACAGCTTGGCGATGCAGGCACGCAGAATGGCTCTGATGTTGCTGCGATCGAGCGACGCTTCGGGCGTATCGGCGCCATCAGCGATTTCCCGGACGTTCTCCTGGTCGATGTCCTCATGGCGACGCTGGCGCATCGCGGTCAGCGTCTTGAACCGGGCGATCGAAAGCAGCCACGTCGATACCCGGGAACGGCCTTCGAACTGGCCGGCGGTACGCCAGACGTCGAGGAACACCTGGCTGACAATGTCTTCCGCCGCCGTCGCGTCGCGCAGGCTTCGTAGCACGAAACGATAGACACGGACGTTATGCCGCAAGTACAGGGCATGCATCGCCGTGCGGTCGCCGTGAGCAATCCGCTCAAGCAGCATCTCGTCTGTGGTGGCCTGGACGGCGATAATACCTTGGCGGGCGGCTGCGTTGATCGCGATGATGTTTTGCATGACGGCTCCCCTTATTGTTGGGGCAGATTGTTAGCCGTCCCACGTTTCAGAACATCTGCATGGAAAGCGGAAAATGGTTTCACGGAAAAAGGGAATTGTTTCGTCCCGTCGCGGGCGATGAAACAATCAGCGAAAAATCCGGCGTATTCCGCGGAAACGCGTCAGAACGCACACAAGCATTTGATTATGAACATCATTTTTCGATCGATCGGTTCGGCTGAGCCGAAAAATCGCTGTCCGCTTGGACGTCAAAACAGCGTTTTCGAGCGAAGCAGTCCTCGGAGCCGACCCCGGGGACGGATGACATGCTCGCATGAAGAAAACGCGCCAAATCAAGATCATGGAGCCCGCTTCTGGTTCCATCCGAAGCGAAAAGCCTCTGGACTTTTGCCGTCGGCCTTATGTCGAACTCGGGCACGACATTAACGGGGTGTGGCCGCACGCTGTCCTTCGCCCGCGGCTGCCGCCGGCTCAGGCCTTGTCGCCGGAGGGTGAAAACAGATAACCGCCGCCACGGATGGTCCGGATCACCGCCGGCTTTGCGGGGTCGGGCTCAATCTTGCGTCGAATCCGCATGATGCGCAGATCGATCGCCCGATCGAAGGCTTCGCTGTCGCGTGCATTGGCCAGTTCCAGCAGCCGCTCGCGCGACAGAACCCGTTTCGGATTGGCGGCGAAGACTTTCAGCAGGCCGAACTCCGACGCCGTGAGCGGATGTTCATTGTCTTCGTCGTCACGCAAGGCCTGGGCTTCCAGGTCGAGCCATTTGGTGCCGAAGCGAACGAGCTGACCTGTCCGCGCGGCGGGAACGACATCGGGCGCGCTCCCCGCCTTCGGCGTGCTTCGCCGCAGCACTGAACGGATACGGGCCATCAATTCGCGCAGTTCGCACGGTTTCGCCACGTAGTCGTCGGCGCCGAGTTCGAGGCCGACGACGCGATCGATCGGGCTCGCCGTCGCCGTCAGCATGATCACCGGGACGTTGGTGCGGCTCTTGAGATCGCGAATGATCGAAAGGCCGTCCTCCTCCGGCATGTTCAGATCGAGCACCACCAGATCGGGCGTTGTTCTGCCGATCGCCGCGCGCAAGCTCCGGCCGCCGTCGCACAGCGTGATGGCGAAGCCATGCATCTTGAGATAGTCACCCACCATCTCACGGGCAGGCGCCTCGTCATCAACCACAATGATATGCGGATTCCGGTTCATGTCAGATCGTCGTAGGCAGGATGATGGTGAAGGTCGATCCCTGTCCGGGACCACCGCTGTCGGCTTCGATCTGGCCATCATGCATTTCGACGATCCGCTTCACGATCGACAGGCCGAGACCGGTGGAGCTTTCACCGGCGGTCGGCTTTGCGGACAATCGCTGGAAGCGCCCGAACAGTCGCCCCAGGTCCTCCGGCGACAGACCGGCGCCCTCGTCCGTGACGCGGATGATGGTATGGTCCGCGTCGTGGTCGACCCGCAGCGTGATCCTGCCGCCCACCGGGCTGTACTTGATGGCGTTGCTGACGAGATTGTCGATCGCCTCGCGCATCCGGTCCTGATCGCACATCGTGAT
>CAZOOO010000136.1:0-8439 GCA_964581435.1 uncultured Hyphomicrobiales bacterium | reverse complement strand
GCATCTGGTCGTAGTCGATGTCGACATCGGGGCCGATGTCGCGGCCGAGTTCCTGGCGTTGCGGCCATTCGAGTTCGACCGGCGCGACCGCGAGAAACAAGGGGCCTGGAAAATCACCGATACGGCCGATCGCCGCCTGTGCGATGGCCTCCTCGGTCGCCATGTCGGCCAGCCGTTCCGAAAGATCGGTGGACGAGAACGGCTCGACCGGGACGAAATCGATCGTGCCGGCCATCGTGGTTCTCAGGCCGTCGATCGGAAATCGCGTGATCGTTCTGATGCCGGATTCACCGGCGCAGAGCTTGGTCCAGTTATCCGTCTTGCCGGAGCCCAGAGACGTCACGACGCCCATGCCCGTGACGACGACGACGGGCCTGCCGGATTTGTCGCGCATTGCGGTCATGGTCCCCCGTCGAATAAACCCAGATCAGCCGATCGCTTCAACCAGCGCCATGCCTTCGCCGCGCCAGTGACCGGCTCCGATCACGACAATCTGGGCCGGAGGTTTTGACATTGCAATCTCCTGATCCGATGAATTGTCCGGCGCGAACAGCGCCCCGCGCGACAGCGACAACGCGGCGACGGCCAGCCCGAGCGGAAACTGCGCCTCAAGGGTGTGACCGAACAGCGTTCCGGTCGCGCGGACCGGGATGTCGGGATGGGCGCGAAGGAAGGCGCGCTCCTCCGAAGTGACCGGCTCGGCGCCGGTGGCGCCGGTGATGATTGCGGCCCCATCCTTGCGGTCCCCGAGCTTGGACCATAACGACTCCAGTGTCGATGCGATATCGCCGGAACGTCTGCGCCGCGCATGATCCGCAACGACGCTGGTCAGGCGCGCAAACGGCTTTGCGCCGCGGGCCTCCGCATGGGCGCGGGATTCAATCACCAGAAAGGCGCCTCCGGATCCGAGTGCGAAGCCGCTGTTGTGCTCGCGCGCCCAGACCGGTGCGTATTTTTTTTTCAGGTTGAAGTCCCCGAATTCGTAAAGCAGGAGCAAATCCTTGCGCTCGCCGTTGTGGGCGGCGCCGACCAGGGCTATGTCGCTTTGGCCGGCGGCAATTCGAGCGAGAGCGATGCGTACCGCATCGACGCCTGACGCCTCTTCGCCCATGAATGTGCGCGACGAGCCGGTAACGCCGTGAACGATGGCGATGTTGCCGGCGAGAAGGTTCGACAACTGCGCCAGGAAGAGCGTAGGCCGCAGGTCGCTCATCAGCCGTTCATTGAGATAGCCGGTCGCGGAGCTGCCCTTTGCCTTCGCGTTCAGAATTCCGGCGTCGACGACGAGGTCACGTTCGCCGCCGCCCGCGGCGACGATCATGTCCATCCGCGCCAGTATATTCGCGTTGCCTTTGACCCCGGCGGAATCGAGCGCCAGTCCCGCCGCGTATGTTCCGATGCGCTGCCAGGCTTCCATCTGGCGCTGGTCACCCTTCTTCGGAATCTGCGCGTCGAAATTGACCGGAGCCAGCGGATGGACCACGTAAGGCGCGAAGCTGTTCTCGTCGGCATTGACGCGCCGGTGATTCAGCGCCTCCCAATGAGCATCGAGGCCTTCGCCGAGCGAGGTGGCGAGTCCGATGCCGGTGATCCAGGTTTCGATCGGCGCCGAAAGCGGTGTTGTCTCAGCCATGAGCGAACATCTGCTGCGGAAACCCGATACGTCTGGCCATGGTTTCCATGTGGCCACGCAAGTCCGCATTCGGGAAGGCGGCGATGCCGAACGTGATCGTCGCGTTGCACCGCGGCTTGCCGCCGACGCTGACTTTGGCTTGGGTTACGGCGTAACCGGACCCTTCGTGAATGACGCTTGCCTCGATGTTCAGGAGTTCGCCGGGAGTTACGAACGTTCGCATTTTGGCTTCCTTGACCGCGGCGAGAAACGGCATGCGTTCGAACTTCGTCAGTGCGATCAGCAACCAGCCCGATGCCTGCGCCATCGACTCGATCAACAGAACGCCCGGCATCAGCGGATATCCAGGGAAGTGACCCTCGAAGATCGTGCTTTGCCGGGGCACCTGAGCCTCGACCGCGATCGTTTTCTTGCCTGTGTCGAGATCGGCAATCCGGTCAATGAGGTGAAAGTACGCGAGATCCATGGCCGCGTGGTTACGCGTCCTTGGCGGCGACCAACTCGTCGATGCGCGCGCTGAGGTTTTTCAGGACGAAGTATTGTTCGGTGGTGGCCTTGCCGTCGTTGACTTCCTGGGTCCACTTCTCCAGCGGGAGCTTGATTCCGAAGGCCTTGTCGATCGCAAAAGCAATATCGAGGAAATCCAGACTGTCGATTCCCAAATCATCAATGGCATGGCTCTCGGGCGTAATCGTATCGCGCGGGATGTCGCAGGTTTCCGCAATAATGGTGGCGACCCGATCGAATGTGGAAGACATCGCTAAGCCTTTAGATACATTGGAGTAGGTGCCGCATAGGCGTACGCCGCCAGCGCCGTCCCCGCAAGGTCCGGTCCTTCATGCCGAGTTCATATATCGGAGCGCCGTCCCAAGTTCAATGGCGGCGGGCACCGCGTGAAGCCGTATTCCGTAGCCGAATCAGCATGTTTCTCATCGTTGACGCGTCTACGGCGGGGGTGTTGAGAGGTGTGCACAACCCCGAAGGCTTGCCTGGGCGCAATCCTGAATGCGACGCAGATCGACGATGTTCTTGGCCAGCCACAGTCCGACGGCAATCAATGCGATGGTGAAGGCTATCGCGCCCGCGTTTGCCAGCATCCGGCGGCGGAAGTCGTCGGGTTGGCCGCGAGGAGCTTGAGGCGGCCGCGGATGGTCGGCCTGGTCCGGCGAGCGGGCGTCTGCGGCATCCGGCAACTCCGCACCGCCACGCGGCCGGAACTGGAGCACCACGTGCTCGTCCACCGACGTTTTGGGCCGCTGTGTTCCCATCGGGACAGTTCCGCAGGATCTGTGTGATTTTAGCACATTGCGCGCAACACACACACGGAAAGTCGTCATCGCGGGTACGGGAAGGTCTGCGAGCCAAGCAACTTCCTCATGCTCTGAAATTCGAGGGGCCGGGCTTCCGGTCTTTGCCCTGTCGGATCGCCGCCCGTGCCCGGCTCATTCGACAATTTTGATGTCAGAGGTAGGATGCCATAATCAGGCTCATCGGTTTTTGCTTTCTTCCGGAGCGCCGACCATGACGAATATCCGCGAGCCCGTCCTGCAGCCGATTCCGATCATGTCGCTTCGTCCGACGCAGATGACTGTCGGGATGCGCGAAGTAAAGGAAAAACGCCAACGCTGGCGCGCTCACAAATCAAAGCAAAAACAGGCGAAACTGCTGGGCGAGCATATGATCCCGGTAGTGCTCGGACCCGATCGGCGCCATTACGTCATCGATCATCACCACCTTGCGCGGGCGCTTCACGACGAAGGCGTAAAGGACATCCTGGTTACCATTGTCGCCGATCTGACGATGGTCGATCAAGATGCGTTCTGGATTGTGCTCGATAATCGCCGGTGGGTCTATCCCTACGACGCCAAGGGAAAGCGCCGTCATTTTAGGGACATTCCGAAATCGATCGCCGATCTGAAAGACGATCCGTTCCGTAGCCTTGCCGGTGAACTGCGCCGTGCCGGCGGCTACGCCAAGGATACCACTCCGTTCAGTGAATTTCTCTGGGCCGACTATCTACGGCGAAGGATGGCATGCAAGACTATCGAAGCCGATTTTGCGAAGGCGATGGAGAAAGCGCTGGCGCTGGCGAAGAACGTGGAAGCGATCTATCTGCCGGGATGGTGCGGACCGATACCGGACGGCTGACGTCATCCCGGCGGCCGTCCCTTCAGATAAAAAAGGCTCTATCGCAACGGCCGTTTCAGCAGCGAAAAACGGTCCGGATCGAGACCAAGAGACGGTTGCAGCATCGGCGCGTCCAGCGGGTGTAACTCCCGTCTTTCCATGGAGGCGGAATCGTGGGGCGCATCGCGATGCGAGGTCGCGCCGCGCCAGCGCTCCAGAACGGCATCCACGAACTGCATATCCTGGCCGCGACTGGCCGACGGCACCGTCGAGATCTTGGCTTCGCTGCGGGGCAACTGGTGCGCCGGGACTTCCTTGAAGCGCAGCCGGGTGGGAAGCGCGACGCCTTCGCCGAAAGCCAGCACCTCGCGGGTTCCGAGCGACGGCACGAACGAGAGCAGGTTGGCAGCCGCATCCGAGACCGCCGAGCGCAGCAGCGACTGGTCCCGGTCGTTGGCAAGGCGCATCGTGAACAGCGTGTTGCATTGGGAAATGATGGTGGCGTCGAGTTCGGCCGGGCGCTGGGTGACGAGGCCAAGATAGACGCCATACTTGCGGCCTTCCTTGGCGATACGGGAGATCGCCTTGCGTGTCGGGCCGAAGCCGATGCTTCGGTCGGCCGACGCATAGCGGTGCGCTTCCTCGCAAACGAACAGGAGCGGCGAGACGCCGTCGCTCCATAGACCGAAGTCGAACGCCATGCGGCAGAGGACCGACACCACGGAGTCGACGACCTCGGCGGGAAAGCCGGCAAGCTGCATGATGGTCATCGGCCTGCCGTTGGCGGGCAGACGGAACAACAGGCTGACAACCTCGGCCATGGTATCGCCGCCGACGTTGGCGTTGTCGAACATGAAGGCGTAGCGGGGATCGTTGCGCATGGTTTCGATGCGCGAGATCAGCTTGTGGTAGATGATGCGCGAGGAGCGGTTTTCGAGCCTGCCCATGCGCTCGTCGATCAGCGAGATCATGTCGACCAGCCGGTAGGGCACCGGCGTGTCGACCGTGAAGCCGACGTTCTTGGGATCGATACGTTTGAGGCTGACACGATCGGCGTGCTGATACTGCGTATAGATTCCCTTCGCGATCGGGATCACCTCCGCGAGAACATCGAGTTCCTCCGGTACGCCTGGTCGGCCGCCAAACAGAACGTCGACGATTTCCTCGAAGTTGAACAGCCAGAACGGCAATTTCAGATTGCGCGGGTTCAGCACGAGGGCGCGGTCGCCGAAACAGCGGCCGTACTCGTTGTGTACGTCGAGCAGGAAAATGCGGAGATCGGGACGCGATCTCAGAATCTCGTTGATGAGCAGCGAAACGCCGCTCGATTTGCCGACGCCGGTCGAGCCGAGTACGGCGAAGTGCTTGCTGAGCATCTCCTCGACATCGACAAAGGCCGTGACGGACTGGTCCTGTTGCAGCGTTCCGACGTCGATCTGATCCGCGCCGTTGGGCGCGTAAATGGTCCGGAGTTCCTGGTTGGTGATCAGCTCGGCCAGGTCGTCGATCGCCGGATAGTTGGTGACGCCGCGTTGGAAACGCGGGCCGGCTGCTCCGGCGTTGTCAAGGATCTCGCCGAGCAGATCGACCGAAGCGCTTGCCATGAATTCGTCGGAGGACGGCAGGTGCTCGCAGGACACCTCCGTAATCATCGCTACGATAATGGAGGTCATGCTGCGCAGGCTGACGAACCGGCCGACGGTCGCGCGCGCCGCTGCCGGCGACATACGTCCGGTCCTCAGAATACCCACGCGCGCCTGTGATCCGCGTACGGAAATAACACGTCCGAAGGAGCTTGGGGAAATCGAATGAAGCATTTTTCTGATCACATTTCTTGTGTCACGTGCTGCTGCGGCATCAATGCTTGCATGGCTTATTGCAAAAAACCGTTAAGCCGACGTCGTGGCGGACGGCACGCAATAAGCCCAGCCACGAGGGTGCGGGCCTGTCATGAGCGGCTTTAACGGCTCGATAACTATATGCGCGAACCGGGTAGCCTGCGGCCACAGCCTCGATCGGCACGGATCGCCGGTCGGAGAGTCACCAGGCGTATCTGAGCGTTCCCCTGCCGATGAAGCTCGTGACGTTACCGGAGAACTCGCCTTCGAAGGATGATGCGAGCGAGAAGCCGTTGCGCCATGCCAGTTCGGTGCCGGCGGTGACGAGCGCGGCGTCGGGGGCGATGGTCGCGCCGTTGACGACGAAGCCGGTGCCGGGCAGCGACTGGAATGTCGCCGCGGCATTACGGACGGTATCGAAATAGTGCGCCCACGCCGCGCGGCCGCGGAACGTCAACAGCGCCTCGTTCACCGGCGTGGTGTGATCGAACCGCAGGCCGAATTCGCTGCGCGTTGCGAGGATGTTGCGGGCCATGTAGCCGAGTGCGAAGCTCGCCGCGCTGCCGTCGCCCTTCTCGATATAGGATGGCATCCGGTAGCTCACGGCTTGAGCGGCCGCATAGGGGATCACCCCGGCGAGTGGGGTCTCGATGCGCCAGCCCGCCTCGATCCGCCCCGCGAGCACGCCGGCCCTGTAGTTGGCGCGCAATCGCTCGCCGGTGATCGGCGCCGTGCGATTGGTGGTGACATCGTGCCAGCCGTAGGAGAGGGCGGTGTTGAGGTAGCCGCTGCGCGCGATGGCCTGCTGCGCGAATGCGCCGGCCTGGAACAGGTCGCTGCGGCCGGAACCCAACCCGTTGGCAAGGCCGAACGCCGTGCCGCCGCCGTTCAGCGCGAAACCGACGTTGGTGGACGGCGACAGCGCATAGGTGGCTCCGCCCGTGCCGCCATAGACCTGACTGTTCACGTCATGGCTGCCCACCGCGCTGTTGCCGGAGATCTGTGTCGAGCCGCCATAGGCCGCGCCGAAGATGCGCCAGCGCTGCTCGAAGCCCGAGGCCGGAGGCGGCTCCAGCGATGCGAAAGCGTCACGCGCGTCCCCGCGGCGGCGAGGGGCTTCGGCCGCATAGCCCAGCGCCGGCGATGAGTGCGGGTATGGGGTCTGCGCGCCGGCTACGAACGGGTCCGTCATTGTATTGAGGAACTGGTTCTGCGCATCGAACGCGCCCTGCGCGGCGGCGGTCGCGATTTCTCCCGAGGCTTGCGACAGCCCGCGCGCATCCAGGGCGCCGAAGGCCAGTGGAATGCCACCGTTGCTGTTGAAGAAGTCGGCCAGCGTGTTGGCGACGTTCTGCTGATTGCTGCTGAGGCCGCTCTGCCGGAACGACAGCGCCAGGTCGAGCCAGGCGTTGCTGCCGTCATAGGACAGCGCCGTCGTGAAATTCGTCGGCAGATTGGTGGCCGCCGGACCGGCGAAGGTACCGTTGACGCCGCCATTGGCGGTGAGGATGGTGTAGCGCCTCTCGACATAGCTGCCGGGAGCGAACTGCGCGGCAACCGTCGCGCCGCCGAGGGTCGCGGTGCCGGTAACGCGGGTGGAATCGCTATTCGCCGGGTTGATGTCCACCATGTAACGGGATGCGGCCGTCAGCGTGAGGTTGCCCTGCACGGTCAGCGTTCCGATCCCATTGTTTCCCGGAGCCAGCGTGCCGCCGTTGATCAGCGTGTTGCCGACCGTGCCATCGCCGCCGAGCGTGCCGCCGGCCTCCACCGTGGTCAGCGACGAGGATGCGATCGAGCCGTTCACCAGGAGGCTGCCGTTCTTCACCGTCGTTGCGCCGGTATAGGCGTGGCTGCCCGCCAGGATCAGCGTGCCGTTGCCGAGTTTGTCGAGCCCGATGCCGGCTCCGGTCAGGGGCGCGGAGATCGCCGCGGTGACCCCGCCATCGACGTTGACGAAACTTGCCGTCGCATTTCCGTGCGGGTCGCCCGTCATCGTCAAGGGATCACCGGCAAGGTGATAACCGTTGGTCGTGAACTGCAATCCCTGGAACGATAGCGCGCCCGAAGCCGTCACCGTGCCGGGCGCGCCGGCGAACACGCCAACCTCGCCGCGCCATTGGTCGTTGATTCCGGCCTGTCCGGGAGCTCCGGTCCAGTTGGTGTTCGCTGCGTTCCAGGTGCCGGCGCCGCCGTCCACCGTGCCGTTGCCGACCTGATCGACGCCATCCCAGAATTGCACCCGCTGGCCGCCCTGGTTGACCAACATGTTGACCTGATTCGGAATATCCAGGCTCACCGTAGCCCCGGCGGGGACCGTCGAGAACGCCCCGTTCACCGATCCACCGACATTGAACAGCCGGTAATAACCCGACACCGCGCCCGGCGTCTGCAAGGTGCCACCGAGGGAAAGGTTTCCGGTGACGACCACCAGGTCGTTGGAGGCGCCGCCCACCACGCCCGGCGCGCCAAACTCGAAGACGGAGATTGAACCGGCATTGAGCGTAAGGTCGCCGGCGACGGTGAGCGTGCCGGGGCTATTGCCTGCCGATAAAATACCGCCGGCGTTGACAGATGTGTTGCCGAGCGTGCCGCTGCCGCCGAGGGTGCCGCCGGCCTCCACTGTGGTCAGCGACGAGGATGCGATCGATCCGTTCACGAGCAGTCTTCCGGCACTCACCGTGGTTGCGCCGGCATAGGTATTGTTGCCCTGTAGTCTCAGCGTCCCCGCGCCGGTCTTGGTCAGGCCGCCCGGACCCGAGATGCCCTGCAAGATCGACAAATTGTTTGCGGCGTTGGCAATATCGATGCCGCCGCCAAGGCTCCCCAGGGTTATGCTGC
>CAZOOO010000135.1:0-8561 GCA_964581435.1 uncultured Hyphomicrobiales bacterium | reverse complement strand
CGTGATCGATTCCAATATTTTGAGACGCGGGATGCGGGCGGAAAACCGCTGCACGCTTTTCTTCATCCCGCTCTAGGCGCCGCAGGACGGCGGCGATCGGCAAAATCGGTGGAAGAGCTATTTTTTGCCGGCGACGCCGTGCCATAATGCGGGCTGTCTGACCTTCCGGCCTCTCCTTTGATGGGTTAAGCACGCTCGCTCATGGCGCAAGGCACCGCCCCCCGCTCCGCACCGGAGATCGAACTGACGAAACTGGCGTCGCCCCGGATATTTCTGGTGCGCATGGTCGTATTCATCGTGCTGTGCGCGCTGGTGCTGGTCGTTCTCTACAAGCAGGTCGTTTCCGCGTTCTTCGCCAACCCCAGCCTCAACGCGCTGATCGTGGGCGTGCTGGCGACCGGAATCGTTTTCGCGTTCCGGCAGGTGATCCGTCTTTATCCTGAAATCGCGTGGGTCAACAATTTCCGCATCGCCAATACGGGCCGGGCCCCCGACCGGAGACCGCGATTGCTGGCTCCGATGGCCGCGATTCTCGGCGGCGAACGCACCGGCCGGGTATCGATCTCCCAGCAGACCATGCGGCATCTGCTCGATTCCATCGCCACCCGGCTCGACGAAGCCCGCGACATCTCCCGCTACATGACGGGCCTGCTGGTGTTCCTGGGCCTGCTCGGCACGTTCTGGGGCCTGATCGAAACCGTCGGCTCCGTCGGCAAGGTGATCGACGGCCTGAAAGTCGGCGGCGACACCGGATCGCTGTTCGAGACGCTGAAGGAAGGCCTCGCCGCACCGCTCGGCGGCATGGGCATTTCGTTTTCGTCGTCGCTGTTCGGCCTCGCCGGATCGCTGATCCTCGGTTTTCTCGACCTGCAATCCAGCCAGGCGCAGAACCGCTTCTATACCGACCTCGAGGACTGGCTCGCCAGCACCGTTCGCGAATATAGCGGCAAGACCCGAACCGATCCGGCCGCCGAGATAAAGGCCGCGATCGAGCGGCTTAGCACCACCGTCGAGAAGACGGGATCCGGCCATGAGACCGCCTCCGCGATGGCCAGCCTCGCGGAAGCCATTCAAGGGCTCGTCGGCCATATGCGGACCGAACAGCAGTTGATCCGCGAATGGGCGGACGAACAGGGCGAACAAAACCGCGAGATCAAGAAGCTGCTTCAGTATCTCGCACAACCGCCGGACGACGACCAGCTGACCGTCCCGTTTACCCCGACCGCCGCTTCGCGGCCGGCGACTCCCCCGGCCGAGGGAGAGCCATAATCTGAGGAACCATCATGGCCCTAGCACGCGGGCGCCGGAACGAGAGCGGATTCAACTACTGGCCGGGATTCGTCGACGCGCTGTCGACGCTGGTGCTCGCGATCGTCTTCCTGCTGTCCGTGTTTCTGGTGGTGCAGTTCTTCTTGTCGCAGGAAGTCTCAGGCAAGGACAAGGCGCTGGAACAACTCAATGCCAGGATCGCCCAATTGACTGACTTGCTGTCGCTGGAAAAGCTCGGCAAGGTCAGCCTCGACGACGAGGTCGGCCAGTTGCGTGCGGGGCTCGCCTCGGCGGAAGCCGAGCGTGACCGGATCAAGGGACTCTATGAGGGCCTCGCCGGCGCGGGTCACGACGCCGCGGGCCGAACCAGCCAATTGAGCAAGGCGCTGGATTCCGAAAAGCAGATGTCGGCGCGCGCGCAGGCACAGGTCGAGGTGCTGACCCAGCAGATCAGCGCGCTGCGCCGGCAACTGGCGGCGCTGGAGAACGCGCTCGACGTCTCCGAGAAAAAGGACAAGGATTCGCAGAACCGCATCGCCGATCTCGGCCAGCGGCTGAATGTCGCGCTGGCGAAGCGGGTGCAGGAACTGTCCCGCTACCGTTCGGAATTCTTCGGACGCTTGCGCGCCATTCTCGGCAACCGGCCGGATATCAGAATTGTCGGCGACCGTTTCGTCTTCCAGTCGGAGGTCTTCTTCGATACCGCGCAGGCGACGCTGCTGCCGGAAGGCAAATCCGAACTCGACAAGGTCGCCGGCGCGCTGACCGATCTCGACAAACAGATCCCCAGCGAGATCGCCTGGGTGCTGCGCGTGGACGGCCACACCGACGTCAGGCCCATCAACAGCCCGGTCTTCAAGTCGAACTGGGACTTGTCGGCGGCGCGCGCGATCTCGGTGGTGCAGTATCTGGTGTCGCTCGGCGTGCCGCCGCAACGCCTGGTCGCCGCGGGCTTCGGCGAATTCCAGCCGCTCGATCCCGGCACGACGGATGAGGCCTACAAGCGCAACCGCCGCATCGAGCTGAAGCTGACGGAGCGATGATGATGTCATTATGCGATCCCTCATCGCCATGGCCAGGCAAAAGCGCGAAGCGCGTCTTCGGGCCGGCGAAGCCGGACCCGAGTGCCGGGCATGACATCAGTGTTTGAATGACGGCCTCGTTTCAGCTCCGTCCCTACCGTGCCTCCGACGAGGACGTCGCGATCGCCTTGTGGCAGGCGGCCTGGCAGCAAGCCTATCCCGCGATCGATTTCGCGGCGCGCGTGTCGTGGTGGCGCGAGCGCTGGCGCAATGAACTCGTTCCCAGCGCCGACATTATTGTCGCCGAGCAATCAGGCGCGCTCGTCGGCTTCGTCACCATCGACAAGAAAGGCTATCTCGACCAGCTCGTGGTCGATCCCGCGCATTGGGGCGGCACTGTCGCAACCGCGCTGATGAACGAGGCAAAACGTTTATCGCCCGCGCACATCACGCTGCTGGTCAACGCCGACAACACGCGTGCCATACGCTTCTACGCGCGCAACGGCTTCGAACATGCAGGCGACGACGTCAATCCGACGTCGGGACGGCCGGTCAAACGGATGGAATGGAAGTCGTGACCGCTTTCTTCCCTCTCCCCTTGCGGAGAGGGACAAGATCTCACACCCCCTCGAACTGCAACCGCGCCAGCCGGGCATACAGTCCGTTGGCGGCAACCAACGAGGTATGAGTTCCGTGCTCCACGATCCGGCCCTGATCCATGACCATGATGCGGTCGCAGGACAGCACCGTGGCGAGGCGGTGCGCGATCACCAGCGTGGTGCGGTGCTTCATCAGTTCCTCCAGCGCGGTCTGCACCAGGGTCTCGGATTCGGCGTCGAGCGACGACGTCGCCTCATCCAGCAGCAACAGCGGCGCGTCGCGCAGGATCGCGCGGGCGATGGCGATGCGCTGGCGTTGTCCGCCGGACAGCGTCACGCCGCGTTCGCCGAGCAGCGCCTCGAAGCCGCCGGGCAACCGGCGGATGAACTCCGTGGCATGGGCAAGCTCGGCGGCACGCTCGACCTCGGCGTCGGAGGCATCCGGACGGCCGAAGCGGATATTCTCGCGGGCGGACGCGGCGAAGACCACCGATTCCTGCGGCACCAGCGCGATGCGCGCGCGAACCTCGCGCGGATCGGCCGCTCGCAGCGGGACGCCATCGAAGGAAATCGTACCGGCGGCGGGATCGTAGAACCGCAGCAGCAGATGAAACAGCGTGCTTTTTCCAGCGCCTGACGGGCCGACGATGGCGACCTTCTCGCCGGCCTTCACCGCCAGCGAGACGCCGTCGAGCACCTTGACCTGCG
The DNA here is from genome assembly GCA_964581435.1 of uncultured Hyphomicrobiales bacterium. Classification (GTDB taxonomy): domain Bacteria; phylum Pseudomonadota; class Alphaproteobacteria; order Rhizobiales; family Xanthobacteraceae; genus Nitrobacter. Next base: position 4,963 of record CAZOOO010000135.1, on the reverse strand, counting down.
GCCGCGAGGGATAGGCGAAGCTGACGTTGTCCAGCGCAACATCGCCGCGCGGCGGCACCGGCATCGCGCGCGGCACCGGCGGCGCGGCGATCACGGGCTTGACGCGAAGCAACTCGAACAGACGCTCGGCCGCGCCGGAGGCGGCGGCGACCTCGCCCCAGACTTCGCTGAGCTGGCCGAGACCGGTTGCCGCGAACGCGGCATACAGCACGAACTGGCCGAGCCGGCCCGGCGTCATGTCGCCGGTCAGCACATCGCGCGACCCGATCCAGAGAATCAGGACCACGCTGGTGAAGACGATGAAGATGATGATCGCGGTCAGCACGGCGCGGGCGCGCGCCGAATTGCGCGCCGCCAGATAGGCCTGCTCGACTTCGCCGCCGAAACGCGCGTCGGCGAGCCGTTCGTTGGTATAGGCCTGCACCGTCCTGATCCCGCCGACCAGTTCGGAAGCGTAGGCCGTCGCCTCGGCAAGATTGTCCTGCGCGCTGCGCGAGAGGCGGCGGACCCATCGTCCGAACGCGACCAGCGGCACGACGATCAACGGGATCGCCGCCAGCACCAGTCCGGACAGGCGCGGGCTGGTGACGACCATCATCGAGGCCGCGCCGACGAACAGCACGAGATTGCGCAGCGCGATCGAGACCGACGATCCGACGGCGGACTTGATCTGGGTGGTGTCGGCTGTCAGCCGCGAGACCAGCTCGCCGCTGCGGGCGGTGTCGAAGAATACCGGCGACAGCGACATCAGGTGGGCGAACACGTCGCGCCGCAGGTCGGCGACGATGCGCTCGCCGGTGGTGGTCACCAGAAAATAACGCGCCGCGCTGGCGCCGGCGAGGACGGCGACGACGCCGATCATCATCGTAAAGTAGCTGTTGATCATCGCGACGCCTTCGGACGTGAAGCCGAAGTCGATGATCCGGCGCACCGCGAGCGGCACGACCAGCGTCGTCAAGGCGGCGACGATCAGCGCCACCAGCGCGAGCAGCGCCCGGCCGCGGTAGCGGAGGATATAAGGCATCAGCGCGAGCAGCGGGCGCAACCGGGCGCCGCCGCGGGCGTCCTGGGCGGGCGGCGGCGAGGCCTGATCCGCAACGACGCGCCCGGCCGGCTCGGTTTCAGCCTGCGACGAACCATCGAGCGACAGGGCGATGGCCGCGGATTTCGAGGTATTCTTACGCACTTCTACCGGACTCATCGCCTGACCACGCTATTGCTGATGAGACACCTAATAGGCTCCCCCGCACGCGCTGGCAAATGCGCAGGCGCGCTTGTCGGTCAAACCTTGGTGCGATATAGAGCGGGTCAAATCCGCCCAAAACCATTCGCGTTGCAAGGACATGTCATGAAAACCGCAATCCATCCGGATTACCATACGATTAAGGTCGTGATGACCGACGGCACGGAATACTTGACCCGTTCCACCTGGGGCAAGGACGGCGACACGATGAACCTCGATATCGATTCCAAGTCGCATCCGGCGTGGACCGGCGGTTCCCAACAGCTCCTCGATCGCGGCGGCAGGGTATCCCGGTTCCAGAAGAAGTTTTCCGGTTTCCTTAAATAGAGGTCGAGCAGGAATAGAGGTCGAGCGGGTCCTGCTTTGCTCCCTCCCCTGGAAGGGGAGTAGCTTAGCATCGAGGAACGATCTTCTGCGTCGTTGCCTCAAACCCGCCCGTCATCCGGTCCGGCGCTCAAAGGCTTCCTTAAGACGGTTGAGCTGCGACACCAGAGGGTTACCAGCCGTTCCGCGCTCTACGGGCGGCGAATGGATCGTGATATCCAGGCGCCGTACCCGGGCCTGCAAATTCATCGACCGCTCGATCAGGTCGCGCAACTGCCCCGGCAATTTTGCGACCACGTCCGGCGAACCTGGATCTGCCGCCGTCAGCTTGACCCTGGTCTTTTCGCGGTTGGCCTGCGCCAGCGTCATCTCGCCTTCCTTCACGGCGCGATGCAGCAGGAGCCACGACGCGAGCTGCATCAACCGGGTGGTCAGCCTCATGCTTTCGGTGGCATAGGTCAGGCTGACCGAACGTTCGAGCCCCTTCGCCTCGGTGCGGCCGTCGCCGTCGAGATAGGCCGCGGTCTCCTCGACCAGATCCATGCCTTCCCGGAACAGGGTCGTGAACACCGGAGAGCCGGCGAGACGTTCGCTAAACAGCACAAGACCGGTATCGCCTGCCGATGGATCGGACATAGTTCACGCCTCACGCAACCAGGGCATCTTTCCGCCAGCCAGATCCATTTGGCCGCAAGAAATGCTTTCAATCAATAAATTGCACGCATTCCGATCGCAACAACCCGTACCCGGTTTTCCGAATGCGCGCTTGGGCCGTCCGCCAGCTTTTTTGCGCCAGCTTATGATGAACAAATCATTGCGCGCCGAGGCGCGAGAGTCCAGCGCCCGGCATCGGCAAAAGTTAATAACGGTTAATACTTATGAAGCGTTATAATTGATAATACAAAGCAGAAGACGCAAGACAGGATAACGCAGGGCAAAAAAAAGCCGCCGTTTCCGGCGGCCTGAAAGTTGATAACAGGGAGGCGTCAAACAGAGTGGACAGGAAGCCACTCGATGTCCAATGAAGGACATTCGAGTCATAGTCGGGAAAGCTTAATTAATCGTAAACGAACGAATTTCTTCAGCTTTTGTTTGCAATTTGGGCGGGACGGATCCTCTTTCCTCTTTTTGCGGAAGCCGGCTTCTCAAGCCTTGAAAAAGCGGTCGGCGGCGTCTTTTGAGGCGCGCTTCTTCACCTCTGCGGATCGCAGGCGCTCGATCTCCGCCGTCAGCAGCGCGATCCGCTCGCCGAGTTCATCCACAGAGAGCAGCGACAGATCCTGTCCAATCTCATGGACGATCTTTTTTCTCGGTTTGTCGTCATCCTCGATGGCCATGCATCGTGCTCCCGGCCAGATCACGATGGTTTCGGATCGACCACACTTTCCCTCGCCCCGCTCCAGCGGCCCGGTTCCAACATTCGCATCACGTTTCAGTGACGCTTCGTGCAAATGCCAGAACCAAACGGCCGCCGGCGACTATAAATTTCCAATGGCGCGTTGAATTTAACATTCGCTTGCGCGGGTTCCCTGCAAGGGATAGCGAATGTCAAATTCACTCCACCGGCGGCGCGACGGTCCGTGAAGCGGTTGCCAATCCGCGACCGGCCGCCTAATCAACAGGCCTCCGATTTCCCGCATTTTCCCCGGTGACAAACCATGGAAAAGCCGCCAGCGCAAATGACCGCCATCGGCATCGTGAAGCCCGGCGGCCCGGAGGTCCTTGTACCGGAGATCCGCCCGGTTCCCTCGCCCGGCCCGAACGAAATCCTGATCAAGGTCGCGGCGGCCGGCGTCAACCGGCCGGATGCCTTACAGCGCTCCGGCAGCTATCCGCCGCCACCGGGCGCCAGCGATCTGCCTGGCCTGGAAGTCGCCGGCGAGATAGCCGCGCTCGGCGAAGGAGCCGGCAAGTATCAACTCGGCGACAAGGTGATGTCGCTGGTCGCGGGCGGCGGCTACGCCCAGTATTGCGTCGCTCATGAGACGATCGCGATGCCGATCCCCGACGGGTTCTCCATGCTTGAAGCCGGCGCCACACCGGAAACGCTGATGACGGTATGGCACAACGTGTTCGAGCGCGGCGCATTGAGGGCAGGCGAGACGCTGCTGATCCACGGCGGCTCATCGGGCATCGGCACCATGGCGATTCAGGTCGCCAAAGCGTTCGGAGCCAGGGCGATCGTGACCGTCGGATCGAAGGAGAAGGCCGCCGCGTGCCTTAAGCTCGGCGCCGACCGCGCCGTCAACTACACGACTGAGGATTTTGTCGCGGAGGTGAAAGCCCTGACCGGCGGCGGCGGCGCCCATGTCATCCTCGACATGGTCGGCGGCGACTACATCGGGAAGAACTACGACGCCGCCGCGATCGAGGGCCGCATCATCCAGATTGCCTTTCTCAATGGTGCGAAGGCAACCGTCGATTTCAGCAAGCTGATGGTCAAGCGGCTGCATCACACCGGATCGACGCTGCGGCCGCGTTCGGTCTCCGACAAGGCGGCAATGGTCGGCGCCATCGAAGCCGACGTGCTGCCCCTGATGCGCGAGGGACGAATCAAGCCGCTGATCGACAGCAGCTTCCCGCTCGAAAAGGCGGCGGACGCGCATCGGCGGATGGAAGCCGGCGCGCATATCGGCAAAATTGTGTTGACGGTTTAGATTCCTGCGCCCTGCTAGAGCCTATAATTTCTTTCGAAACTATGCCATCTATCTCGCGCGGTCGGCTGGTTCGGCGAGAGCAGGTGACAGGGTTGCACGAGTTCGCTTTCATTTCTGTGACATGCAGGATCGTCTCCGAGCGAGGCTCGATGTCCTCACGCGCAACGCGGCGCGACTGTATGTTGAACGCGGGGAAATGACAGTGCATCCGGTCAGGTGGCTTGCGTGGCTTACGCTGGCCTTCATGATTTTCGTCGCGGCAGCGCCGGCGCGCGCGGTCGATGCCGTCAGCGTCCGCAATGACGCGCCCGCCATCGACCTCACCGCCATCCTTGATCATCAGCACAGCGACTCCGACCGCATTCAGGTCTCGACCGCCCCGGGCACCGACGGCATCGTTCGCCGCGTCGAGGTGCGTGCGCGGGAAGGCGGCCAGAACTGGGTGGTTTTCGCGCTCGCCAACAACACCGACGATCAACTCGATCGCCTGATCGTCGCACCGCATTACCGCCTCGTATCTTCGGGACTGCTGTGGCCGGATCTCGGACAATCGCGCATCGCGACCATCACGCCGTCGACCGGCGACCGTCCGGAGCGGCAAGAGAGCGCCACCGCCGACGTCTTTCAAATCACGCTCGATCCGGGCGCCGTCATCACCTTCGTCATGGAACTGCGCACCGACAAGCTGCCGCAGCTTTATCTCTGGGAGCCCGACGCCTACAAGGACAAGGTCAATTCC
>CAZOOO010000134.1:0-8564 GCA_964581435.1 uncultured Hyphomicrobiales bacterium | reverse complement strand
AGATCGCGCAGAAAGCCAGCGCCGCCGGCCAGAACAGGCCGAGCAGCACGCCGATGTAGGTCGCGACGCCCTTGCCGCCGTGGAATTTCAGCCAAACCGGAAGCAGATGGCCGAGGAATGCGCCCAGCGCCGCGGCCATTGCGGCTCCCGGTCCCGATAAAAGTCCTGCGGCCACGACGGCGACCGTGCCCTTCAGCATGTCGCCGACAAGTGTCGCCGCGGCGAGTCCCTTGCGTCCGGTCCGCAGCACGTTGGTCGCGCCGATATTGCCCGAGCCGATCGAACGCAAGTCCTGTGTGCCCGCGATCTTGGTCAGGATCATTCCGAACGGAATCGAGCCGAGCAGATAGCCGAAAATGAAGGCGGTCAGGCCATTGGGAAACATCGCTGGGGGCTCCGGGCGTCAATGCCGCGAGATGTAAACCACAGATCGGCATGGTCGCGCCACGGCGGATGTTCATCCGAAGCGGAGGTCGCGTCAGACGTGTTCGAAAACCGTGCGTCCGCCGACGATGGTGCGGACGACACGGCCCGAGAAGCGGGATTCGTCGAACGGCGTGTTCTTGCATTGCGATTTGAGATCGGCGGGATCGAGGACCCAGGGCGTGTCAGGATCGATCACGATCACATCGGCGGGCGCGCCCGGACGCAACGATCCGCCGGGCAGGCCCAGCAACTGCGCCGGCCGTGTCGACATGGCCCGGATCAGCGTCTTGAAATCGAGCTCCGCGTTGTGCACGAGCCGCAGCGCGGCCGTCAGCATGGTCTCCAGCCCGATCGCGCCGGCGGCGGCTTCCGCGAACGGCAGCCGCTTGGTTTCCACGTCCTGCGGGTTATGGTCGGACATCACCACGTCGATCAGGCCCGACGCCAGAGCCGCGACCAGCGCGCGGCGATCGTCCTCGCTGCGCAGCGGCGGCGACAGCTTCAAGAACGTACGGTAAGGACCGATATCGTTTTCATTCAATGTCAGGTGATTGATCGAAGCGGATGCGGTGACCGGGAGTCCGGCCTCGCGCGCGCGATGGAGGATGTCGAGCGATTCCGCGCAGGTCAGCGACGCCGCGTGGTAGCGTCCGCCGGTCAATGCGACGAGCCGCATGTCGCGCTCCAGCATCACCGCTTCCGCGGCCGTCGGAATGCCCGTCAGTCCGAGACGGGCGGACAGTTCGCCCTCGTTCATGACGCCTTCGCCGGCCAGATGGATATCCTCGGTGTGATGGACGATCAGCGCGTCGAAATCGCGGGCGTAGGTCAGGGCGCGGCGCATCACCTGCGCGTTCATCACGCTGCGGGCGCCATCGGTGAAGGCGACCGCGCCGGCCTGCTTCAGGAGGCCGATCTCGGTCGTCTCCTTGCCGGCAAGACCCTTGGTCAGCGCCGCCATCGGATGAATGTTGACGATCGCGGTGTCCCGCGCGCGGCGCAGCACGAAATCGACGGTTGCGGAATTGTCGATTACCGGCGCGGTGTCAGGCTGGCAGACGATGGTGGTGATCCCGCCGGCGGCGGCGGCCTGACTGGCGGACGCAAAGGTTTCGCGATGGCCGGCGCCGGGTTCGCCGACGAAAGCGCGCATGTCGATCAGGCCCGGCGCGACGATCTTGCCGGCGCAGTTGATGATGTCGGCGCCTTCGGGCGCGCCGGCAGCGCCGATGCCGCGCCGCGCCTCGCGCACGACGCCATCGGTGATGAGTACGTCCCCAAGGCCGTCGAAATCGCGTGCGGGATCGACGATGCGGCCGTTGGCGAGTAGGACGGGACGGCGACCGCTCAGCATGGCATCACATTCGTTTTACTCAACGAGTCGAGCGTCCTTTTTGACGATCGCGATAATGCTTGCCATGCCACTCGGCGGGAAAGGTCCGGCTCATGCATTCGGCAGGTTCCTCGCCAGCGCTTCGAGTACCGCCATCCGTACCGCTACTCCCATTTCCACCTGCTCGCGGATCAGCGACTGCGTGCCGTCCGCGACGATCGAGTCGATCTCGACGCCGCGATTCATCGGTCCCGGATGCATGACCAGCGCGTCGGGTTTGGCGTAAGCGAGCTTTTTCTGGTCGAGGCCGAAATAGTGGAAATACTCGGAACTCGACGGCACGAACGAGCCGCTCATCCGTTCGCGTTGCAGCCGGAGCATCATCACGATGTCGGCGCCGTCCAGTCCTTCGCGCATGTCGCGGGCGACCTCGACGCCCATGCGCTCGATGCCGGGCGGCAGCAGCGTGGAGGGCGCGACGACGCGCACGCGCGCGCCCATGGCGTTGAGCAGGATGATGTTGGAGCGCGCGACGCGCGAATGCAGGACGTCGCCGCAGATCGCGACCAGAAGCCCCCCGAGTCGCCCTTTGTTGCGGCGGATGGTCAGCGCATCGAGCAGCGCCTGGGTCGGATGCTCGTGGGCGCCGTCGCCGGCATTGATGACGGAGCCGTCGACCTTGCGCGCCAGAAGCTCCGCCGCGCCGGAGGCTGAATGGCGCATCACCAGGATGTCCGGATGCATGGCGTTGAGCGTCATCGCGGTATCGACCAGCGTCTCGCCCTTGCGGGTCGACATCGACGATACCGACATATTCATCACGTCGGCGCCGAGCCGCTTGCCGGCGATCTCGAATGACGATTGGGTCCGGGTCGAAGCCTCGAAGAACAGGTTGACCTGGGTGAGTCCCCGCAAGGAGGTGCGCTTCTTGTCCACCTGGCGGTTCAGCTCGACGTATTCTTCGGAAAGATCGAGAAGGCCGGTAATATCGGCGACGGAAAGGCCCTCGATGCCCAGCAGATGCCGGTGTTTGAGGACAAAGCTCGATTTGGCGGACGATGTCATTAAAGCCAGAGCTATAGGCACACTCGTTCGTGGGAGCAAGGCCGAACAGCGCGCGGGCGGGTTTTCCCCCGCCGAAGCGGAAGCCGGGGTTAACGAAGGGGAGACAGCTAGTGGTCCGATTCTAACATTTGCATCCCGTTGCGGCAGGGGTTTCTTGCAAATGTTAGAATCAAAGGACCACTAGCAACTATTGGTTTTCTAGTGGAGTTTTGAATTTGACATTCGCTTGCCGGATTTGCTGCAAGGTGGGTAGCGAATGTCAAATTCACTCCACTAGCGTGATCTTGCCGCTGTTCCGGCATAAAGTCGCATGGATATCAGCGCCGGCGGCGGAGGCGGTTCATGACGCAGCCATTCAGGTCGCACGAGGTTTTCAATCAGTCGCCGCCGTTCGAGGACGTCGATCTGTTCACGCTCGACCGCCCGCTGGCCGAGGCGGTGGCCGCAAACGGCGGTAAGGCCGCGACGGCCGAATTGACGGAATTCGGCCGTCATTGGGGATCGGCGGCGATGGCCGCGCGCGGCCGTCTCGCCAACGAAAATCCGCCGAAGCTGCGGGCCTTCGATGCGCGCGGCAACCGGCGCGATGAGGTCGAATTTCATCCCTCCTATCATGAACTGATGGCGCACAGCGCTCATGCCGGCCTCCACAATTCCACCTGGACAGCCGACGGCAGGCCCGCGGCCGGCGCGGCGGAAGTGGTGCGCGCGGCAAAATTCTACATGGCCGCGCAGGTCGAGACCGGACATCTCTGCCCGATCACCATGACCCGCGCGTCAGTAGCGACGCTTGCGGTGCAGCCGGACCTGCTGGCGGAGACGATGCCGGTGATCGCGACCCGCGGCTATGATCCGTCGTTTGCGCCATGGCGGACCAAGCGCGGCATGACGCTGGGCATGGGCATGACCGAGAAGCAGGGCGGCACCGACGTGCGCGCCAATCAGACCCGCGCCGTGCGTGATGGCGACGCCTATCGCATCACCGGCCACAAATGGTTCATGTCCGCGCCGATGTGCGACGCGTTCCTGGTGCTGGCGCAGGCCGAGGGCGGACTGACATGCTTCTTCATGCCGCGCTTTCGTCCGGACGGCTCGGTCAATGCGATTCATCTCCAGCGGCTGAAGGACAAACTCGGCAACCGCTCCAACGCCTCGTCCGAAGTGGAATTCGTCGAGGCTTATGCCCGGCGCGTCGGTGACGAAGGCAAGGGTATCCGCGCCATCCTCCAGATGGTGCAATTGACGCGGCAGGATTGCGCCATCGCCTCGGCCGGCCTGATGCGCTCGGGGCTGGCGCATGCGCTGCATCACGCGCGTCATCGCAGCGTGTTCCAGAAACGTCTCGCCGATCAGCCGCTGATGCAGGCGGTGCTCGCCGATATGGCGTTGCAGGTGGAGGCATCGGTGGCGCTGGTGATGCGTCTGTGCCGTGCCTTCGATGAGGCGCCGGGGGATGCCAAGGCAGCCGCGTGGATGCGGCTTTTGACGCCCGCGGTGAAATACTGGATCTGCAAGAGCGCACCTGGCTTTCTGTACGAGGCGATGGAGTGCCTTGGCGGAAACGGTTATGTGGAGGAGTGCATTCTGGCCCGGCACTATCGCGAGGCGCCGGTGAACGCGATCTGGGAAGGCTCCGGAAACGTGATGTGCCTGGACGTGCTGCGGGCGCTGGCCCGCGAAGGAGAGGCGGCCGCGGCCGTGCTCGAAGATTTCGTGGCGGATACCCGAGATCTGCCCGGCGCGGCCGAAGCGGCAATATTTCTTGCCAAGACATTCCGCCGGCCTGACGGCGAGCGAGCCGCGCGGCAGGCGGTGGAGACGCTGGCGCAACTGGCCGCGGCCGCGGCGCTCAACCGGACCGCGCCGGATCAGGCGGCGCTGTTCACGGCGACGCTGTTCACGGCGACGCGTCTTGCGGGCAGCCACAGGGGCACGTTCGGGACAGCCGAATTGTCCGCCGCCCAGAGCCGCGATCTGCTTGAGCGGGCGCTGCCGTGAGTCGCACGGTTTGGTAAGAATTGCCGACCAGAGTGCCGCCATGAGTTCATCTGAGGGCGCTGCTTTGGCGCCGCCGCCTCCGCAACCGCGCCCGCCGCAAGCCTGGCAGTTCCTCGGCACAGGCCTGTGGGGCCTCGCGGTATTTGCCGCGATGTTCGGCGGGCAACTTTCGGTGCTGGTTTATTTCGTGCTTACCGATCCCGCGCCGTTCAGCTTCGACAAGGTCGCGGAACAGGCCGGAAACGGTCTGACGGTCGCGCTGTCGGTGGTCGCGGGACTGCCGATGGCCTTGCTGGCGCTCTGGATCGCGATCCGGCTATCCGGCGTGCCGTACGCCGACTATCTCGCACTGCGCCGGACTTCGTGGCGATGCCTGCTGCTCGGCATCGTTGCTCTGGTCGCGCTCGTCATGGGGTGGGAGGGCGTGTTCTATGCGATGGGACGGGAGTCCTCGGCCGCATTCATGGTGGATGTGATGAAGTCGGCGCAGGCCGAGGGCGCGCTGTGGCTTCTGGTCGTTGCCATCTGCGTGGTGGCGCCCGTCACCGAGGAACTCCTGACCCGCGGATTCCTGTATCGCGGCTGGTCGGAGTCGGCCCTGCGGCCCGCCGGCGCCATCGTGCTGTCGTCACTGGTGTGGACCGCGATGCACCTGCAATACGACTGGTTCTTCTTTGCCGAGGTGTTCTCGATCGGACTGCTGTTCGGCTACCTGCGCTATCGCAGCGGCTCGATCTTGCCGACCGTGATCCTGCACAGCCTCAACAATCTCGCGGCGACGCTGCAAACGCTGTGGATCGCCGGCCAGTCATGAGCCGCCCCGCACTCAGTCCGGCCCGCTAGATCACGATGATTTTGGATCGAATCGATCCAAAATCATGAACGTGATCGATTCTAATAGTTTAGAGCGGGATGCGGGCGGAAAACCGTTTGGCGCTTTTCCTCATCCCGCTCTAGATCGCCGCTGCGCCGCAAGCCGGTCCAGCGCGCCCTGCAGTATGAAGATCGCGGCGTGTTCGTCGATGACCTTGGCGCGCTTTGCGCGGCTCATGTCCAATCCGATCAACTCGCGCTCGACGGCGGCGGTCGAGAGCCGCTCGTCCCACAAGCCGATGGCGAGATCAGTGAGTTTTGCCAGATTGCGCGCAAAAGCACGAGTCGACTGCGCGCGCGGTCCCTCGCTGCCGTCCATGTTGATCGGCAATCCGAGAATGAACCCCTTTGCGCGGCGTTCGCTTGCAATGGCGAGGAGCCGCGCGGCATCAGCCGTGAACGTCTTGCGCCGGATGGTTTCGACGCCGGCGGCGAGGCGGCGATCCGGATCGGACACCGCGACGCCGATGGTCTTGGCGCCGAGGTCGAGTCCGACAAGCGCTCCGCGCTCAGGCCAATGCGCCGCCGCATCGATCAATGGGAGAACGGATGATGTCATGGTTCCGCATATCATGCGAACGACAAGCAGGGCAAAAGGCGGTAGCGGAACTTGCTTAAGCGCCCCTTCGCAATCACGAATGGTTGCAGCGCGAAAGCCGGGTCTGCTATAGGGGTCCTTCACCATTCACGGAAACGGTGAAAGACTCGATCTTTTTGATTTGCTTTTTGATTTGACGCGTTTTCTTCACGCGAGCAGGTCCTCCATCCTTAGGGCGCAGGCCCGAGGATATGCTTCGCTCGAAAATGCTATAACGCCTGTCAGGCGACAGGGCCTTACGACAAGGCCTGCGGAGGCTTACAATATGTCCGTCGATGCCGCCACTGTCCGCCGCATCGCGCATCTCGCGCGCATAGCGGTCGATGACACCGAGGTTCCCCACCTGCAGGGCGAATTGAATGCGATCCTTGCCTTCGTTGAGCAGTTGCAGGAAGTGAACGTCGACGGTGTCGAACCGATGACGTCCGTGACGCCGATGGCGATGAAAATGCGGCCCGATGTGGTGAATGACGGCGAGATCGCTGAAAAGATCGTCGCCAATGCGCCGGTGACGCACGACCACTTCTTTTTGGTGCCGAAGGTTGTCGAATAGCGGGTTTTGATTCAATGTGTCTGGCTTGCAGCGATGAAACGGCCTATCGGGTCTTTATGGGTTACCTCGACGCCATGGAGCGCCAGGGCCGAACCCCCGATCCCGACGAGGCGATAAAAGCCATTCTCGACGGACTTCAGGCGGCCGAGGCAGGGTCCGCCGATGACCCCCGGAACGACAGGACGCTCTCGCCCTTTTTTTGCAGCGCGGTTGATAAATGACGGACCTCACCTCGCTCACGCTGGCCGAGGCGCGTGACGGTCTCACGCGCAAATCGTTCACCGCGCTCGAACTGACCGACGCGCATCTTGCGGCGATCGAGCGGGCACGCGTCCTGAACGCCTATGTGCTGGAGACGCCGGAGCAGGCGAGGGCGATGGCGCGCAAGGCCGACGAGCGGATCGCCAAAGGCGAGGACAGACCGCTCAACGGCCTTCCGCTCGGCGTCAAGGATCTGTTCGCGACGGAAGGAACGCGGACCACGGCGTGTTCGCGAATCCTTGATGATTTCAAGCCGCCCTATGAATCCACCGTGACGCGGCACCTCTTCACGCGCGACGGCGCCGTGATGCTCGGCAAGCTCAACAATGACGAGTTCGCGATGGGGTCGTCGAACGAGACCTCGCGCTTTGGGCCGGCGGTCAACCCGTGGCGGCGGCAGGGCTCCGACGCGGAACTGGTTCCCGGCGGTTCATCCGGCGGGTCGGCCTCGGCGGTGGCGGCCGGCCTCTGTCTCGGGGCGACCGCGACCGATACCGGCGGCTCGATCCGCCAGCCGGCCGCCTTCACCGGCACCGTCGGCGTCAAGCCGACCTACGGACGCTGTTCGCGCTGGGGTATCGTCGCGTTCGCGTCCTCGCTCGATCAGGCCGGGCCGATCGCGCGCACCGTGCGCGACGCCGCCATCCTGATGCGCTCGATGGCTGGCCACGACCCGAAGGATACGACTTCGGTCGATCGGGACGTGCCCGACTATGAGGCCGCGGTCGGAAGATCCGTGAAGGGGATGAAGATCGGCCTTCCCAGGGAGTACCGGCTGGACGGGATGCCTGCCGAAATCGAGAAGCTGTGGTCACAGGGCGCCGATTGGCTGAAAGCCGCGGGCGCCGAACTGGTGGAGGTGTCGCTGCCCCACACAAAATACGCGCTGCCCGCTTACTACATCGTCGCGCCGGCCGAGGCGTCGTCAAACCTCGCGCGTTACGACGGCGTCCGCTACGGCGCCCGCGCCGGAGGTAACAACATCGTCGAAATGTATGAAAATACGCGTGCGAAGGGCTTTGGCGCGGAAGTCCGCCGTCGTATCATGATCGGAACCTATGTTTTGTCCGCAGGCTACTACGACGCCTACTATCTCCGCGCACAAAAGGTCCGCACCCTGATCAAAAAGGATTTCGAGGATTGCTATGCGGCGGGGGTCGACGCGATCCTGACTCCGGCGACGCCGTCCGCCGCTTTCGGCGTCGGCGAGAAGGCCGGCACCGATCCGATCGAGATGTATCTCAACGACATCTTCACGGTGACGGCGAACATGGCGGGGCTGCCGGGCATCGCCGTGCCCGCGGGCAAGGATGCCCAGGGACTTCCGCTTGGACTGCAACTGATCGGTCGTCCGTTCGACGAGGAGACGCTGCTTTCGCTCGGCACCGTTATCGAGCAGGCCGCGGGGCGCTTTACGCCGGAGGTGTGGTGGTGACGCCGGATGCTTTCAAGGCAAG
>CAZOOO010000133.1:0-8619 GCA_964581435.1 uncultured Hyphomicrobiales bacterium | reverse complement strand
CCGGCGCAGCTTCCGGTCGCCTCCATCATTTCCAGGTCGAAGGTGGTGCGCTGCTCCAGCCGTTGCGCTTCCAGAAGGCGGCCCTGCGCGTGAAATTCGTCGAGCCGCTGCTTCAGCTCCACCTTGATGTTCTTGATCGCCTGCACCAGCGTCGGGCGCGGCGTCACATAGTGCGAGTTGGAATAGACCTTGATGAAGTCGAGCTCGTCCTGCTTGTGGCCGGTGAGGGGATCGAACTCCTCGATGCTTTCCACCTCGTCGCCGAACAGGTTGACGCGCCAGGCCCGGTCCTCGTAATGCGCCGGGAATATGTCGATGGTATCGCCGCGCACGCGAAAAGTGCCGCGGGTGAAATCGGCGCTTGTGCGCTTATACTGAAGCGCCACGAGGTCGGCGATGAGTTGGCGCTGGTCGATGCGCTCGCCGCGCTTCAAGGCGAAGGTCATGGCGGTGTAGGTCTCGACCGAGCCGATACCGTAGATGCACGACACCGAGGCGACGATGATGACGTCGTCGCGTTCCAGCAGGGCACGGGTCGCCGCATGGCGCATGCGGTCGATCTGCTCGTTGATCGAGGAATCCTTCTCGATGTAGGTGTCGGTGCGCGGGACGTAGGCTTCGGGCTGATAGTAGTCGTAATAGCTGACGAAGTATTCCACCGCGTTATCGGGGAAGAAACTCTTGAACTCGCCGTAGAGCTGCGCCGCCAGCGTCTTGTTCGGCGCGAGGATCAGCGCCGGGCGCTGCGTCGCCTCGATCACCTTGGCCATGGTGTAGGTCTTGCCTGAGCCGGTCACGCCGAGCAGCACCTGGGTGCGGTCGTTGCGGCTGATGCCTTCGACCAGTTCGCGGATCGCCTGCGGCTGGTCGCCTTTGGGCTGATACTCCGATTTGATCTCGAACGGCACCCCGCCTTCGCTCTTCTCCGGGCGCGGCGGACGGTGCGGCGTCCAGAGCTTCAGCGAGCCGTCGCCGGTCTTGAATTCGGGACGGCCGTCGCGGAGCAGCGCTTCCAGCGATTCCGCCGTCGCCTTGACGCCGAGTCCTTCCATTTTGCTGCGCGGCGGCCGCGCCAGCGCCTCGTCGTCGTCCTCGGCGGTCGGCAGGCCCAACTGCCGCGCCAGTTCCGGATCGAGCGTCGGGATCGTGGCCGATGTGCCGTAGTTGGCCTGCGGCGCTTCGTTCAGGCCATGCACATTGCCGGCCATCCCCGGCTTCGCGGAGCGGGCATCGATGTCGGTCTCGCTCCCATCGGAGGAGGGGGGGGCGAGAGCGGCATCCCTTTTCGCGGCCGCATCGCTCTTGCCGCGCGTTGACCTCCGCGCGCGATGCGCCGCCGCCTCGCCGCCGGAGCGGCGATCCCACGAATTGTCCGGCGGAGGCTGTAGTCCGGTTCCCGACCCGAGGCCGGCATCGCCGCGATTGATGGCTGGATTGAGCAGGTCGGCCAACGCCGGCCCGATCGGCCGCACGTCGGGACGATGCGCCTTCGAGGTTTTGGGTTTCTGAGCGCGGGATCTCGGCTGTTTACCGGGTTTTTCAGGGGGAGCCTTCGCCATGCAGGCAATATGGGGCGAATCCAGCCCGCACGAAAGAGCGCAATCACACGGATGCGGAGACCGCGGGATTATGCGTTCCGCGATGAAGAATCAGCAGCCGCCTTTCGCAGGCAATCGCGGCACAGGCAATCGCCGCCGTCGGCCGGCATCGGCAGCCGCACAGTTTCCTCGGCGCACCAGCAGTTCCCCGACGGATCGCAGCTGAATTCCGTTCCGCACCCGGAACAGATAAGGCGGCGAACAGCTTGCTGTCCGGTCCGGCGTGTCATGGCGCCGGATGTATTCTCAGCCGGGGTTGATTGACGCGCAGCCATACGTCCGGATCCATACCCGATGAAATCCCGGCAGACGCCTTCTTTCTGCGGCGAGACTATTCGGCCGCGCGAAGGCGATGGATCGGAATGCGGCGGTCGCCGCCGCGCAGCGACAGATAATAGTCGGTATCCGCTGGATTGTCAGTGCGGCGAATGAGATCGGTCACCGGCGTGTAGCTCAGCATCCGGCTGCCGTCCGGAAGCGCTGTGCAAACGAAGCGCAGCACTGCGCCGGTCCTGAGTTTGATGTTGATCGGGGTCGGATCACCCGCGCGCACCATCCCGACGCGCTCGGCGATGAAATGGCTGAGTTCGTCTTGCGGCAGTTCATATGCGCCGGTATCGCGGCCATGATACATCAGCGCAATGAACGGAGGCTTGCTGTCGGCCTTTTCGTCCGGCAACGAGAAGTAATGCCGGAATGCCCGGTTGATGAATTCGGCACGGGTGTCCGCGCCGAGCATGACGATCCCGATGTCGGTCTGGTCGAGGGCGGCGGACATCCGCGCCGCCGTTGCGTGCCGCTCGCGCTCCCGCTTGAGCGCATTCATCATCTGCAACCGCGGCAATCCGGTCATCAAGGCGGTGCCGCCGGCGGCCAGGATCAGCAAAAGGATGGAACCGTCAGCGACCGTCGCGTTGTCATCGCCCAGAAGTCCTGCGGCGGCCAGAACAGCTATTCCGGCGCTGATCAGGCCGGACGCCGTTCCGCCAAGCGAGCCGGCGAGTGCGACGACACAGATATACAACGCGGACAGGTTCGGGAAGGCGGCAAGGTCGTGATCGACATAGATGGACGCGCTTGCGATCAGCATCGCGAGAGCCGGACCCAACATCATTCGCCAGTCGAGTTGCATGACCGTTCCATGATAGCGAATGAGATTAAGTCGGGTTCGATGACAAGTGGTTGCACGATCGCAGAGTTTTTTTCGCCAGCGTTAATGGCGTCTAACGCGGCCGAACGCGATTTGATGCTAATGCTTCCGTCCCTTGCGCGGCGTTCCGCAAGCCGTTGTCAGGGACTAATTGTGTGAGATGAGAGGTTCAATGACCAACCGAAGCCTTCCGTTGATGCTGATGATCGCACCCATCTCCATGCTCGGCTCCGGCGCCGCCCCGGCCCAGGACGTTCCCGGCATTGAGATATGCACCGTCGAAAAGAAGATGGAGCGGCGAACAAGCTGCCTGCAGAGCAACATCAATTTCCTGCAGGCCTCACTCACCAGACAGGTCACCGACAGCAGCCGGAAGATCGACGCGGCCAACCGGCAGATACAGGTGCTTGAGAGCACGGTTGCGGATTTGCGGAAGGCGGTGGCCGAGCTTCAGGCGGCGAGCAAGAAGCAACCGCAGCCGCCGGCGAAGGAGGAGGAGAAGAAGTAGTTCAGGCGCCATGTTCCAGCCGCCCGCATCCGTCCCGCTATCCGCTATCGAGACGTTGAGTCAGGTAAAATTGCTTTTGCAAATTTTGTCGCGATCGCGCAAATGGCGGTACTAAGGAACGGAGTATATTATGCCTTGGCTGCATCCGGTCACGCTCGAAGGACCTCATGCGCGGCTTGAGCCGTTGTCGCAGGAGCATCGCGAAGCCCTTGTTGACGCGGTGAAAGACGGCGAAATCTGGAAGATCTGGTACACCTTCGTTCCGGCGCCGGAGAAAATGGAGGCCGAGATCGAGCGGCGGCTGTCTCTGCAAGCAGCCGGAACCATGCTGCCCTTCACGGTGCGGGATGCGGAGGGACGAATCGCGGGCATGACAACTTACATGAACGTCGATTCTGCAAGCTGTCGCGTCGAGATCGGCTCGACTTGGTATGCGAAGCGCGTTCAGCGCACGGCGGTCAATACTCAGTGCAAGCTGCTGCTGCTCACCCACGCGTTCGAGAAGCTGAATTGCATCGCCGTCGAGTTCCGTACTCACGTCTTTAATCATGTGAGCCGGCGTGGCCTCGAGCGGCTCGGCGCCAGGCAGGATGGCACCCTGCGCAATCGGCAGATGTCGCCGAACGTGACGCTGCGGGACACCGTCGTCTACAGCATCCTTCCCGGCGAGTGGCCGAAAGTGAAGGCGCATCTCTCCTACGAACTCAATGAGAAGCGTCGATAGGTCCGCCGGTCACCGGCCGGAGCGAGCCTGATGCTGGCGTTTCCATTAACCTGACGACGGGCATCACAATGACTTCCACCCTCGACGACCCTCTTGTCTCCACCGAATGGCTGGCCGCGCATCGCGGTGACGTCAAGGTCATCGATGCCTCGTTCAAGATGCCTGGCGTGCTGCCGCTGGCGGTCGGTGATTTTCACGCCGCGCACATTCCCGGCGCTGTGTTCTTCGATGTCGATGCCGTATCGGATCGTGCATCGCCGCTTCCGCATATGTATCCGGATGCCGCGCAGTTCGCGCGCGATGTGGGCGCGCTGGGGATTTCCTCGAAA
The DNA here is from genome assembly GCA_964581435.1 of uncultured Hyphomicrobiales bacterium. Classification (GTDB taxonomy): domain Bacteria; phylum Pseudomonadota; class Alphaproteobacteria; order Rhizobiales; family Xanthobacteraceae; genus Nitrobacter. The sequence goes on along the minus strand of CAZOOO010000133.1, from coordinate 4,310 downwards.
GATACGGTCGTTGTCTACGACAATGGCGGCTGGCTTGCCGGGCCGCGGGTGTGGTGGATGTTCCTGTCGTTCGGCCACGCCGATGTCCGGGTGCTCGACGGCGGCCTGAGGAAATGGCGGGCGGAAGGCCGCCCGGTCGAATCCGGCGAAGTTTCGCCGGAGCCGGGTCATTTCACCGCGACATTCGATCCGCTTTACGTGCGCGGCAAGGCCCAGATCGTGAGCAACCTGTCGTCCCGCCGCGAGCAGCTTGTCGATGCGCGCGCGGCAGGTCGCTTCTCGGGCGCCGCGGCGGAGCCGAGGGCCGGGCTGCGTTCGGGTCACATTCCCGGCAGCCGCAACCTGCCCTATACCGAGCTGTTCGACCCGGGGACCGGCGTCATGAAACCGCCGGACGACATTCGCGCCGCGTTTTCTTACGCCGGCGTGGATTTGGCGAAACCGGTCGTCACCACCTGCGGCTCGGGGGTTTCGGCCGCGGTGCTGACGCTTGCGCTCTATCGCCTGGGGGTGCGAGGCTCGGCGCTCTACGACGGATCATGGTCGGAATGGGGATTGGGGGAGGGACCGCCGATCGCCACCGGACCTGCCTGAAAGCTCAGTCGGAACGATCTTCGGTCTGGAGATCGCCGCGTTCAACGATGTGGGGGCGGATCGTACGGCGGTGGCGGTGACGCCTGGCGGCACGCGGCTCCTTCGCGGAGGAGCGTTTGGCGGCCGACGGCGTGGGATCGGCGGCCTGCGCGGCCTTCGCGGGACGGTGGCCTGGCAGAGGCGGTTTGAAATGCTCTCCGAACGGAGATGTCATGGTTTCCCCGACATCGGACGTCTTCCCCTCAGTTGAGGAGGCGTCGCTTTTCGCGACCGGGGGGGCGGCGGCTTCGCTAGGGGGAGTGACGGCTTCGCCTGCCTCAATGGGTGCCTCACCGCTTGGCGCCGGCCCCGATGGTTCCGGCGCGGCCGCGCTGGCGGGGGGCGTCGTGTCCGCCGTTGCCGGGACGGAGCCTGACGGCGGCGGAAAAGCTGCCGGCGTGCCGGCTTCGGATTCCGGCTGCGCGTCAGGCGAGGCCACCTCCGTGCTTTGTGCCTCGCCCTGGCTCGATTCCGGCGTGGCCGGCTCGGCGGCGGGTGTATCGACCTTCAGCACGGCCAGCGCGGGTTCGGTTTCTTTCGATCCAAACGTGACTTCGGGCGTCTGCTTGAGAGGCAGACTTGCGAACTCCTCGTGGGTCGCCCGCAGCAAAGCTGCGGCCCCCAGACCGAAGATCAGCATCGAGATCGCCAGCACGATCGCAACGAAGAGGGAACGGAAGCCGGGTAGCATGAGTATGGTTTCGCCTTCCCCCGTGCGTCCATGACGGTGGTCGGACCGCCAGAACGCGATTAGCCACCCGCCTGATCGACAGGTTGCGCCCGACGGCTCCGCCGAATCAAGCTTCTTGAGAATACCGCAAGGGACGCGGTCGCGCGCTCCAAAAATGACCCTGAAATCGCCACCGGGAAGTTTACGGGAACCTGTGGGCTTGCCTGGGTGCGGCCCGTAGGCCGCGGTTCGCCATAATCTCCAAATTATGACCGAATGGGGGAGGCTTTTGCCGGAATCGTCTTGAATGCGCCGCGATCCTGCGCGATGCCGCCGTTAACGATCCGGTGTGTTGTTGGATTTATACAAGGGCGATGATGGTCAAACGCATTCTGATGGTTTTTGCGGCGGTCGGCGCTGGCGCGGCGGAAGCCTCGCTAGTCTCGGCGCAGGGATACCCGCCCCCGCCGAGCCCGATCTATTCCGCGCCGCCCTCCGCCTATCCGGGTGAAGGCGAGCGTTCAGGTGCGGTCGATCCGCTTCCCGATTTCGATCCGTTCGATGACCAGTCGACGCAACGGCACGATTCCGCAGGGCTGCCGCCGCCGGGCCCGGTGATGTCGCCGGATGATCCCCGTTACGGTAGCTCCGGCCCCACGCCGGCCTATTCGAATCGCGACGTTCCGGCAGGCCCGGTGATGTCGCCGGACGATCCCCGTTACGGGCAGCCCGGCCCAACGCAGTATCAATATCCGGCTCGCGCGCCGGAAACGGTCGCTTCGACCGGCGGACCGGCGGCTGACGGCCTCAGGCCGCCGGCTCCGGTGGGCGCGGACGGCAGGCCGACCCCGATGTCGGCGCTGCCGCCGGATGAGCAGCCGGAGGTCGATCAGGGCGGTGAGAAGCAACTGCCGGAGAGACTGCGCCGCAAGGAAGTCACTTTCGCCACCAAGGAGCCGGCGGGCACCATCGTGGTCGATACCTCGAACACGCACCTGTATTACATTCTCGGCAACAATCGCGCGGTCCGCTACGGCGTGCGCGTCGGCCGCGACGGCTTCACCTGGGCCGGCGTGCAGAAGATCAGCCGCAAGGCCGAGTGGCCGGACTGGCATCCGCCGACCGAAATGATCGAACGCCAGCCTTATCTGCCGCGCTTCATGGCGGGCGGTCCCGGCAATCCGCTGGGCGCGCGCGCCATGTATCTCGGTTCGACGGTCTATCGCATCCACGGCACCAATCAGCCTTCGACGATCGGCAAGTTCGTGTCGTCGGGCTGCATCGGCATGCTCAACGAGGATGTTTCGGATTTGTTCGATCGCGTCAAGGTCGGCACGCGCGTCGTCGTGCTGCCGGGCGGCCCGCCGCGCACCGATACGACGGCTTCCACTCGGCCGGCTCCGGGATCGAGCGCGGCACCGGCTTCGCAGCCGCCGCAGACGGCGAGCTTGCCCGGAACTCAGCCGACCTCGGTGCCGCCGCTGCCGGAGCCGGTGACGATCAGGTAGCCGCGGCGCTTGACGCGCGCTGCCGGCGTCGCCGGGAGCGCAGGGCTTCTTTTGCGCGCTCCTGTCAGTTCACCGCAGCGCGCGTACCCGTGCGCCCTTGAGCCACGCGGCGATGTTCTCGACCATCTCGATGTAATAGCGCCCGTAGTTCTGCGTGATCTCGCGGCTATCGAGCCTGCGCAGAGGATGATTGAGGTGCCGTGTTTCCTGCGGGAGGATACTCGGTCGGGAATCGGTGAACGGACATTCCTTCGTCTTCGCGTCGACGATCGGCGCGGTGATGCGCGATGCGTGACGCCAACCGCGGGTGTGCGGCCTGCTCATCGCGAACGGACCGGCGGGTGCTCGCCGTGCTTGGCGCGCCAGGCGGGTCCGGGTCCGCGCATATAATGCAGTTCGGGCCGGTAGGAGTTGAACGCAACCGCGACGAATTCGCGCCATAACGCGCGAATGTCGTGAAGCCGTCCGCGCTGATGATCCTGTCTTTCGGTCCGGTTGGAGGCTGACGCCGATGCGCTGGTCGCCATGTTGTTATTGCCTTGCTGGGTCGCGAGCTTCCTGCCGGAAGACCGCCACGATTGCGCTCATCTCGCCACTCTTCACCGATTCAATTAAAAGGCGGTTTGAATGAGACGAAACGGAGTATTCCTTTCGTCAACCTTTCTGTGTGGTTAAGGCAAGGTTGCCCTTTCGCCGCCGCGCGGCTACATCAGCGGGCAGCACACTTTCCAGAAACCGTCGCCCCTGAATCCGAAATCCGGCCCCCGCGGCCTGTTCAGCGGCTTTGGCTTCAAAACGACTTCGGCTTCAAGAGGCATAAAATCTTCGGTCGGCGTGCGGCCTGGGTTCAGAGGTTCTCCTGACGGTCTCGCCGCAAGGCGGAAGAGAACGTCTGAACACCGCCGCGACGCTTGTGAGAATCACGCGATTTTAGGGATCACGATGGCGCGCCAGTTCGTCTACTTCATGCAGGGTTTGTCCAAGACCTATCCGCCGAACCGGAAGGTGCTGGATAATATCCACCTGTCGTTCTATCCGGACGCCAAGATCGGCGTGCTCGGCGTCAACGGCTCGGGCAAATCGACGCTGCTGAAGATCATGGCCGGTCTGGACAAGGATTACACCGGCGAGGCCTGGGTCGCGCAAGGCGCCCGCGTCGGCTACCTCGAGCAGGAGCCGCAGCTCGACCCGGCCAAGACCGTGCGCGAGAACGTTATGGAGGGCGTCGCCAAGCAGAAGGCGATCCTCGATCGCTACAACGAACTGGCGATGAACTACTCCGACGAGACCGCCGACGAGATGACTAGGCTGCAGGACGAGATCGAGGCCGACGGCCTGTGGGATCTCGACAGCAAGGTCGATCAGGCGATGGACGCGCTGCGCTGCCCTCCCGATGACGCCGACGTCACGAAACTCTCCGGCGGCGAGCGCCGCCGCGTCGCGTTATGCAAGCTGCTGCTCGACCAGCCGGACCTCCTGCTGCTGGACGAACCGACCAA
>CAZOOO010000132.1:0-8623 GCA_964581435.1 uncultured Hyphomicrobiales bacterium | reverse complement strand
CCCAAGCAGTCGCGCGAGCGTATGGGGCGGTGTGTACGCCGGACTTCTTCGGTTACAGCGCTGACCGCAGGCTCAAGTACCGCGGCCGGCTCGACGAAGGCCGCAAAACTCCGCCCCCCGCGGGAGCGCCCCGGGAGCTCGTCGAGGCCATGCGCGCGATTGCGAGGACCGGTGTGGCGCCGGCTGATCAAAACCCGTCCCTTGGCTGCTCGATCAAATGGAAGGATGGATAAACCCGGCCCTTGTCATGGAGCCGCACCAGACCTTCTTCAGGTTCATCCGCAGCCCGTCGCGTTTAAGCATCGGGGCCAGCCGGCGATAACCGAAGCGTCGCCGCTCGTTGCAGCCGCATCCCGCACCCGCCTCGACGAAGCGATCATGAGAGCCCGCCAGCGTAGCGTTACCGTTCAGCCAACCGGATAGACATGTTCCGTTTCATCCATTCGAGCGACCTGCATCTCGGCAAACGTTTTGGCAACTTCTCCGGCGACCTGCCGGGCCGGCTGCGCGAGGCGCGGCATGCGGTGATCGCCCGGCTCGCGCAGCACGCGCTTGAGCAAAGCGCGGCCACGATCCTGCTCGCGGGCGATGTGTTCGATACCGAGACGCCCGCTTCCGATGTCCGCCGTCAGGCACTGGCCGAGATGGCGCATCACGCGCCAATCCGTTGGGTGATCCTGCCGGGCAATCACGACTCGCTACAGGCGACGCAGCTCTGGACAACTCTGCGAGAGGAAGCTCCCGGCAACGTCATTCTTGCGGTCGAACCGCGCCCGATCGAACTGGCGGCGGATGTCGTGCTGCTGCCCGCGCCTTGCACGACGCGCCGCCCCGGCCGCGATCTCACCGAATGGATGGATGGCGAGGCAACGCCGGACGGGGTCATCCGCCTCGGCCTCGCGCATGGCGCGATCCAGAGTTTTTCCGAGGAAGCCGCAGCTTCCGACGTCATCGCGCCGGACCGGGCCCAGCGTGCCGGCCTCGCTTATCTGGCGCTCGGCGACTGGCACGGTGCGATGAACGTCGGTCCGCGCACGCGCTACAGCGGCACGCCCGAGCCGGACCGGTTCAAGCACGACCAGCCGGCCGAAGCCTCGCTGGTCAGCATCGCGGGCTCCTCCGCTTTGCCCGAGGTGACGCCGCTGGCCACGGCCGGCTTCGCCTGGCGCACGCTGGAACTGCACCTGCTCGACGGGGACGATCCCGCACCGGCGCTGGAGGCGCTGTTGCCGGAGGCGCGGCACCGCCGGCAGACCCTTGCGCGGGTGGTGACGAGGGGCCGCAGCCGTTTGCCGGCGCGCACGGCGCTGACGAGCGCCATCGAAAGCGCGACACCGGATTTCGCCTTCCTTGAACTTGACGAGGCCGGCCTCGTGACAGAGTGCGAGGTGGAAGACCTCGACCGGATCGATCGCGCCGGAGCGCTTCGGGAAGCCGCGAACGCGCTGCTGGCCGAAGCCGGAGATGAGGGCCGTTCCGCTACCGAGCGCGAGATTGCGCGCGCCGCCCTCGCCCGCCTCTATTCCTATGCGCAGGTGGCGGGGTCATGAAAATCTCGGCGCTGCGCCTGTTCAACGTGAAGCGCTTCGCCGGCCGCGGCGTCGCCATCGAGGGGATCGCGGACGGCGTCAATGTGCTCTGCGCCGCCAATGAGTTCGGCAAGTCGACGAGTTTCGAGGCGCTGCACGCGCTGTTTTTCCAGCCGCATTCGAGCGCGTCCGGCGATGTCAGAACCCTCAGGCCCTATAGCGGCGGCAGTCCGCTGGTCGAAGCCGATATCTCAACCGGCGAAGGCCGTTTCCGGATTACGAAGCAGTTTTTCGTCGGCCGGTCCGCTAGCGTGACCGATCTCGCCACGGGGCGGTTGATAGCGCAGGCGGACGAGGCGGAGAACTTCATCGCCGGCCTGGTCAAGGGCGGGACCGCCGGTCCGGCCGGCCTGCTATGGGTGCGCCAGGGCGTGACCGGGATCGAAAGGCGCAGCAAGTCGGAAGAAGATGGAGAACGGGAGGTTCGCCGCACCCTGCTCGAATCGGTGCAGGGCGAGGTCGAGGCCGTCACCGGCGGGCGGCGCATGACCGAGATCCTCTCCGCTACGCGGCAGGCTTTGTCGGAACTGGTCACCGCCACCGGCAGGCCAAAGGCTGGCGGGCGATACGCCAGCGCTATTGAGGATCGCGACAGGCTGATAGGAAACGAACAAAAGCTTGCGGGTGAAGTCACGGCCCTGCGCGAGGCGCTGGACCAACGCGCCTCGGCCACAAGGCGGCTCGCCGAACTCGACAGGGCCGACGACAGACAGCAACGACGCAAGGCCGTCGAGGCCGCGCAAGCCGCCTTCGACGCCGCCAAATCCCAGAGCGAGAAGCTGAAGACGGCCGAAGCCGAACTCAAGCTCGCGCGCGAGCGCCGGGACGTTGCCGAGAGAGATCTCCTGGCCTTTCGCGCCGCCATGGAAAAAGCGAAGGCGTTGCGCCAAAAGCTGCTTGCGGCTGAGGAGCGGCGCCGCCAGGCCGTGGACAAGCGCCGTGACGTTGGGGAAGCGATCGCGAAGGCGACGGCGGATGCCGAGGCGGCGGAGTTCGGCGAGAAGGAGGCGCGTGACTTGCTCGCGCGCCTGGACGCGGCGTTGAGGGCGCGCGAGGCGTTCGAGCGCCTCGCCCAACTCAAGGAGCAACTCGCCAGCGCGGAAGCCACCCGCCAGGCGCTCGAAGCGGGCGAGGCGGAGCTTTCGCGGCTCAAGCTGCCGGCGAGCGCCATCGACGAGCTTCAGGCTCTCGAAGTCGAAATCGCAAGACTTCGCGCGGTCGAGGAAGCCGCGCGTCCTTCCGTTTCCGTTGATTATCAGGCGAGTGCGCCCGGTCTCGTGACGATGGATGGCCACCCGCTATCGGACGGGCAGGAGCGCACCTATGACGGGCAGGCGCGGCTTTCCGTTCCTGGGATCGGCACGATCAAGCTGCGGTCGAACCGGCCGTCTCCGAGCGATGAGAGCCTTGAACAAGCCCAGGCGAAGCGGCGCACGCTTCTCTCGTCAATGGGCGTTGATGACCTCGCCGCCGCACGGAAGCGGCAAGTTCAGGCCCAGCAGATGGACGCCGGGCTCGGCGAGTTGCGTGGCCGGCTGTCGCAGCTCGCGCCGCAAGGTCTGCCAAGGCTCCGGGAAGACGTCGCCGCACAAAGCGCGGTCGATGCCGAAGCCCTCGAACTGAAAGCGGACCCGGCGCAGGTTCGGGCGTTTCTCGCCGAAGCCGAGGAGCGGCTGAAGGCGGCCCGGCTGGCCCAGCGCGAAATAGAGCCGCTGCGCGGCCGCGCCGACGACGCCTTCGTCGCAGCCGAAACGGAATCTGCCTCGCTGAACGCCGAGCGGGCGCAGGTCGATTCAATTCTCGGTCTTGAAGAGAAGCGCGCTGCTCGCGAACAGGAGTTGGTGACGGCGCTCCACGGCCGGGAGCGATCACGCGCCGATGCCGAGGCCCACACGGAGAGGCTGCGTGCCACGGCCATCGACCTCGACTCCGCCGACGCAGTGCTGAAGCGCGCCGTCTCGGTTGAGAAAGCCGCCGAAAAGGAGATGAACCTGCTCCGCGAGACCGTCGCCGGTTTGAACGCGGCGGTTCGGGCGCGCTCCGACGAGGCGGTGGAAGAGAAATGGCGCGAAACCACGGACGCGCTTTCCACCGCAGCTGCCCGCGTTGCGGCGTTCGAGAAGGAAGTCGCCATATTGCAACGGCTGGCTTCAGCTCTGGAGACAGCCAGATCCCAAGCTCGCGAACTTTATCTCAAGCCTGTCATGACAGAGCTGACGCCGCTTCTCGGACTGCTCTTCGACGATGTCTCGATTACCTTCGACGAGAAGTCGCTGTTGCCTCACGCAATCCGGCGCAACGGTCAGGAGGAGGATGTCGATCGCCTCAGCGGCGGCATGCGGGAACAGCTATCGGTGCTGACGCGGCTGGCCTTCGCGAGGCTTCTTGCCCGCGACGGCCGGCCGGCACCGGTTATTCTCGACGACGCGCTCGTCTACTCGGACGACGATCGGATCGAGAAGATGTTCGACGCGCTCCACCGACAGTCCAAGAACCAACAGATTATCGTCTTCTCCTGCCGTCAGCGCGCATTCCAGAAGCTTGGCGGAAACATCCTAAAAATGACTGATTGGCAACCTTAGCTTGCGCCGATCTGTCTCAATTCAAGGTCACAAATCAGCTTCGTCACAACACCCGCTGCGGGGTCAAATTTTGCAGGCCGAATGACAGGAGGCCCGCGGCGTGTTCCCTGTCCTGCGCAAAATGAAGCCCATCAGACAGATCGAAGCTGCGGAGATGATGATAGCGGCAGCTCCGTTCGCCTAGAGCGGGATGAGGAAAAGTGTGCAGAGGTTTTCCGCCCGCATCCCGCGTCTTAAAATATTGGAATCGATCACGTTCATGATCCTGGATCGATTCGATCCAGGATCATCGTGATCTAGCAGGGGCGACAGCCTTCCGGTCGTGGGACGGCGCGGTCATGCTTGCGCCGCCATGAGCTTCGGCAGTCGCACCAGATTGTAATACCAACGGCCCCCGGATTTGACTCACATTTTGGGTTCGCCAATCAGTGAGTTTCTGAATCGATGTTGCTGCTTAAGCGGGAGCGATATCGATGGGGGCAGCGGTAGCGATTACGCGGCTTGATTTGACTGCGGGCGAGCTTCGCAAGGCGGCACGCAAAGAGAAGAACGGTACGGCGGCGCGGCGGATACTGGCGCTTGCGCTTGTGCTGGAGGGCTCGGACCGCAAGAAGGCAGCCGAAAGTTGCGGGATGGATCGCCAGACCCTGCGGGACACCTCGCAAGACGTTGCGTTCGTTACGCACGCCGGATGGAGCCGATGGCGGCTCATTGCTAACCAGCGCAAAGCGAAGACTGTCGCAGACTGCTTCCCCGTCTCCGACGTTCCCGGCGGCCAGTTGGTCGGCCCTTCCGGTCAGCGGGCAAAGGCGCCAGGATGGGCAATCGGGGGCGTTGTCTCTCAGTTGGCGTTTGGACGATACCTCCGTCCCACCGGTTCCTCATTTCTGTTCCGGTGGTCTTTTTGCCTTGTTTATTTTCGGTATATGGAAAAATTATTCATATATTTCTCTTTAACGAAATGAGACTTGACAACCCCCATTTATTTCGTTATAAAGAAAAAAATGTTGATGTATTCGTTATGTCGAAAGATTCCGTCAGAAAGCGTTTGGGCTCGCAACTGAACGCCGCGCGTCGCGAACGCAAATGGCGACTGCAGGACTTCGCTCAGCGCACCGGCCGGAATCCGGCAAGACTCAGCGAAATGGAAACGGGTTCGGCCAACAGCTCGATCGATATGCTGACCGACGCCGGCGAGACGCTGGGCATGTCGCTGGTCTACGTGCCGACCGAGCGTCTCGAGGAGGTCATGAAAATGATCGGGCAGCCGACGGCGTCGCCGACGGCTGGCAGTCCTGTGCCGTCGGTCTACGATGAGGTGTTCGTCGACGACAGCGTGGACGCCGACGAGGAGGAGCCGTCTCATGCGGGTCCTAAATAAACCGGCGACGCTCGGCATCTATCTGAGGCCGACGCCGGACCGCCGGACGCGGGTGGGCGCGCTCCACCGCGATCCGGAGGGCGCCATGACCTTCCTCGTCGACCAGTCCTACATCGCGCTCGGCCCACGGCGTCCCGTCTGCAGTCTCGCTTGGAAAAGCGCGGACTTGGCGGAGGACGGCCCGAAGGGGACGAAGGCGCGCCTGTTGAACCGCGGCGACAAGATCAGCAATGCCGGACAGGCGCCGATCTTCTTCGAAAATCTGCTGCCGGAAGGCGCGCTGCTGGAACTCATTCAGAAGGAGTTCGGCGTCGGCGCGTTCGACAGCTTCGACATTCTACGTCGGCTGGGGCACGATCTGCCGGGCGCAGTGCTGGCCGTGCCGGAGACCGGCGGGGAGGCACCTCCGCCCGTCCGGATGCAGCAGGACGCGACCGCCGGCAAGATCAGGTTTTCGCTGGCGGGCGTCCAACTGAAGTTCTCAATGCAGCGAAACAACAGAGGCGCGATCACGCTGCCGATGGAGGACGCTGCGGGCGACGTCATTCTCAAGACGCCGAGCGAGAAGTATTCCCTGCTGCCTGAAGGCGAGTTCGCGGCGATGACGCTTGCGCGCGCCGCCGGGGTGGAAACCGCGGAAATTCGTCTGGTGCCCAACCGCGAAGTCCACGACGTCGATCCGAAATATCTGCTGGGCGGCGAGCATTGCCTTGTGGTCACGCGGTTCGACCGCGGTCCGGGCGGGACGCGGATCCATATGGAGGACTTTGCCCAGGTTGTCGGGGTCGTCCACGACCAGAAGTACGACGCCAACCAGACGATGCTGGCGAGGTTGGTGACCAGATTCGTCCCGGGACGCGGCCAAGCGTTACAGGCGGTACGGCGGATTGTAAACGACGTGATGATCGGTAACTCCGACAGTCACCTTAAGAACTGGTCGTTCAGCTTCCCGGACGAGGTCAACGCAGTCTTGTCGCCCGCCTACGACATCGTTCCGATGTTCTATCTCGGCGACGACGAGATGGCTCTGGAATTCGCCGGCAGCAAGGATCCGAAGCTCGTCGACCTCAAAAGCTTCGAGCGCTTGGCGAAATATACGGGCATCGAGTTTTCCGCCGTGAAGCGCGAAGTGCGGCACACCGTCGAGAAAATCCTCGACGTATGGCCCGGCATGCTGCCAAATCTGCCGATGCCGGCCGATTTCGCCGGCCGGCTGACGACGCGCTGGGAAAATCTTGGCCTGGCGCAGGAAATCCGCCCTACCATGATTGCCGGTCACAAGTCCGAGGGGGCGATCCCGCGCCCGCCGGCATGAAGCGCTGATTTTTTCTCGTCCAGCAGCAGCAAGCGGGACGCTCGGCGGCGACCAATCGAAGATCTATTGCCGCCTAATACCAACGGCCCTAAGGATTGACTGTTGCCCAAGTGCGGCTTGTGATTGAGGCGATGGGATCTGGATTGTTTGCGAAGAAGTTCCAGGCTTCGCAGGTTGTGGCGACGATAACGTCGTCGTCGTCGTCGAAGACGGTGATGGCGAGCTTGTTGGCGCGCAGGTACTCCCAGACGTTTTCAATCGGATTGAGCTCGGGCGCATAACCAACTCTACAAGGCCCAACGGAAGCCAGCTCCGATCCTTGAGGCGGCCTGTTGGAGCCACGGCCGCAGAAAGTTCTTCGACCTGGCGAAATCTGGCGAGGCACCGATCGCCAGCGAAGCAGTGCGACGCATTGATGTCCTGTTCGAGATCGAGCGTGCCATCAACGGCAAAACGCCGGACCAGCGGCTTGCTGTACGTCGTGAGAGGTCCGCTCCGATCGTTGCCGATCTCGAGATCTGGATGCGTCAGCAGCGGACCTTGCTCTCATCAGGCAACGATACCGCAAAGGCGATCAACTACCTGCTCAATCGCTGGGCGGCGTTCACCCGCTTCGTGGACGATGGTCGCGTCTGCCTCTCGAACAACGCTGCCGAACGAGCGTTACGCGGAGTGGCTATCGGAAGACGAAATTGGACCTTCGCCGGCTCAGATGCCGGCGGCAATCGTGCCGCCGCCGTCTATACCCTGATCGAGACCTGCAAGATGAACGACGTTGATCCGCAAGCCTGGCTCGCTGATGTGTTGGCAAGGCTTCCAGATCACCCCGCCAACAACGTCGCCGACCTGCTCCCGTGGAATTGGAAAGTGAACCAACAATCCAAAGCGGTCGCTGCCTGAGCGATCCCGCACACCAGCGCAGCACACCTGTACGGGGTGCTGGCCGGATGCGTACCCTCGTCCTGGAACCAGATTTCGATCGGCTTGCCTTGGGCGCGAGCGGGGAGCGTTGCCGTGATGGTCGCAGCAAAGTTTTTTTGAACGCTTCCTGAGCCGCTTCATCGGCTTGCGGATGGCGGGGCCGCACCGAGAGCCGGCGGTAGCCGAGCTTGGCCAGATCCTTGCCGACCGAACGTTCGTGCAGTTTGACGCCAAACCGTCGCTCAAGCTCGTCGCGCAAATCCACCCGCCGCCGCCGCACGACCCCATGTTGCTCAGGATCGGGACCGGTCTCGACCAACGCGGCCAATGCAGCCTGCTGCTCCGGCGTCAGCCCCGACCGCGGTCCCATCAGTTTGCGCGACCGCGGTCCCGCCAAGCCTTCGGCGTTATAACGATGCATCCAGTCCCGCAGGGTCTGGCGATCCATCCCGCAACTTTCGGCTGCCTTCTTGCGGTCCGAGCCCTCCAGCACAAGCGCAAGCGCCAGTATCCGCCGCGCCGCCGTACCGTTCTTCTCTTTGCGTGCCGCCTTGCGAAGCTCGCCCGCAGTCAAATCAAGCCGCGTAATCGCTACCGCTGCCCCCATCGATATCGCTCCCGCTTAAGCAGCAACATCGATTCAGAAACTCACTGATTGGCGAACCCAAAATGTGAGTCAAATCCGGGGGCCGTTGGTATGAGACGGATGTTGCCATCTGTCCGGCCTCAAGATGCACCGATGATGCGCTGCGGGCCCGTATGGACGTTCGCAGATTGGCCCTAGCAGGCTGTTGAAGAAGTGTCGCGTCTGGCTTTAAGGATGGCTTGATGGCCG
>CAZOOO010000131.1:0-8647 GCA_964581435.1 uncultured Hyphomicrobiales bacterium | reverse complement strand
ATCAACTACAAGGTGCGCGAACACTCGCTGGCGAAAATTCCGGCGCTGCTCGTGGTCGGCAAGAAGGAAGCCGAGAGCCGGTCGGTCTCCGTCCGCCGCCTCGGCAGCGACGGCCAGAAGGTGACGCCGACCGATGAGGCAATCGCGGCGCTGGTGGCGGAAGCCGTGCCGCCGGACATCAAACGGGAGCGAGGCAAAGCCTGACGCGTCACCGCGAGCGCCATCCAACCGAGCAACAGCAGGTCACAAGAAAGAATCCATGTCCGATATCATCGAATTCATGCGCACCCGCCGCTCGGTCAAGCCGCGCGACATGAGCGGCCCCGCTCCCTCGGCTGAGGAGATCGAGACCATCCTCACCATCGGCGCGCGCGTGCCGGATCACGGCAAGATCGCGCCGTGGCGGTTCATCGTGTTCGAAGGCGACGGACGCGCCCGCGCGGGTGAGGTCATCGCCCGCGTCTACGCGCGCAAGAACCCGTCGGCGCCGCAGGAGGAAATCGAAATCGAAAAACAGCAGTTGATGGAAGCGCCGCTGGTGATCGGCGTGGTGAGCTGCATCAAGCAGCACCCCAAGGTGCCGTCGTGGGAGCAGGTGCTGTCGGCGGGCGCCAGCGCCATGAGCATCGTCAACGCAGCTACAGCGCTCGGCTACGGCGCCAACTGGCTGACCGGCTGGTTCGCCTACGATCGCGACATCCTCGACGGCCTCGGGCTGAAGCCGGACGAAAGATTCGCCGGCTTCATCCACATCGGCACGCCGACCAAGCCCAGCAAGGATCGGCCCCGCCCCAGCCTGCCGGATATCGTCTCGCGATTCTAGAGCAGATTTGGTTTAGGTGGAATCAACCTTCGTCATGCCCGGCTTTATGCCGGGCGTCCACGTCTTTGGGATTTCAGCAAAGAAAGACGTGGATGGCCGGACCCATAGGCGAGCAAAGCGACGCCGTTCTTCACGGATTGTTTTTCCGAACACTTCGCCCGCCGCTGACCTCAGAACCTGTAGGTCATGGTGAGAAGCACGCTGCGCGGCGCACCCCAAGAGTAGCCAGTGTACCAGCCATAGAAGTTATAGTATTTGTTATCGAGCAGGTTCCTGATGTTGAGCGTGGCCGACAGATTATCGTTGAACTTATAGCTCGCCATCGCATCCACCACCCAGTAGCTCGGCGCGACATGCTGCACCGGACCATGGACCGGATTAGTCGTATTCTCCCAGGTAATGTCCTGCCAGCGCGCCCCGCCGCCCAACGTCAAGCCGTCTAACGTACCGTCGAGCTTGTAGGTACTGTAGAATGTAAACTGGTTCGACGGCGTGAGGGTCGAGACCCTCACATTGTCGAGCTGCGAGACATTGTGGGTAAAGCCGGCCTGGAGCTGCCACTGCGGCGAGAGCTGGCCCGAGATTTCCAGCTCAAATCCTTCGCTCATGACGCCGTCCGCCGGTCGGTAGGCCGGCGCTCCGTTTGGCGTTAATCCTCCTGTCAGGATCGGATAATTGTCCTGCTTGACTTGATAGTACGCGGCGCTGGCGTTAAGCCGCCCATCAAAGAAAGCAGCCTTGAGACCGACTTCCGCGTTCGTGCCTTCAAGCGGCGGAAGCGTGGTGCCTTGTTCGGTCCGCTCGGCTTGAGGCCGGAAAATGCCTGCATAGCTGGCATAGGCGGAAAGAACGTCTGTGAGGTCGAGAATAGCGCCATAATACGGTATCACCTTGCCAGACGTTTTGTATTGATCGTCGTTTCCCCATACGTGTAGGCGAGCCTCATAGTTGATGACGCGGCCACCCAGCATCACCTTCAGCCTGTCATGCAACTGAAGTCGCGTGGCTGCATAGAATCCGCTTTCGTCGAAGGTCTCCTTGTCGGGGTTGGTCGCCAATGGCAACCATCCCGGTTGGGGAACGTTTCCGGTCCAATTGTAAAAGTCGGGAACAATGTTGCTTGCCCCCGGGCCGCCTGGGTCAACCCTGAAGTTGTTGTTCGTTCGCTGCATTCTCGAAACACGGCCACCGACCACAAGTTCATGCTTGCGGTCGAACAACCAGATCGGTCCCGTGGCGTATAGGTCGGCTGTATCATTCCGAGTTTGGCCAGCGAAATTAGTTCGCCACATGCTGGCTCCTGTTCCATCCAGCGGATTCGGAGCACCAGCGCTGGCGGAGCCGAGCATGGCGTTGTAGCCGCTGACCTGGCGATTGAGTTGCAGCTTGACGCGCCACTCGTTGTCAAAGTGGTGCTCCAGCATCGTGAAGACGTTATAGGCATTCTGTGCCCAACTGCTCCAGCGCGCGCCGGGGTTGAACGAGCGCGGCACCTCATTGAACTCGCCAAGGCTGTTGAACAGCGGAATCATTCCATAAGTGGAGCCTCTGGGGGTATTGCGCTGATAGTCCGCGCCAACGGTGAATAGCGTATCCGGCGTCAGATCAGCTTCAACAATCCCGTAAAAGACAGAGCTTTTATGCTGATAATGATCGAGGTACGAGTTCCTGTCCTGCTGAGCCGTGACAAAACGCCCGCGCACTGTTCCGCTTTCATTCAGCCGGCTGCTGAGGTCGAGTTCACCGCGATAATCGTTCCACGAGCCAGCTCTGAATGTCGTGTAACCCTGAAAGTTGCTGGTCGGTTTCTTGCGGATGAGGTTGATGGTGGCTCCGGGATCACCGACGCCTGTCATAAGGCCCGTTGCACCCTTGAGCACCTCAACGCGATCATAGATCGTCATGTCCGTGAGTGTCTCGGTGCCCGGAAATCCGTTTCCCGTATTCGAGCTTGGCATGTTGTCGTACTGAAAGTTCCGAACTTGGAAACCGCGGGCATAGAAATAGACCAGCTCACTCCCGGCATTCACGGTGCTGAGGCCAGGCGTGTGACTGACGACCTCGTCAACCGATCTCAAGCTGAAATCTTTCATATGCTGCTGCGTGATGACGCTGATCGACTGCGGCGTTTCGCGCGGGCTGAGTTGAAGCCGCGTCGCGGTCGCGGTCACGCTCGGCGTGTAGGCGCCGGTGCCTTCAGTTCGGCCGGGATCGCTTGACGTCGCGCCCTGCACGTCGATGGTGTCGAGCGAGATCGCGCCGGCGGGCGCCGCTCCGACAGACGAAGCAGCGGCGGTGGGATCGGCGATGGTCACGGTGTTCGCGCTGGTGAAGTGATAGGTGAGACCGGATCCGGCCAGCAGGCGGCTGAGCGCCTGGTTGCGCGTCAGCGTCCCCGCCAGACCGGCGCTGCGCCGTCCCGCGACGAGATTGGAGGGAAACAGCAAACGCAGTCCGGCCCGGTCGGCGAATGCGTTGAGCGCCCCGCCGAGATCCTGCGCCGGGATGTTGAAGGCGATCGCCTGCGACGCGCCTTGCTGCGACGGAATCGCCTGGGCATACGCGGATTCGATGACTGCCGCGCTCGTCAGGAGCGCCAGCGCCGCCGTCGATCCCAACAGAACGTCCCCGAGTGCCGATACCGTACCCTTGCCGCGCCTGCCTTGTCCTGTCCGACTCATAATGTAATGCCCACCCTGCCCCAATCCTGACGTGAGGGCCTCGGGCAATACCGCCGCTGCGCCGTCCCTCGGAAACAAGGACGAAACGGCCGGCAAAACCTTGCAGCGGATTCGATGAAAAAAAAACCGGACGGAAGACTTGGACGGAAACATCCCGACAATTCGTCATGGCCGGGTTTATCCCTGCCATCCACGTCTTTGTCTCGTTGAACCGCCCTTAAGGCGTGGATGCCCGTGACAAGCACGGGCATGACGGCGGAGAGAGTGGAGCGCGGACGATCTAGAGCCTTTCCGCTTCTGATTGAATCAGAAGCAGGGCTCTATGATTTTGTTTTGACGCGTTTTCTTCACGCGAACCGGTATCCATCCTCGGGTCAAGCCCGAGGACATGCTTCGCTCCCGCTCTATCAGATCGGACTACCGAACGATGGTGACGAACGGCAGCCGCGTCATCTGCACCGGCAGGGTATCCTCGATCGTGCGCAGGATCGCTTCCGGATCGTTGAGATCGAACACGCCGGTCACCTCCAGCGACCGCAGCCCGTCTCCCATCAGGACGATCCGTCCGCGACGGTAGCGCTCGATGTCGGCCACCACATCGGCCAGCGGGCGGCGATTGAAGATCAGCTTGCCGCGGCGCCACGCCGTTTCAATATAGGCATCGGCGGATTCCGGCCCCGAGGGCCTGCCGCGCGGGAGATAGCGGACGCGCTGGTCCACCCGCGCGACGACCGGATCGGGAGACTGATCGGTCGTGATCGCGACCACGCCCTCCACGACCGTCACCACCACCTCGCCGGCGCGGATATCGATGTCGAAAACCGTTCCGACAGCACGGGTCTGCCCGTCTCCCGCCTCGACGATAAAGGGCCGCGCCGTATCGTGCGCGACCGTGAAGGTGGCCTGGCCTTCAAGCAGCGACAGCCGGCGCTCTTGAGCGCTGAACTGGACGGAAAACGCCGAACTGGCGTTGAGGAATACGGACGAGCCGTCCGCGAGACCAACGGTGCGCTGTTCTCCAACCCCGGTGACGTGGTCGGCAAACGCCCGCGGCCCGATGACGCCGGATCCCGCCACGACGAAGCCGGCTACCGCCAGCGTTCCCCCGCCCAGCACGGCGCGTCGCGTCACCTTGGCGCGGCGTTCCTTTCGCTCCAGGGTCCGGGCGCGGTCGCCCGCGACGCCGACGCCATGCCAGACGGCTTCGGCCTCGCGCGCGGCCAGTTCGTGCTCCATGCTCTGCCCGCGCCATGCCGCAAAGGCGGCATGATCGTCGTTCGTCGCCTGCCCGGACTTGAGCCTGACGAGCCAGTCGATCGCCGCGTCGCTCAGCGCGATGTCGGATTCATGCTGCTGCCTGTCTTTCGGCGTCATCGCAACCAGCCACTCCAGCGCAGGGCGCGTCAACGCGCCGGCCTCCTCTCTCTATGACGAAACGAGCGGGCCGATCATAGACCGGTCGGCGCAAATTTCAGGGCTGATGGCGGTAATGATCGCGGCAATGGCGCAGCGCCTGCCCGAGATATTTCGCGACCATGCTCTCGGAGACCTTCAGCCGGGCGCCGATCTCCCGGTGGGACAGGCCGTCGCAGCGGCTCAGCAACAGCGCCGCCCGCGGCTTCGCCGGCAACTGGGCCAGCGCCAGCGCGAGAAGGCGAAGCTGGTCGCGGTCGATGACGCAGATCTCGGGCGACGGCGAATTATCGGCCACCGCGGCGAGCAGCGTCTCGTCGCTGACGCAATGAACAGCATGACGCCGCTCCTTGCGGACAAGGTCGACGGCGATGTTGCCGGCGACACGCAGGATGAAGGCATGATGGTCTTGGATCGCGGCCGCGTCGCCCCTCATTCCCGCCAGCCGCATCCATGTTTCCTGAAGCGCGTCCTCGGCAAGCTCCTGCGAGCCGGTCCGTTTCTTCAAATGCGCGCACAAAGCCTTCCAGTGCCGGAGATAAACCGACATCAGGTCGTCATGGGTCTCCGTTGTGGCCGCTGTGTCCATTCTGCGATGCGTGATTCCGAACGTGGCGACAAACCTTCGGCTCTCGCGGAAGAAGGGTTGCCCAGGCCGTGATAGAAGAACCACAAAACAGCCGCAACGCTAATAGTTTAGATAGCTTCTAGCTAATGGCTCCCTGCCAGGCTGGAGCAGGCGCCGATCGATGATTCCCCTGTCCGTCATGCTCGCCCCCGTTGCAGGCGTCTACGCCCTGGCCAGCGAAAGCAGGGTGCTCGCGCCGAGTCCGCCCGCAAGCTCCGACCGGCGCCTCAGAAACCGGGGCGGCCGGTGGAGAAGGCACGCCGGAACCAATCGTCCAGCAGCGCCTTCTCGTATACATACCGATCGCTCGAAAAGCGCGCCGCCGGATTCATCTGGTAGTTGATATCGGTGAGCGTCTCTGCGCCGCCGCGCTTACGTCGGCCTCTCTCGGTCAATACATAACGCAGCTCGATCCTCGGCGGCGTGACGCCGCGCATGATCCGGACGTTATTGGGAGCATAACGCAACGGTTGTTGGTAGCCGGCAAGATCGATATCGACGATATCGATGTCGAGGATCTGCCCGGGCGCGAGAAATCGCTTGCCGAGACGATCCAGATGAGCACGCAAGGCCGCCTCCACCGACGCCGGCGTGGCATCGAATGAGCCGGCATCGGTATAGCGGCTAGGATTGACGAAGCGCACGTTCACGCCGGCGTGGCTCGATGCCGGCAAAATAACCATGACTGCGAGAACCGCAGCGAGGCCAAGCTTCCAGCGCATGGTTCACCTTTCAGTTCTTATCGAGCGGACATAAGCACGAATCCCGAAACCTTCCAGACCGCGCGATCGCCGGTGCGAGTTCACATCCTGAATCGCACGGGAACGACGAGCCGTACCACCTGCGCGTCGATTTCCGGCGGCGCAGGGGGCAAGGGAGATGCGCGCACGATCATCGCCAAAACTTCTTCATCTAGTTCGGAGGAACCCGACGAACGCAACAGCTGATATCCGAGCACCCGACCGCCGCCATCCATGCCGAAGCTCAAATACGCCGTCCCCTCAATTCCCTTCATACGAGCCTCGCTCGGATAGCGTTTGTGGCGCTCGAGGTGGGAAAGCAGCCTCGCTTTCCAGGCAGACAGGACATCGACCGGCACCTGATTGACGTCGGTCGTTCCTGTGGATCCGCCGTTGGGCTGGTCGGGCGCACCGGCCGCGTCACCGATCTGCTCATTCGGACGAGACGCCCCGAATCTTGCGGCCAGCCGAACGCGAGGGGCGCTCACCTTAGGAGCTACGGCCCGCTTAGGACTCGGCACCGGCAATATCACCGGCTTTTCTGTCGCTTCTCCCTGTTCCGGAATCTCCAGCGGGGGCTCGTCGGCGAGCGTCGGAAGGGGTAATTCGACCGGCTCCTTCGATGCCGGTTCTGCAAACTCACCTTGCTCGGCAACGGTTGAGCCATGAGGAGAAACAGCGACGATCTCGACAAAGGTCGAACCTGGTTGTTCGTCGACAACCAGGTTGACCGTCGGATCGTAAACCAGCGTTAACAAGACAGCGGTATGCGCAACGAGCGCGATAAAAATCGGGATTCTTCGCGCGATGACGCGAAACATCCAACCGCCCTGCGTGACGGCGATCAGGTTTCCCATCACGCGCCGTCCGCGACTTGCGATCTATGGCGATGACTTACATCTGCGCGTATCGCCATGACCGTAACATGTTGCGGAACGGCCATGATGATGGATGCATAAAGAAAATGACCATCAGCCGGGCTGATACAGTTCCGCATGATGACGTGCATACTTTGCTCTCTGGCCCGCGAACAATACGACGTCGCGCACAGCCGCACGCCTCTCACAGAGCATGGCGGCAGCTACTCCGGCTACCTACCCTCGGCATGTGCCGCCTTCAAGGCGTTGCAAGAAATACAAAATTTGAATGCTTCGAAAGTAATGCATCTCCGCAAGCGCATTCGGAACGATGCAAAAGCATTACGCGAGCTATTGGGGGCGGCATCGTTGGGCCGCTTGCCGGGCCGCGATCAATCAAAGGGTATCAGCGCGCAACGAGGTTCGCTTTGCGTGGCGGCGCGGTGAATGACAGATCCGCCTCGCGACACGACGGGCCGTCATCCGGAACGAATGGGTCGAACCATCGGCGCAGCGACCGCTCATTTCAGCCACGCTCGCGAGTCTCTTGCTTGAGATCCGTTCCATACATCGGCGCGATCGTTTCGTCGCGCATCGACCTGACGTAATTGCCAGGACCGTCAATGGTGACGCCCGATGCCTTAATTCCTACCTTGCCGAGGTCCGAACGATCGGCAAGGACTGGAATTTCGAGTAACCGTTCCCACTATGCTTGCGCATCACCTTTATCAGCGAACAGCGCGGCAATGGTTTCCGATGCAATCAACGCGTTGGCTTCGAGCGGCTTACCGACGACATGCTCATCAACAAGCGCAAAAGCCTCATCTTCGGGCGTCCCGCCGCCGATCAGTCCGAGGGTGATGACATTCTCCACATCGGTCGCCGAATAGATCTTTTCAACGAAGCGTTTGTGGCAAGCCGCCGGTGTATCGCCGTAAGGTCCGGCCAGCGGCGCCCGGCCTATACCGAGACGGGAGATCGTGATCATCCTCGCGACCTGCTTCAGTTTCGCTCCACCTGCGATCATGGCGAAAACCTTGGGGTCATTCAGGTTGAAGGTACGGACCTTGCCGGCAAAACTGATCTGGCGGGCGCAAGGATTGGTGCTGCGTTTGGTCATCTCGAAACCTCTTCGATTACTTCGGTCGTTTGGCCTGCGATTCCAAACTGCAACCCGGCAGGCGGCGTTATACCAAGGCAGGCCATCCCGTCTTGTGCGATATGTAGGCGAAGCGGCTCTTTTTCTACCGTGGTGCTCTCCCGCCGAGCATCTCGCATCGGCTAACCACATTGCCGCGTTCCGGGAAGGATCAGGCGACGAGGGTTGCCCCGGTTCATGGTTCGCCATATGGCGTCGGACGGGGCAGTTCAGCGATCACCGTCATGTTGTCACGAGCGTTACCCGCGCGCCGGAGAGGGCTAACTCATCGTCCTGCATTGAAATCCTTCTGGAGCGGGTGAAGCGCTCCATTTTCTAACTAACGCCATATTTTCCATAATAAAAT
>CAZOOO010000130.1:0-8683 GCA_964581435.1 uncultured Hyphomicrobiales bacterium | reverse complement strand
GAACAACGAGATCGCCCGCCGCAAGGCTGGTGACTTCCGAGATGAAGTTTTCGAGCTTGCGGCTGGCCTTGCGCGGCCGCACCAGGCGATCACCAAGGATATCCTGTTCGCTGATGATCGCGACAGATTCGGTCTCAAATCCCGATTCCACCCCGACGACGGCGAGCATGACCTCGTTGCGGGGCGTGGCCTGAACGGTACGCCAGGTATTGATGCTGGTCAGGTTAAGCAGCTTGTGATCCCTCAGCATGCTCGCCATGCGGTCGCGCGATCCCTCGCTCCACAACGTCACGACGACTTTCTTTCGCGCGGCCTGCAACGCCTGGATGTGGGAGACGACGGACTCGAAAACGTTGACGGCGGCGTCCGCTCGTTCGGGTGCGAAATTCCGCCCCTGCCGCGCGCCCGCATCGATGACATCGACGGCTTCGTCAGGCACCGCGAACGGCGTCAGCCGCACCAAAGCCGCCTCATCAAGGCGTTTCGTCCATTCATCCGGGGTCATGTAAAGACAGTCAGGCGGAAGCGGCTTGTAGGGTACGCCGCTAGCGGCGTGCTCACGGGCCTCGCGGCGCGCTTCAAAGTAATCGGCGATCTGCTTGAAACGCTCGCTCACGGCGTCTTCCCCCTGCGGCTCGATGACGACGGCCGCGCCGTCAAGATAATCGAACAGCGTGTCCATGCGTTCGTGAAACAGCGGCAGCCAGTGCTCCATGCCCGGATACCGCCGCCCTTCGCTCACGGCCTCATACAACAGGTCATCGCGTTCCGGTGCGCCGAAAGCGGCGACGTATCCCATCCGGAAGCGCCGGATGGTTTCGGTGACGAACTGGAATTCGGAAATCGGGACAAGATCGAGCGAGCGGACGTCGAACAGCGTACGCTGGGTTTCCGGGTCGAATGACCGGATCGACTCCAGCGAGTCGCCGAAAAAATCGAATCGCACAGGATGATCGAGGTTCGACGGAAACAGGTCGAGGATGCCGCCGCGGACGGCGTATTCGCCGGGTTCGCGCACCGTTGAAGAGCGGTTGTAGCCGTTGTGCTCAAGCCATGCGGCGATCGAATCCATCGGCACCACATTGCCGGGCGCGACCGACAGGGCTTGGGACGCGACGATCTCGCGCGCGGGCACGCGTTGCAGGACCGCGTTGATCGTCGTGAGGACAATCAGAGGCTTCTCGCTGCCGGTCAGGCGAGACAAACGCGCCAGCGTCGTCAGGCGCTGGGCAAGTACGGCCCCATGTGGCGAGACCCGGTCATAGGGCTGGCAGTCCCACGCCGGGAATTGCATGATCGAAATATCAGGCGCGAAGAATTCGAGTGCCCGCGCCAGTTGCTGCATCCGCGGACCGTCACGGCAGACCACCGTCAGGCTGCCCGCCGAGGCTCGCCGCGTCGCATTGGCCTTGACGGCTCGCGCGAGGTCGGAGACGACGAGCCCTTCGGCGCCTTCCGCGACATTCGCGAGCGTCAGCGGACGACCCGGTGACAGCGATTCCGCAGGTGACTTTGAAACCGCTTTCATGCGTCCTGTCCCGGCCGGAATGACTTGATGCGATCGAACAGCGCCGTCCGGTACTCGGAAGCCAGCGGAGCGCCGTCGCTCAGCGCCGCGTAAAGGTCCGGGTCCGGAACCTCGATCAGGCTTTCGAGATCGTTTAGCTCCGCGTCCGTCAATGAACCGATCTCCTCCTCAACGAACCGGCCGAGAATCAAGTCCATCTCGCGCATTCCGCGATGCCAGCAGCGATACAGCAGCCGTTTACGGCGGTCATCCAGGCCGTGGCTTGATCGTGTCGATCCCGTCATTCGTCCATCCCAGGCAAACGCCGAAAGCCCGGACGAGCCGGGCCGGCACCATATAGCCCTGGCGATCGGAGATGTCAGCATCTGTTCGCGCATTGCATAATCGGCAAATTGCATTCAAGGCTTGCAACCGGTCCACCTGACTTCCGTCGAGTCGTTCGATGCGTCCCGCGCTGCTCAATCCGCTCTTTGCACCCGTGACCGGCCTGCCTGGCGTCGGCCCGAAGCAGGACAAGCTGTTTCGGTATCTGCTCGGGCGTAACGACACTCCGCGGCTGATCGATCTGCTGTTTCACCTGCCCGCAAGCGTCATCGATCGCCGGGCTCGACCCAAGATCCGCGACGCCGTTCCCGGCACCGTCGTGACGCTGGAGGTGACCATCGACCGCCATCGCCCTGCGCCGCCCGGACGCTCGCGCGCACCGCACCTGGTCTACGCCAGCGATGAGACCGGAGACGTCGTGCTGACCTACTTCCGCGCCCAGCCGGGCTACGTCGAAAAGCTGCTTCCCGCAGGTAGTAAACGCTACGTGTCCGGCACGGCGCAGATATTCGACGGCGCGCTTCAAATCGTTCACCCAGACCGGGTAGTCGATGAGGCCGGACTGGCGGCACTTTCAAGCATCGATCCCGTCTATCCGCTCACGGAGGGCTTGGCGCTCGGATCCCTGCGCCGCGCGATCGCGCAGGCGTTGCAGAAAATGCCGATGTTGCCCGAATGGATCGATCCGGACATTTCGCGCCGGTGCGGCTTCCCGTCGCTGGAGCAAGCGATCCGTCGGGTCCACGTCCCTCTGGAGTTGACTGATACGCTGCCGGAAGGCCCGTTCTGGTCACGCCTCGCCTTCGACGAATTGCTTGCCGGCCAGCTTGCGCTGGCGCTGGTGCGCGCGCAGCTTCGTCGCCCGGCTGGAAATCGCCACGCAGGCGACGGACACCTGCGCAACAGGATCATCGACGCGCTGCCCTATGCCCTCACCGCATCCCAACAGCAAGCCGCCGCCGCGATCAGCGACGACCTGCGGCAACCGGTGCGGATGCTGCGGCTGCTTCAGGGCGATGTCGGCTCGGGCAAGACGGTGGTCGCGCTGCTCGCCGCCGCGGCGGTGGCCGAAGCCGGCAAGCAGACCGCCTTGATGGCACCGACCGAAGTTCTCGCCCGCCAGCATATCAAGACCATCGCGCCGCTTGCCGAACGAGCCGGCCTGCGTGTCGCAATTCTTACCGGCCGCGAGAAAGGCAAGGAACGGCGCGAGATCACGGCGCGCCTCGCCGAGGGCGACATCGACCTGCTCGTCGGGACTCATGCCCTGATCCAGGATGATGTCACGTTCAGGTCGCTCGCTCTCGCGGTGGTGGACGAGCAGCACCGTTTCGGCGTGCGCGAGCGCCTCGCATTGACGGCCAAGGGTGAAGCCGTCGATGTCCTGGTGCTGAGCGCGACACCGATCCCGCGCACGTTGGTGCTGACCTATTTCGGTGACATGGACGTATCCGAATTGCGCGAAAAGCCCGCGGGCCGGCAGCCGATCGATACCCGCGCCGTTTCCGAGGGCCGGTTGAACGAGGTCATCGACGCGGTTGGCCGCGCCGTGAAGGCGGGAAAGCTGGCTTACTGGATCTGCCCGCTGGTTGAGGAATCCGACGCCGTCGACCTGAGCGATGCCGAGCAGCGTTATCAAAGCCTCAAGGCACGCTTCGGCGACAGGGTCGGCCTTGTTCACGGCAAGATGCGTGGCTCCGAAAAGGATCGCGTGATGGCGGAATTCGCGGCGGGCGAAATCAATCTGCTGGTCGCGACAACCGTCGTCGAGGTCGGCGTCGACGTGCCGGCGGCGACCATCATGGTGATCGAGAACGCCGAACGCTTCGGTCTTGCGCAACTCCATCAGTTGCGAGGCCGCATCGGTCGCGGCTCAGAACCTTCGACCTGCCTGCTGCTTTACCGGGAGCCGTTGGGCGAGATGTCGGCCGCCCGGCTGCGGGTGATCCGGGAAACCACGGACGGATTCCGTATTGCCGAGGAAGACCTCAGGCTGCGCGGCGAAGGCGACGTGCTCGGCACCCGTCAAAGCGGCCTGCCCGGCTATCGCATCGCGCGCTCCGATGTCCACGCGCAACTCATCACGCTGGCCCGCGACGAAGCCTTACGCATTATGAAGCAGAATCCGAATCTCGCGGACGCGCAGGGCGAAGCCTTGCGGTGCCTGTTGTATCTGTTCGAGCGTGACGAAGCCCTGCCCCTGCTCGGCGCCGGTTAAAGCGTTTTCGAGCGAAGTAGACACCGGTTCGCGCGAAGAAAACGCGTCAAATCAAAATCATAGAGCCCGCTTCTGACCCTGTCGGAAACGGAAAGGCTCCAAGCGTCAGTCGACCTTCGCAGCCGTTGTGGACGCACGGCCGGAGGCATTCGCGACGCGCGCCGCTTCGGCCATTTCTGCCAGAGCCGCGAGCTTCTTCTGCGAATCGGAGTTCGGCTGAACGACGCCGGCGGACATGATCAGGGTTGCCGCCTCCTCGGTGCTCATATCGACATCGATGACCCTGCTCTTGGGCACGTAGAAGAAGAAACCCGTGGTCGGGTTGGGCGCACAGGGCAGGAACACGGAAATATACTCTTCCTGAGCGGGGAGTCGGGCGGCGACATTCGCGCTCGGCACTTGCGAAATAAGTACGATCGACCACATGCCGGGCGACGGAAATTCAACCAGACCGACTCTGCGGAGGCTCGATCCCGATCCGGAAAACAGCGTTTCGAAAACCTGCTTGAGTCCGCGGTAGATTGCCCGCACCACCGGCATCCGGCCAAGGACCTTTTCGCCAAGATCGACCAGCGTCCGGCCGATCAGGTTGGCCGTCAGGAAACCGAGCATCGTCAGCGCGAACACCGCGACGATCAAGCCAGATCCCGGCAATATGAAAGGCAGGTACGTTTCCGGCCGATATGCGATCGGAACGAACGGCCGCACCAGGTTGTCGACCCAGTTCACGAACCACCAGGTCAGGTAAAGCGTGATCGCCACCGGGCCCGCGACAATCAGGCCGGTCAGAAAGTAATTCCGGAATCGCGCGATGACCCCGCGAGGCATATCCGGGAGATGGTCGTCCGATCCGCCGCTCGAAGGGTCGTCACGCGTCATCGTGGTTCCAGATCAAAGACGTCCAAAAATTGATATTCGCTCATATAAGTGTTGTAGCAGACTTTGCATATTGCGCGACGAACCGCCCTGCGACCTCCTGTCTTATTCGACAGTGACGGATTTTGCCAGATTGCGCGGCTGGTCGACGTCCGTGCCCATCACGACCGCGGTATGATAGGCCAGCAGCTGCACCGGCACCGCATAGATCAATGGTGCGAAAGTGGCCGCCATATCGGGCATGATAATCGTCTCCAGCGGCTCGACGGCCGCCTCCGCCACCCCCTTCGCGTCGGTCATGAGAATGATGTTGCCGCCGCGCGCCGCGACCTCCTGCATGTTGGACACGGTTTTTTCGAAAACGCGATCATAGGGGGCGATCACCACCACGGGCATGTTTTCGTCGATCAGTGCGATCGGCCCGTGTTTAAGTTCGCCCGCGGCGTAACCTTCCGCATGGATGTAGGAGATCTCCTTGAGCTTGAGCGCTCCCTCCAGCGCAAGCGGATAGCTGGTGCCGCGTCCGAGATACAGGACGTCCCTGGATTTGGCGATCTCGCGCGCGAGCCTGTCTATCTGCGGTTCGATGGCGAGCGCTTCCGACATCAACCGCGGAACTTCGATCAGCCCGTGCACGAGCCGGGCTTCGTCGTCTTCGGATAATTCGCCGCGCGCCTTGCCTGCGGCGACCGCGAGGGTTGCGAGCACCATCAACTGGCAGGTGAAAGCCTTGGTCGATGCGACGCCGATCTCCGGGCCCGCCAGGGTTTGCAGCATCGTCCCGCTTTCACGTGCGATCGTCGACGTCGCGACGTTGACGATCGAGAGCGTGTGCAGCCCTTGCTGTTTCGCATATCGCAGCGCCGCGAGCGTATCGGCGGTTTCGCCGGATTGCGAAATGAAAACGGCGAGATCGCCTTTGCCGAGCGGCGCTTCACGATAGCGAAACTCGGACGCGATATCGATTTCGACGGGAAGCCGCGCCAGACGTTCCAGCCAATATTTGCCGATGTAGCCGGCATAGTTGGCGGTTCCGCACGCGATGATCGAGACCCGCTTGATCTCGCGGAAATCGAACGGGAGATCCACCGGAAGCGATACGCGCTCGGTCGCCATATTGACATAGCGGGCCAGCGTATGTCCCACCACCTCAGGCTGTTCGTGGATTTCCTTGGCCATGAAATGGCGATAGTTCGCCTTGTCGACCAGGGAGGTCGAAGCGCTATGCCTGACCACTTCGCGCTGAACGATGGCGTTGCGGTGGTCGTAGACAGTCGCGCCATTGCGCGTCAAAACAGCCCAATCACCGTCTTCAAGGTAGCTGATCGCATCGGTGAGCGGTCCGAGCGCAATCGCGTCCGATCCCAGATACATTTCGCCGTCGCCATACCCGATCGCCAGCGGAGGTCCGTTGCGCGCGCCGATCAGAATGTCATCGTCGGCTGCGAAGATAAAACCCAGAGCGAAGGCGCCGCGAAGCCGCGACAAGGTTGCCTTGACCGCTTCAACCGGCTTGATGCCGGCGGCGAGATAGCCGTCGACGAGATGCAGGACCGTCTCCGTATCGGTTTCGGTCTTGAACACCGCTCCCTCTTTCTGAAGCTCTTCCCGCAACTCGCGGAAGTTTTCGATAATCCCATTGTGAACGACGGCCACGCGCTCGGTCGCGTGCGGGTGCGCGTTGTTCTCGGTCGGCTTGCCGTGCGTCGCCCAGCGCGTGTGTCCGATCCCGATGGACCCGGCAAGCGGTTCGGCCAGCAGACGCGCCGCCAGGTTTCGCAGCTTGCCCTCGGCGCGCCGGCGCGCCAGACACGCTCCTTCGAGGGTCGCAATGCCGGCGGAATCGTAACCGCGGTATTCGAGACGCCTGAGCGAATCAACCAATTGTTCCGCCACCGGACCGCGCCCCAGAATTCCTACAATGCCGCACATGCGGATCAATATCCCCCAAAAACCTCAGAAAATCGCGAAAAGATCGGGCCCTCTTAACGAAACCCGGCGCGTACGAAAATAATAATAATTGCCGATTGCGACAGCGTTAAATCGACCGGAGAACAAGGCCGCCGGCGCACGGATACCCCTGCATTCAGGTGGCCGGCTTGTTCGTGAGGGAAGCTCTTCTCGCGAGAACCGGCCCGCCCCGCCCGGCAAACCCGCCACGGTAAAGCATTCGATGACCTCGGATGCTTGCGCACCGAGGATATCCTCCATGTGGCTCATGTGCCAGGCAAAAAGCCGCCTGGCAATTCAGTGCCCGATCAAAACAATTTTAGCGATTTCCGCAACAGGAGCCCAAATCTTTTTTGGTACGTTGCGCGCAAGATCAGTGAGGCGCATCAGTGAGGCGCAAATGAGTGAAGTCGAGTTCGAACGGTTGCTTAGCGCAGTGAGCGCCGCGATCGCTCCGCGCATTGAAAAAGCCGCGCTAAACACCCAGTCGGATATCGACCACACGTATTCCGGCAAGCCGCCGCAAGCCGCCAACGACAATGAGGTCGCCTGGCCGTTCCTTCCTTTTCCCGACGGATGGAACGGCGCCTGCTGAACTACGGCAGGCTGGTCCAGCGTATCAATTAAATAGAATATCCATCAAATAGTTGTCTTAAGATAATTATTTGATTTGGAGGCCACGTCCGGAATTGAACCGGAGTACACGGTTTTGCAGACCGTTGCGTAACCACTCCGCCACGTGGCCCCTCGCGCCGCACTTAATATAGAGCCACAGTCACTTACGCAACCTTACTCATATTCCCAGGCACATACTTCTGAAATTGCGATCCCTGGCATTTCTGAAACTGCCGTCCACGTTGCGTTCCACTGACCTCGGCTTAGGACTCGAACCTGCTCATGGAAAACCCCGCCGGAGCGGGGTAGTCGCAGCATTCAATTCAACAGCTGGGCTTGTTCGCAACGTGTCTCCCGGCGGGCTTTTGTTGGGGTCACAATACCGGAACGCCTTCCACCCCATGGATTAAAAGCGGCCTTGGTGGGGTGGAATCGGCAATCCGGGAATTCAGCGGCAGACGCGCCGTACCGTCACGAAGCGGCGGCCCCAGCGGTCACGACGCACAACGCGCTCATTCCAGCAACGCCGAGGACCGTGCCAACCAGGATGGCCCCACTGGACTTGCTTAATATTATTGAGTGCCCCAGCAAACGCGCCTTGAGCAGGCATCGCGGAAACCGGCGCGCTCGCAGACGCAATCGAGAAAATCGCGGCGCCAGCCAGGGCAAACAAAACTTTTTTCATCGTCATCCTCCGCTGTGGTGATCAGATAATCCCAAACCAGAATTCGCACGGGCGGCCGCCATCGCTGAGATCCACTACCACACTGTCAGAAGATATCCTTCATTGATCGAACAACAAGCCTCGCGGTCAATACCGCGCCCTCCCATGGCCGGTGCGACCCTGCGGGAGGCCGCCATCGTTTTGGGTCAAAGGGAGCAAAAGAAATGATTTCAGGAAATAGGCGTAATCGCGGCGCCGCGCCGGTTCACGGCTGTTTTTGCGTGAGCGGTTATCCGCTGCGCGGGTGAAGCCCGAACAATCCACGACACGGGTAAAGATGCGGAACAGGACGATGCGATCCAAGCGATGGAATTCCTGATTATAGGTATGTTCTGACAATGATGTCAGAACAGCCATCTTTATCGCGCAATGCTAGTGGAGTGGATTTGACACTCGCTACCCAGTTTGCATCGAACGCGAGAAGCGAATGTCAGATCCAAAACTCCAC
>CAZOOO010000129.1:0-8710 GCA_964581435.1 uncultured Hyphomicrobiales bacterium | reverse complement strand
ATTGCTGATAGAGGATCACGTTGTCGAATGCGATCGACAGCCGGCTGCCGAAGATCTCGACCAGAGACCGATCGGTATCCGACAGATCGCACTCGGCCTGTAGCAATATCACGACCTCGCGACCGCTGCCGGTGCGGATATAGAGAACGGAGCGGTGATCGACGAATTCGTGCCTGCGACGCCTGAATGCGTCTTCGACCGTCTGTTTGAGATCGGAATCGAGCGATGCCGGTCCCTCGGCCCCGCTGAAGCGGCTGTAGCAGCCGGATCCCGCAAGCACCGAAAAGTCGTCCGCGACCGCGCCGCCGTCGCGCAGCACCAGAATGCCGGCGCAGTCGACGTTCAAAAGCGACGCAAGCTGCGTCAGGACGCCTTCGGCGAGACGCTGCATCGACTTGAAATCATAGAGCGTGGAGGCCGCGTCGATGATGATTTCGAGGCCGCGGCGTGTCTGCTCCATCCGCTCGAGCTGCTGATAACTGCGCAGCGCCGCGGTCAACGAGGTGAACAGCTTGTCGGCGGTGAGTTCCGTTTTGGCCTTGTAGTCGTTGATGTCGTAGTCGACGATCACGCGGCGCTCCGGCGCCTGTCCAGGCTGCCCGGTGCGCAGGATGATGCGCACGGTTTCGTTCCGCAGGTCGTTGCGGATGAACTCGACGAGATCGAGGCCGGCTTCGTCGGTCTCCATGATCACATCGAGGAGCACCGCGGCGATGTCGGGGTGCGCGCGCATCAATTCGCGCCCCTCGGCAGCCGAATAGGCCGACAGAATATCCAGCGCCTGACCGTTGAGGCTGTAATCGCTCAGCGCAAAGCGCGTGCCTTCATGCACAGCCCGATCGTCGTCGATCACGGCGACCTTCCATTTGCGCACCGTCGACGTTTCCGGGCGATCATCCCCTGAATCGTCGATCAGGTCGAGGAGGTCATCCGGGTAGGCCATTGTACTTTCCCGCTATCTGTTCGTCCTTGCCGGCACCGGCGCCAGACCACGGCATGATAATGCGAAAAGTCGTTCCTTGTCCCGACCCCGATTCCATCGTCTTCCGACAGCCGAGCAGCCGTGTGACGGGATTGAGACGATGTGAAGCCCAAGGCCGCCGCCGCCCTCGTTGCGACGCGCGGTAAGGAAGGGATCGAACGCCTGCCGCTCTCGATGTCATCATTGGTGCGCGGTCTCGTCGCGATGGAAATCGTGCCGGACCGCCCGTCGGGGGAACGCGCGATCGGCGGCGTTGAGAAACGGCGGAAGCGCCGCAGCGCCTACTCCTTCTTCGGCTCTTTCGACATCTGTTCCAGGCGATCCTGCATCTCCTTCATCTGCCGGCGCAGATCCTCGATATTGTCGCCGGGATCGGGGGTGTCAGGCGTTTTCTCCGGCTCGGGGGCGGCGGTCCCGGTGCGCGGCGGCACGAACGGCTTGAACATCGAAAAGGTGCGCTCGAAAAGCTCCATGTTGCGGCGG
Source organism: uncultured Hyphomicrobiales bacterium (assembly GCA_964581435.1). GTDB lineage: Bacteria > Pseudomonadota > Alphaproteobacteria > Rhizobiales > Xanthobacteraceae > Nitrobacter. The sequence goes on along the minus strand of CAZOOO010000129.1, from coordinate 7,245 downwards.
ACATGCTCTTCGAGCGGCGCGAACGGCGTGCCGCTGAAGCTGTTTGTCAATTGCTTGCGGAACTTCTCCTGCTCACGGGTCAGCAGGTCGATCGATCGTTCGAGATATTTCGGCACCACCATCTGCATGCTGTCTCCGTAGAACCGGATCAACTGCCGCAGGAACGTGGTCGGCAGCAGGTTCTGCCCGGTCTTGTTCTCCTGTTCGAAAATGATCTGCGCCAGCACCGAGCGGGTGATGTCGTCCCCGGTCTTCGCATCGAATACGAGAAAATCCTCGCCCTGCTTGACCATCGCCGCGAGATCCTCAAGTGTCACATAGGTGCTGGTTCCGGTATTATAGAGCCGCCGGTTCGCATATTTCTTGATAGTCGTCGGTGTCTCTGATTTCACCATAGGTCCCGCACGTCCCTGCCGAGGAGAAACCCCGCCGGCGTCCCCGATGGGGTTAACACGTAGCGCATTGCAGCAAAGGTAAGCACTTTCGGCTCGCTTCGGCTACCGTTTTATAAAAAACGGTTAATTCCGAGACATAGAAAGTGCTCACGATCATGTACGGGTGCAACTTACAGCCATTCGCGTGATTGACACACTCTCGTGAGGCCAACAGGATACATCTGAGTCGATCGCGGGCCGCCGGCGCGGCGTGTCATCATCGAATTTCAAGTTACTCAAGCTCCAGGAGATGTCCATGTCAGACGATGTCGTCATCGTCAGCGCCGCCCGCACTCCGGTGGGAAGTTTCAACGGGGCACTTGCCACGACGCCCGCCCACGCCCTCGGCGCCGTCGCCATAAAGGCCGCGCTGGAGCGGGCGGGGATCGAGCCCGGACGGGTTTCCGAGGTCATCATGGGCCAGATCCTGACCGCGGCGCAGGGCCAGAATCCGGCACGTCAGGCGTCGATCGGCGCCGGCGTTCCGGTGGAAAGCCCAGCCTGGGGCGTGAACCAGCTCTGCGGCTCGGGCCTGCGTACTGTCGCGCTCGGCTATCAGGCCATCCTCAACGGGGATTCGGAGATCGTCGTCGCCGGCGGACAGGAATCCATGAGCATGGCGCCCCATGCGCAGCACCTGCGCGGCGGCGTGAAGATGGGCGGCATTGAGCTGATCGACACCATGATCAAGGACGGACTGTGGGATGCGTTCAACGGCTACCACATGGGCAACACCGCCGAGAACGTCGCCCGCCATTACCAGATCACCCGCCAGCAGCAGGACGAATTCGCCGCCGGCTCACAGAACAAGGCGGAAGCCGCGCAGAAGGCGGGACGGTTCAAGGACGAGATCGTGCCGGTCACGGTCAAGAACCGCAAAGGCGATATCGTGGTCGATACGGACGAATATCCGAAGGCCGGCGTGACAGTCGAAGCGATCGCCAAGCTGCGGCCCGCTTTCGAAAAGGACGGCACGGTTACGGCGGCCAACGCGTCGGGGATCAATGACGGCGCGGCGGCCGTGGTGCTGATGTCGGCGGCGCAGGCTTCAAAAGAGGGCAAGACTCCGCTTGCCCGCATCGTCTCCTGGGCCCATGCCGGCGTCGATCCCAAGATCATGGGCACCGGCCCGATTCCGGCGTCCCGCGCCGCGCTGAAGAAGGCAGGCTGGTCGATCGGCGACCTCGACCTGATCGAGGCCAATGAAGCCTTCGCCGCGCAGGCCTGCGCCGTCAACAAGGATCTCGGCTGGGATACCTCCAGGGTCAACGTCAATGGCGGCGCGATCGCCCTCGGCCATCCGGTCGGCGCCTCCGGCGCGCGCGTGCTGGTGACCCTGCTCCACGAGATGCAGAAGCGAAACGCCAGGAAGGGCCTTGCCACGCTATGCATCGGCGGCGGCATGGGCATCGCCATGTGCGTCGAGCGCGGCTGATCGGCGGCGGACGCTTCGAATGACGTCGAGCCACCGCAGTTCGTATTGAGAGTGAAATGCCCGGTCACGAGCCGGGCATTTTTAATCTGCAAGTTTTTTGGATGGCCGTGACGATTTCGGCTTGCTCTCAGGGAGGACGACGCAATGGCAAGGGTGGCACTGGTGACGGGGGGAACGCGCGGCATCGGCGGCGCGATCAGCCGGGCGCTGAAAGCGGCCGGATACAACGTCGCGGCGAGCTACGCCGGCAACGACGCGGCGGCGGAAAAGTTCAAGGCGGAGACCGGCATTCCCGTCTACAAATGGGACGTCGCCTCGTTCGAGGCCTGCGCCGGCGGCATCACACAGGTCGAAGCCGACCTCGGCCCCATCGAGGTGCTCGTGAACAATGCCGGCATCACCAAGGACGGCGCTTTTCACAAGATGACGCTTGAACAGTGGAGCGCCGTCATCAACACCAATCTCGGCTCGCTGTTCAACATGACGCGCCCACTGATCGAGGGGATGCGCGCGCGCAAGTTCGGCCGCATCATCAACATCTCGTCGATCAACGGCCAGAAAGGCCAGTTCGGCCAGGTGAACTATTCGGCGGCGAAGGCCGGCGACATCGGCTTCACCAAGGCCTTGGCGCTGGAGAACGCCAAGACCGGAATCACCGTGAACGCGATCTGTCCGGGTTACATCAATACCGAGATGGTGCAGGCGGTGCCCAGGGACGTCATCGAGAAAAGCATCCTGCCGCATATTCCGGCAAACCGCCTCGGCGAACCCGGGGAGATCGCGCGCGCGGTGGTCTTCCTCGCCGCCGATGACGCCGGCTTCATCACCGGCTCGACCTTGAGCATCAACGGCGGGCAGTATCTGGCGTGAAGAATAGCGCATAGCGTGGATACGCTGCTTCTTTTTCTCTCTCCCCTTGCGGGAGCCGAGACGAGCGAAGCTCGCTCTTAGGGTGAACGTGCTTCAACGCGGCCGGGTGAGGGGGACAGCGTCAGCGTGACAGAAGCCCCCTTATCCGACGCGGACTTCGTCCGCGCCGCCTTCTCCCGCGAGGGGAGAAGGAAGAAGTCATGACCTCCCGGACCGCCACACTCGTCGGCCTCACGGCCATCCTGATGTGGTCGCTGCTCGCGGTCATGACGATCGCGACCGGGCGCATTCCCGCATTTCAACTCGCGGCCATGACGTTCGCGGTCGGCGGCATCACCGGCTGCGCGAGCTGGCTGTTTCGCCCCTGCGGCGCACATGCGTTGCGGCAGCCCCCGGTCGCATGGCTTGTCGGGGTCGGCGGACTGTTCGGCTATCATGCGCTGTATTTCATCGCGCTGCGGCAGGCGCCGCCCGCCGAAGCCGGTCTCCTGAATTATCTCTGGCCGCTGTTGATCGTGCTGTTCTCCTCGATGCTGCCGGGCGAGCGGCTGGCGCCGCATCATCTGATCGGCGCTATCCTTGGGCTGCTTGGAACGGTGTTGCTGTTTGCGGGCAGCACCTCGATCCAGTTCGAACGCACCCAGATCGCCGGCCTCGCGGCGGCGTTTATCGCGGCGTTCGTCTGGGCGGCGTATTCGGTGCTATCGCGGCGGCTGGCCGCGGTTCCGACCGACGCGGTCGCCGGCTTCTGCCTGGCGACGGCCGCACTGGCGGCGGTAGCGCATCTGCTCATGGAACAGACGGTGTGGCCGGACGGCGCGTCGCAATGGCTCGCGATCGCCGCGCTCGGCATCGGCCCGGTGGGCCTTGCCTTCTATGTCTGGGATATCGGCATGAAGCGCGGCGACATTCGCGTGCTTGGCGCAGCCGCCTATGCGACGCCGCTGCTTTCGACCACGTTCCTGATACTCGCCGGCTTTGCCGAACCGACCGCGGCGCTCGCCGTCGCAGCGGTACTGATCGCCGGCGGCGGATTGATCGCGGCGAAGGATATGATCCGGAAATAGCGTTTTCGAGCGAAGTGGGCACCGGTTCGCGTCAAGAAAACGCGTCAAAACATAAACCTGAAGCCAGCTTGCTGAACCGCCGCCTCACGTCTGTAGCGCGGCGAAGTGCCCGCGTCGTTGCAGCCAGCCAAGCAGGATCAGGCTCGGCACGGCCGCCGCCACGCAGATCGCGAAGAACAGCGGCCATCCGGTCGCCTCGGCGACGAAGCCGGCGCTTGCGGAGAGGTAAGTCCGGCCGACCGCGGCCAGCGCCGTGAGCAGGGCATATTGGGTGGCGGTGTGCAGCGGATTGCGGCACAGCGCCGAGAGGTAGGCGACGAAGATGACCGTGCCGATGGCGCTGGTGAAATTCTCCGTCGTGATCGCGAACGCCAGCGCCCATTGATCGACGCCGACCATCGCCAGCCAGGAGAACGACAGGTTGGCCACCGCCTGCAAAATGCCGCCGATCCACAGGCTTGCCGCCAGCGGATAGCGCCGCGCCACGAAGCCGCCCGCGAAACCGCCGATCAGCGTGGCGGCGAGACCGACGCCCTTGACGATGGCGGCATAATCGTTGCGGGTGAAGCCGAGATCGATGACGAACGGCGCGGTCATGCTGCCGGAGAACGCGTCGGTGAACTTGAACAGCACGATGAAGGCCAGGACTGCGAGCGCATCCTTTCTGGCGATAAACTCGGAGAATGCGCCGACCGCGGCGTTCATGACGCGTGCGAAGCCGCCCTCTGCCCGCGTCGCCTGCTCGGCGCGCACGGATTGCTCGGGCTCGGTGGCGGCGAGCGCGGTAACGGTGCCGATCAGGACCATCGCCGCCATGCCGACATAGCCCCACGTCCACGCCGAGGCGCGGGCGAGGCCCGTCCCCTCGAGCGCGCTGACGAGGAAGAGCGCGCCGGCGGTCGAGACCAGCATGCCGATGCGATAGGCGGCGACGTAGCCGGCCATGCCGGCGGCCTGCTCGCTTTCCGGCAGGCTCTCGACGCGGAAGGCGTCGACCACGATGTCCTGCGTCGCCGATGTCGCCGCCACCAGCAGCGCGCCGAGCGCGACCAGCCACGGCGCCTGCACCGGATCGGTCGATCCCAGGAGCAGGATCGCCGCGATCAGGAGCAGTTGCGAGAACACGAGCCAGCCGCGGCGGCGGCCGAACCGGCGCGTCAGAAGCGGAATGTGGAGGGCATCGACCAGCGGCGCCCACAGAAACTTCAGCGTATAGGGCGTGCCGACCAGGACGAACAGACCGATCGCGCGCAGATCGATGCCGGATTCAGTCATCCATATCTGTAGTGTCGAGCCCGACAGCGCCAGCGGCAGGCCGGATGAGAAGCCGAGCATCATCACAATGAGGACGCGCGGCTGCAGATAGACCGCCATGCTTTTGCGCCATGACGCGCGGGGAGCGGCGTCGGATACGATCGGGGCGGCGGCGTCTGGAGCGGTCATGCGGCGGTGTTAGCAGATTCGCAGGCCGCGACGTTCCATAGTTACTCCAGCCTGGAGTTTCCGCATCGGCGGCGAAAATAGTTCCGGTTCGCCGGACTTGACGATCCGCGGCGCCTCGGCGGCCGCCAGCGCGCGAACAAAGATGGAACACTTAGAGTAACGACAGCTCAACGTGCCTGTCACTTTTCGATCGAGCACGACCTTTTCCGAAACCGGTCCCCGCTTTTCGGGATCATGCTCCGGAAGTTATTGTCTGGTCGCATTTTCTTGCGGCGAACCGGTTTCCACTTCTCCGGAAAACGCTCCAAGTGATCCGTGCGGCTCGCCGATTGACCCCGGCAGGTCCGGGGATTACATCGCCTGCATGGCTATTCGCGAAATAATCATCCTTCCGGACAAGCAGTTGCGCCTCGTGTCCAGGCCGATCGAGACGGTCACGCCGGAGATCCGCAAGCTCGCCGACGACATGTTCGAAACCATGTACGACGCGCCCGGGATCGGGCTTGCCGGCATCCAGATCGCGCAGCCTTTCCGCATCATCACCATGGACCTCGCCCGGCGCGACGAGGAAGGCGAACTTAACCCGCGGCCGCGGGTTTTCATCAACCCGGAAATCTTGTCGGCGTCGGAGGAACTCTCGGTCTACGAAGAAGGCTGTCTGTCGATCCCCGAATATTACGAGGAGGTCGAGCGGCCGGCGCGGGTGCGGGTTCGCTTCACCGATCTCGACGGCAAGGTGCACGAGGAAGACGCCGAGGGTCTTTTCGCCACCTGCATCCAGCACGAGATCGACCACCTCAACGGCGTGCTGTTTGTCGATCACATCTCGAAACTGAAACGCGACCGCGTGATGAAGAAGTTCACCAAGGCCGCGAAGCTCGCCGCGAGATAAGAGCGGCTTTGGCGCAGAAAATCAATGAGATGCCGCTTCGCCTGATTTTCATGGGCACACCCGATTTCGCGGTCCCGACCCTGCTGCAACTCGCAGCCCGCGGCCACGAGATCGCGGCCGTCTACACCCGCGAGGCGAGGCCCGCCGGCCGCGGCATGAAGCTGCAACCGACGCCCGTAGCGCGGGAAGCGCAGCGCCTCGGCCTCCCCGTGCTGACGCCAGGAACGCTGAAGACGCCGGAAGCGCTGCTTGAGTTTCAATCGTTCGCCGCCGATGCCGCGGTCGTCGTCGCCTACGGCATGATCCTGCCGCGGACGATCCTCGATGCGCCGCGATACGGCTGCTACAATCTGCACGCATCGCTGCTGCCGCGCTGGCGCGGCGCCGCGCCGATCAACCGCGCCATCATGGCCGGCGACCTTGAGAGCGGCGTCATGGTCATGAAGATGGATGCCGGCCTCGACACCGGCGACGTCGCCATGGCTGACCGGATTCATGTCACCGATGCGATGACGGCCTCCGACCTGCACGACGCGCTGGCGCCGCTGGGGGCTGATCTGATGGCGCGGGCGATGGACGCGCTGGAGCGTGGCGCGTTGCGCCTGACAAAGCAAAACGAAGCAGGCGTCACCTACGCCGCCAAGATCGACAAGGCGGAAGCCCGCATCGACTGGAACAGGCCGGCGCGAGAATTGCTGCGTCACATTCATGGCCTGTCGCCGTTTCCGGGCGCCTGGTGCGAGATGCCGGTGGATGGCGAGCCGGCGCGCGTCAAGGTCCTGCGGTGTGAGGTGGCAAAGGGCGTTGGCGAACCCGGCGAAGTGCTCGACGACCGCCTGACCATTGCGTGCAGGGATGGCGCGCTCCGCGTTCTCGAATTGCAGCGCGCCGGAAAGCCGCCGATGAAGGCCGACGCCTTTCTGAACGGCACGCCGCTGACGCCGCCCATGCGGATCGTCTGATGCCCCGTTACAAGCTCACCATCGAATATGACGGTGGTCCCTTCTGCGGTTGGCAATACCAGACCAACGGGCCGTCGGTGCAGGGCGCGCTGGAGGCGGCGGTCAAGGCGATCTGCGGCGACGACGTGCGCGTGCACGGCGC
>CAZOOO010000128.1:0-8917 GCA_964581435.1 uncultured Hyphomicrobiales bacterium | reverse complement strand
GCTCCAATGCCGGGCTGACGGTGATCGTGCTCAAGACCGCCGACCAGAAAAGCCGGCTGATGCGCGTGGTGGCGCCGCTCGGCGTGCTGCTGCCTTCCGGCCTCGGATTGAAGCTCGACAACGTCGACGTCGGCCGCGCCGGTTTCGTACGCTGCCTTCCAAACGGCTGCGTCGCGGAGGTGGTTCTGGACGACAAGCTGCTTGGGCAATTGCGCGGCGCGAAGACAGCGACGTTCATCATCTTCGAAACACCCGAAGAAGGCATCGGCTTTCCGCTCAGCCTGAACGGGCTCGGCGAAGGTTACGACAAGCTGCCCTAGATCACGATGATCCTGGATCGAATCGATCCAGGATCATGAACGTGATCGATTCCAATATTTTGAGACGCGGGATGCGGGCGGAAAAACGCTGCACGCTTTTCCTCATCCCGCTCTAAGGCATGGTCCCGAAAAGTGGAAATTGGTTTTCGGATAAGACCATGCTTGATCAAAAGTTCTGACGCGTTTTCTTCACGCGAGCAGGTCATCCGTCCTTGGGGCTCGAGCCCGAGGACATGCTTCGCTCGAAAACGCTATATTCGGCAATTATCGCGAGAACAGATCCGAGAAAAATCCCGGCAGTCCGAAATCAGCAGGCGGGCGCGATGGCACCTGCGATCTTCCCGCCTGCGCGGGCGGGAAGGCGCGGGCTCCCGACGATCCGTTCGGCTGGGCTTGCTGAGCGGAAGAAACGGGTCGCGGCTTGTTCGGCTTCGCGGCCGAAGCGGCGTTGGCGCCCTCCGGTGCCGCCGCGACCGGCGCATCGCCCTTGGCCGGCTCAAGGCCGACCTCACGTCGCGGCCAGGCGAAATCGTCGGCGCGACCGGCGGGCGCGGATAACGGTTCGCCCCTGACCAGCGTTCGCGCAGCCAGCGCGTCGATCGCCGCAGGGCGGCTGCCGGGACCGCCGAGCAACTGGTCGGTCCCGAACGAGGAAGCAACCAACGGCACGATCGGTCCAGCCAGCGGACGCGGCGTCGGCTGCCCAGGTTTGACGTCGGTGTCGGGCATGCCCGGCTCGGTTGGAATTGCGACCGGCCCCGACCGCGCCGCCAGCACGCGCGTGATCTCGCGCTCGACATAATGCGCGAGCTTGCGCGCGCCCGCCTTGGTGAAGAACACGCCGTCGTATGAGCGCAGACGGCGGATCTGCCCCTCGAAATCCGGTCCCTGCTGGATATAGCGGCCCGCCTCGTCGACGAACCCGTCCCAGATATCGACGTAAGTGATGCCCGCTTTGTCGGCGGCATCCCGATAAAGCGCGTTGAGGAACAGCATATCGGCAGTTGATTTCGTACCGCGCACGGCAGGGAGGCCGACCCAGAACACCGGAACGCCTTTCGACTTGAGCACCGCGATCATGTCGTCGATCTTCCTGCTGTAGAGTTCGGTCCAGCGATCGCTGCGGAACTCGGCAACCCCGTTCGGCGAACGCGCGCTTTTCGCCCTGGAAATGCCGGGCTGATCGGCGGCCTCGTCCGGAGATAGTTCGGAATCGGCCGGCTTGCCGTCGGACTCGGCGGCGGCTTCACCCGCCTTGTCGATCTCGCCTCCCTCCTTTTTTTCCGTGTCGGACTTTTTCTTGTCGTCCGTCTTGCCGCTCTTGTCCTTTTCCGGCGCTTCGCGAATCGAGATGCGATCATGCAGACCGAGCACGACCACGACGGCATCCGGATTTTCGGTCGCAAGAATGGTTTTCGCCGCGGCCGTCCAATCCGCGGGCTCGCCCTTCGGCTGATAGCGAATGAGGCCGGAGACGGTTTTGTGCTTGCGGATCACGCCCATGTCGGGCGTCTCGCTGAGCGCATCCTCGAGGCCATAAGCAAGCCAGTCGGCCATGGCGTCGCCCAGCACCAGCACATTGCGCTCCGGCACGGTGTCCCGCTTTTCAGGCGGTGGCGCGTGCGAGTAATTTTCGACCGGCCGCGACTGCTGCTGCTGCTGTTGTCTGGGCGGCGGTTGTTGAAAGGGTGCGAAGAAAGGATTGTCCGAGCCGAACCAGCCGCCCCCGCCGCCGCGCCGCGCCGGGGCCGGACGGTCAAAACCGAAATTGAAAAGCTGCGCCGACGCGGGCGCGGCAACCAGCGTGGCAATAACGATCGCCAGCGCGATCCATGGCCCGCGTTGGGTCAGTCGGCGAAGCAGCGATCTGGATCCGGACATACGCTCAATCGCAAAGGAAGTCTCGCAATGTCATAATAGCGAATTCGGGCCGCAAGCGGGCGACTTTCACGCCACAGGCGAGACCTCGGCTTGCGGCCTCGAAAGTGCGCCGCACGCCATTCCCTCAGCATCACCCTCGACGCCCCCAGCGGACTTCGACGGATGGCCTACCGCCGCCGCAGCCGTTCCAGCACGTCGGACGATGCGAAACCATCGGCGGGCGCCCCGACGGAAGCCTGAAAGCCGCGCAGCGCCTCCCGCGTCACGCTGCCGATCTGGCCGTCGGGAGTTCCGCGATAGAAACCCTGCCGCGCCAGAAGCTGCTGTAATTCGAGCCGCTCGGCGCGCGACAGCACCCGCTCCTGCCGCGGCCACGGCTGCACGAAGGATCCCCCGCCGCGCAACCGATCGGCGAAGTGGCCGATCGCCAGCGCATAGGCTTCCGCCGGATTGTACTTCATGAAGACCCGGAAATTCTGCAACATCAGGAAGCCCGGCCCGCCGGCGCCGGCGGGCGCAAGCAGATAGGCGCGGTCGGCGGGAGACGGAAACGCCTTGTTGCCGGCGCGCCGGATGCCGAGCTGCTCCCATTGCGCGAGCGTCATCGCCTTGGCGCGGTCCGCCAGCATGTAGTTGAAGTCATTGGGCACGACCACCTCGTACCCCCAGGCCCTGCCGGTCTGCCAACCGTCCTTCTTCAGGTTGTTGGCGGTGGATGCGATCAGGTCGGCGGGATTGTCGACCACGTCGCGACGGCCGTCACCGTCGCCGTCGACCGCGTAACGCTTGAATGCCGTCGGCATGAACTGCGTCGGGCCGAACGCCCCCGCCCATGAGCCGCGCATCTGCTCCGGCCGCAGGTCGCCCCGATTGAGGATCTCAAGCGCGGCCAGAAATTCGTCCCGGAAGTAGTTCTGGCGGCGGCCGACACATGCCAACGTCGCCGTCGATTGCAGCACGCTGCGGTCGCCCATCCGCGTCGAATAGTTCGATTCGATGCCCCAGATCGCCGCAATCGCATGACGATCGACGCCATAGGCCTTCTCGGCGGCGTCGAACTGCGGCTTATAGGTGGCGAGAATTTCGCGGCCGCGCGCAAGACGTGCCTCATTGACCAGAATATCGAGATAATCCCAGATCGCCTTGGTGAACTCCGGCTGCGAATCCATCAGATCCATGATGCGGAGATCGGGCGACAGCCCCGCCGTGAAGCGCTCGAAGTTTTCGCGTGTGATGCGCCGCCGCGCCGCATCGGGCCACATGACCGCGACGCAGTTCGAAAAATTCGCCGCGGCCTGACGAATCGCGGCTGCGGTCATCAGCGGATGACCGGACGCGCCGTCCTCGCCGCTCCAGGGCGTCGCGGCCGAACTCGCCGGCCGTTCCGGCGTCACGGAGGGAGCCTGCTCCGATCCGCCGCGCGGCGCGAGCGCGGCGCTTTTCCCGTCATTGGCGACCGAGCCGGTGAAAAGGTTGTCCAGAAAACCCTGGATGCCGTTGCCGTTCGATGCCTGCGCGCGCGCCTCGCCCGGCGGCGCAAGCACCGCAAGCGCTACGACGACCGCCATTCCTGTTCCGCGCATCCATTCCTGCATCACTGTCGCAACCATTCCTGACCGTGTATAAATGAGTATTGCGATCTCAGGAGGCCCTGTCACGGTTTCCATCGGCTTAACAGCGGGTCTTTTTCCTGCCTGACGGGGACAATCGGCCGCGGCCTCCGCACGATCGATTCATATACCGACGGAACTTCGGCAGCCGAAGGGCAAGAGCCTGACCGGAACTAAAGTCGACAGGCACATAATTCATCGCATCCGGTTCTTATGATGCCTCCGCCCAACGCCATCCGGCAGCGACCACATATCCGCCTTTGTTCCCGGCTGCAAAACCGGCTAACAACATAAACCGACCCGTTTCATCCCGCCCGCACAACAACCCACAGAATCGATATGAAAATCCGCAAAGCCGTCTTTCCGGTCGCGGGCCTCGGCACCCGCGTCCTCCCGGCCACCAAGGCGATGCCGAAGGAAATGCTCACGATCGTCGACCGGCCGTTGATCCAATACGTGTTCGACGAGGCCAGGGAAGCGGGCATCGAGCACTTCGTTTTCGTGACCGGCCGCAACAAGAGCGCGATCGAGGATCATTTCGACCGCCAGTTCGAATTGGACGAAACGCTGAAGGCGCGCGGCAAGCAGGCAGAGATAAACCTGCTGGCGCAATTCCAGCCCGAGGCCGGCGCGGTGAGTTTTACCCGGCAACAGGCGCCGCTCGGGCTTGGCCATGCGGTATGGTGCGCCCGCGACATCGTCGGCCATGAGCCTTTCGCGGTGGTGTTGCCGGACGAACTGGTGCTGAACACGCCGGGCTGCCTCAAGCAGATGATACAGGCCGCTGAAAATCTGGGGCCGAAGTCCAACATTGTCGCGGTGGAAGCGGTGCCCGACGACATGACCCACAACTACGGCATCTGCGGCGTGGGCAAGCGCAGCGGCAATCTCTTCGAGATCGAAGGCATGGTGGAGAAGCCGCCGAAGGGCGCCGCGCCCTCGAATCTTTCAATTACCGGACGCTACATTCTCCAGCCCGAGATCTTCGACATTCTCGAAAACCAGGAACGCGGCGCCGGCGGCGAAATCCAGCTCACCGACGCCATGATCGGCCTGTCGAAATCGCAAGCCTTCTACGGTCTCGAATTCGCCGGCGAGCGCCACGACTGCGGCTCGCGCGCGGGGTTCCTGCGCGCCAACATCGCGTTCGGAATGGCACGCCCCGATCTTCGTGAAGGCTTGCGCGCGGAGATGACGAAATATCTCAAGGCGTAAGGCCCATGCCGAACTACGATGCGCTGCGCGATTACCTGAAACAACAGACGCAGGCCGAATTCGTCCTGAGCTTCGCGCAGATCGAGAAAATTATCGACGACGATCTCCCGCGCGCGGCGCAGCGCGCGTCGTGGTGGGACACGGCGCGCGCGCCCGAACAACGAATGCCGCAACGCGAGGCTTGCATCGCGGGCGGTTATGTCGCAACGCGCCTTGGCGACAACGATGGCGTCCGCTTCCGCCGCGCCGACGCAAAACGGCCGCGCTTCAGGTAGCTATCGCGGAGAGGCGAGTTGCGCTGGCGCCTTTCCGCTTCCGACGGAATCAGAGGCGAGGCTCTGACGCTGCACCCCGACCGACCCTATATCGGCTATTATGACCTTCCGAAGATCCAGAAGATGCAGAGGGTTTTCGCATCCAGCTATATCGAGAAGCCAATGCTGGTTGGCGGTGCCGGGCGGCGAGCCGAATAGAGGGGATTCATGCCGGACAGCAAGACAAGGCCGGGCAAAGTCACGAAGAGCGACAGCGAATGGCGCAAGGAACTGACGCCGATGCAATATGCGGTCTTGCGTGAGAAGGCCACCGAGCAGCCGTTCTCCGGCGAATACGAGCATGAGCGCCGCGCGGGTACTTATGTCTGCGCCGGCTGCGGGCAGACGCTGTTCGAATCCGACTCCAAATTCGATTCGGGATGCGGCTGGCCGAGCTTCACCGCGCCCGCGGTCGAGAGCCATATCGATGAGGAGCGCGACGCCAGCCACGGCATGATCCGCACCGAGGTGCTGTGCTCAAGGTGCAGCGGCCATCTCGGCCATGTCTTTAATGACGGACCGGGGCCCACCGGCCTGCGTTACTGCATCAATTCGGCGGCCCTCAAACTCGAGCCCAGATAACGACGAGGCGGGAACCGGCTCGCCCTGGGACATCAATCCGATTACCGAAATCCTTTATCGAAATTCCGGGATCCGGACGCCGGATCCATGATTCCGGCCTGAGAAGGTCGCAATTTCCGCACCTCACCCTATATAAGTAACGCATCACGGACATGCCGCGTGTCGGGAGAGCCCCATCGGGCCTCACTTCGGCGTTGCTCGTTCTCAAAAAGCGCAATTGTAGAGGTTCCCGCCCATGACCTTCAGCTTCCAGAAATCCGCCGAACTGTTTCCCGCCGCGGTCCGCAGGAAAAAGCGTGCCGGGTTTGCCTATCGCCGTTTCGATACCGCAGCCGACGCCGTACGCTTCGCCATCGAGGAACTGCCGGCCGACTCGCTCAACGGCGCATATCTTCAGGTGGACGAAGCCCGTTTCGATCAGAACGGCATCCGCTCTCTCTATGAGAGCCGCGATTTTCCGCTGCCTCGCCGCAAATCCGACACGGCATCCGCGGAAAAGAGAGCCTCGAAGGACGCTGCGTGACGATTCCGCGCGTCTGATTCTCCTGTCTCAAACGGAATTGAATCGGACTTCTTGTATCTCGCGCTGATCTTCTGATTGAGCACGATGTCGTCCGAACCACACGAAAAAGGACGCCATACTCGCTCCACGAAGCGCTACTCGCCCCACTCCGTGAAGGCCTCGTTGAAGGCGCGCTCGCCGGGCGCGCCCTTCTCGATGGCGATGATCGCGCGGCGCTGATTCGCATAGACCAGCGGCACATCGAACCACGAGCGCTCTTTCAAGAGCTGAAGATTGCGCACGCGGTCGGACTCGACGTTCGATAGCCCGACCAGGAAAAAGCCGTCGGTGACCTTGACGGCGAGTCCCGCCAGCGGGGTGCCGCGCGCCTGTTCGTTGGACTTCATCAGGATGCCGGGTACGTTGGAGACTCCGCCGCCGTCGAAATCCTGCGGCAACACGAAGGTCAGCTCTGCGGTATGACTGGCCGGCAGCGAGGTGTCGGTGTTGCGGCGGAACGACATCGTCATCTTGAACTTGCGTTCGGGGATTTCGATCTCGGCGCGCACTGCCATCTCCGGCTTGTTGCCCGCCGCGCCCTTCACTTCTTCGGTGCGCCACACCACCGAGCCGACATACTGCCTGCCCTTGGGGTCCGACGGATCTTCATCATACAGCACGACGCGCTGCGCCACCGGCGCAATCGTTTCGGACAAGGAAGGCTGACCGACCCGATCGGTGATCTTCGGCTTCAGCCCCGGCGTCGCCGGCTTCGTAGTCTCGGTAGTCTGGCCCGAGGAATCGAACAGCCTGCGCACGGCCGAGACCGCATCCGGCCCCCAGACAATTCCAGCTCCTGCGAGGATCAATACGAGGCCGACCGCGATCGCGATCTTGAGCGGAAAGCCGCCGCCGAACACGCGCTTCGGACCGTCGCGACCAGGTTGCGGCCACGAACGCGGCAGGGGCGGCGGCTGGTCGTCCGCGGCGCCGCCGGCGGAAGATTCACCGGAAGGATACGCTTGCTCGAACGCCCCGCGATCCTCGAGGCTCGGCTCGAGCCGGTCGAATTCGGGTGACGGCGACCGGACGTTGGCATAAGTGCGGCGGGCCGAGCGGTTGGCTTGCGCCGCGGCACGGCCGAGATCGTCGGCATCCGCGGTAACGTCTCGAAAACCCGGCACCGGAGACCGCGGCGGACGATCGGGCTCGGGATTACCACGCGGCTGTTCCTGATTCTGACCCTGGCCCTGCCGCTCGCGGGCGGGCGGCGGTTCATCCTGTAACGGGATCGGCGGCCCGGGCGGCCGCCAGGACGGCGGCGTGCTGGAGGACGGGAGAGGGTCAGCGCGCTGACTGCGCGGGGGGGGCGTCGCATTGGCGCGCGAGCGGGCGGGCGGCTGAGCTGCCGTGTCCGGCGACTTCATCGCAGCGCGCGTCGCTGCACGGAAAGCATCGCCGGAGCGCGAACCGCCGCTACGCGAGGCCTCCCGGGCGCGCTGGGCGGCCTCGGACTCGACCTTGCGCACGGCCTCTTCCAGCGCCAACCGCTCGCGGGTGATCTCGGATTCGCTTAAAGGCGGCTCAACGCCGCGAAGCTGAGCGATCAGCGCCGACCGAGCCCGCTCATAGAGCGCGCGCCGCTGCTCGCCGGGCGCGTTGACGTCCAGTCCGGCGATGGCGCGTGCGATCAGCGGGTAATAATCAGCCATGTCTTCTCAATGCACGAACATTAACCTTGAACACATTCTCGTAACATCCCGTTAAGCCTCGAATGGGTTCTGGACCAGAATCGTGTCTTCGCGCTCGGGACTGGTGGACAGCAGCGCTACCGGACATCCTACCAGCTCCTCAATCCGGCGAACGTATTTGATGGCCTGAGCCGGCAAGTCCGCCCATGAACGCGCGGTGGCCGTCGGCTCCTTCCACCCCTCGACCGTTTCATAGACCGGCTCGATGCGAGCCTGCGCCCCTTCCCCTGCCGGGAGATGGTCGATCTCCTTGCCGTCGAGACGGTAACCGGTGCAGACCTGAATTGTGTCGAAGCCATCGAGAATATCGAGCTTGGTCAGCGCAAGGCCGTGTATCCCGCTGGTACGAACGGTCTGCCGTACCAGCATGGCGTCGAACCAGCCGCAACGCCGCTTGCGCCCGGTGTTGACGCCGAATTCCTTGCCGCGCTGACCGATCAGTTCGCCGATCTCGTCCTTAAGTTCGGTCGGGAACGGCCCCTGGCCGACCCGCGTGGTATAGGCCTTGCAGATACCGAGGACGTAGCCGAGCACGCTCGGCCCCATGCCGGTGCCGGTGGCCGCCTGGGCTGCAACGGTGTTGGAGGAGGTGACGTAAGGGTAGGTGCCATGATCGACGTCCAGCAAAGCGCCTTGCGCGCCTTCAAACAGGATACGCTTGCCTTCGCGGCGCTTGTGATCAAGCAGATTCCACACGCTGTCAGCATAGGGCAGCACCCGCGGCGCAATTGCGGCGAGATCC
>CAZOOO010000127.1:0-9004 GCA_964581435.1 uncultured Hyphomicrobiales bacterium | reverse complement strand
CCTGCTGGTAGTCGTCGGGCGCGATGGCGGACTGGTACAGGCCGATCGCGAGCACGAGGCCGGTCAGGGCCGCGAGCCACGGCAGAATCCGGCCGGCGAGCGTGAGAAATCGGGAAGGGTTGGCGAGGTCAATCAACGGCATGGGCACCACTGATAGTCGCCGGAGCTACGCCAGGCAATGCGGATTTGCGTCCGGCCTCTTACTTGAGCAAAAATTGATGGGCCGCACCGAGCGCTTCAATCCAGCCCGTGCCGCAGGCTGGCGGCCGCCGCAAACGGGCCGATCACCAGGCTCGCCAGCGACAGCGCGCACAGAATCGAGAACGGCGTGCCGAACGGCGAGGGGCCGGAAACCGCGGCGTTGGAGGCGGCGACGCCGAAGATCAGAACCGGGATCGACAGCGGAAGCACCAGCACCGAGAGCAGCAGCCCGCCGCGACGCAGGACGACGGCGAGGGCAGCGCCGATCATTCCGGTGAATGTGAGCGCGGGCGTTCCCGCAAGGAGCGTCAGCGCCACGGCGCCGGTCGCGATGGCGTCAAGGTTGAGCAGCAGTCCCAGCACCGGCGTCGCGGCAACCAGCGGCAGCCCGACCGCCAGCCAGTGCGCCAGCGCCTTCGCGGCGCAGGCCAGTTCGAGCGGCGTTCGGCTCATGATGATCAAGTCAAGAGAGCCGTCGTCGTGATCGGCGGTGAACAGCCGATCGAGCGTCAGCAGGCTTGCCAGCAGCGCGCCGAGCCAGAGAATCGCGGGCCCGAGTTTTTTCAGGAGCGCGAGATCGGGGCCGACGGCGAACGGCATCAGCACCACGACGATGAGGAAAAACAGCACGCCGATCAGCGCGCCGCCGCCGACGCGCAATGCGACGCGGACATCCCGGCGAATCAATGCGGCGAGGGCGGTCATGCCGCGCTCCCGATCCGCAGTTCCTGCGCGGCGATGCCGAGCGGCGTATGGGTTGCGGCCAGAATGATGCCGCCGCCCGCGAGATGGCCGGTCATGATCGCGGCGAAGGCGCTTTGGCCGGCGACGTCGAGGGCCGAGGTCGGTTCGTCCAGCAGCCAGACCGGACGCTTGATCGCCAGGAGCCGCGCGATCGACAGCCGGCGCCGCTGTCCCGCCGAAAGATAGGCCGCCGGCAGATGCGCGACATGATCGAGTCCGACCGTTGCGAGCGCATCCGATTCGCCCGATTTTCCGCCGCCGAGGAAATCCCGCCAGAACGACAGGTTTTCGCTGACCGTGAGCGCGGGTTTCAAAGCATCGCGATGGCCGAGGTAATGCGCCTGTTCGGGCAGCGTCAGTTCGGGATCTCCGCCCTCAAGGCCGATCGATCCGCCCGCCATCGCCAACAGCCCGGCCAGCAGCCGCAGAAGGGACGTTTTCCCCGCGCCGTTGGGGCCGGTGATCGCCACCGCATGGCCTGACTCCGCGGTCACATCGAGGCCGGAAAATACCTCCCGCCCGCCTCTTATGCACCGCAAGCCGATCCCTGAAAGTCTCATGATGGTCCCTGTTCGCGGAACTGCCGGTTTTCTGTGCATGGCTGAAAGGCGGAGCGCAAGCATTGTGGACGTGGCGGTCGACCTGGAAAGATTCTATAAAAACTGGAACTTGATGCAGCATAAAACGCGCAAAACCCCGGAAACCGGTGTCAGTGGTGCTTTAATACCTCTACGGTTCGCCGACCGGCACTCCAGCCTCTAGGATCGGGATTCCTCACATGGCTTCGCTCGACAGCTTCAAATGTCTGAAAACCCTCAAGGTCGGCGGCAAGACCTACGCTTATTACAGCCTGCCGGCCGCTGAGAAAAACGGCCTCAAGGGTATCTCCAGGCTGCCTTACTCCATGAAGGTGCTGCTGGAAAATCTGCTGCGCAACGAGGACGGCCGCTCGGTGACGAAGGAGGACATCGCCGCCTTCGCCAAATGGCTGAGGAAGCGCAGGCTCGAGCACGAAATTGCTTTCCGTCCGGCGCGCGTGCTGATGCAGGATTTCACCGGCGTGCCCGCGGTGGTCGATCTCGCGGCGATGCGCAATGCGATGCAGAATCTCGGCGGCAAGCCTGAGAAGATCAATCCGCTGGTGCCGGTCGATCTTGTCATCGACCACAGCGTGATCGTGAACTTCTTCGGTGACAACAAGGCGTTCGCCAGGAACGTGGTCGAGGAATACAGGCAGAACCGGGAACGCTACGAGTTCCTGAAATGGGGCCAGAAGGCGTTCTCGAATTTCTCCGTGGTGCCGCCCGGCACCGGCATCTGCCATCAGGTCAATCTGGAATATCTGGCGCAGACGGTGTGGACGAGGAAGGAAAAGCTGACGATCGGCCGAAAGACCGCCAGCACCGAGGTTGCCTATCCGGATACGCTGCTCGGCACCGATTCCCACACCACCATGGTCAACGGTCTTGCCGTGCTGGGCTGGGGCGTCGGCGGCATCGAGGCGGAAGCCGCCATGCTTGGCCAGCCGCTATCGATGCTGCTGCCCGACGTGGTCGGCTTCAAGTTGAAGGGGGCGCTCAAGGAAGGGGTGACCGCCACCGATCTCGTGCTCACCGTCACCCAGATGCTGCGCAAGCAGGGCGTCGTCGGCAAGTTCGTCGAATTCTATGGACCTGGCCTCGATCATCTGTCGGTCGCGGACAAGGCGACCATCGCCAACATGGCGCCGGAATACGGCGCGACCTGCGGCTTCTTCCCGGTCGATGCGGCGACCATCGACTATCTCAAGACGTCGGGCCGTTCGCCGGCCCGCGTCGCGCTGGTGATGAAGTACGCCAAGGCGCAGGGCCTGTTTCGCAGCGCGGCCTCGGTCGATCCGCTATTCACCGAAAAGCTGGCGCTCGATCTCGGAACGGTGGTGCCGTCGCTGGCGGGACCGAAGCGGCCGGAAGGCAGGCAGCCGCTTTCGGCCGTCGCGGACGGCTTCGCCGGCGCGCTCGCGGACGAATACAGGAAGACCGACGCCGGGGCGCGCTTCCCGGTCGAAGGCCGCAACTTTGATCTCGGGCATGGCGACGTGGTGATCGCGGCGATTACCTCATGCACCAACACATCCAATCCGAGCGTGCTGATGGCCGCCGGGCTGCTGGCGCGCAAGGCGGCCGCGAGAGGACTGACGGCGAAGCCCTGGGTGAAAACGTCGCTGGCGCCGGGCAGCCAGGTGGTCGCCGAATATCTTGCAGCGTCCGGGCTCCAGCTCGATCTCGACAAGGTGGGCTTCAATCTGGTCGGATTCGGCTGCACCACATGCATCGGCAACTCCGGGCCGCTGGCGCCGGAGATTTCAAAGTCGGTCAACGACAACGGTATCGTCGCCGCCGCGGTCCTCTCGGGCAACCGCAACTTCGAGGGCCGGGTTTCGCCGGACGTACAGGCGAATTATCTCGCCTCCCCGCCCTTGGTCGTCGCCTATGCGCTGGCGGGCTCGGTGACAAAGAATCTGAGCCGCGAGCCGCTGGGCACGGATAACGACGGCAAGCCGGTGTACCTGAAGGATATCTGGCCGACCTCGAAGGAGATCAACGCTCTCATCAAGAAGCACGTGACTTCGACAATCTTCAAGAAAAAATACGCCGCCGTGTTCAAGGGCGATGACAACTGGGGCAAGATCCAGACCGCTGCGAGCGAGACCTATCGCTGGAACATGAATTCGACTTACGTGCAGAACCCGCCTTACTTCGAAGGCATGAAGAAGGAGCCGGAGCCGATCGCGGATATTGTCGACGCGCGCATCCTGGCCATGTTCGGCGACAAGATCACCACCGACCACATCTCGCCGGCCGGTGCGATCAAGCTGACGTCGCCGGCAGGAAAATATCTCAGCGAGCATCAGGTGCGTCCGGCGGATTTCAATCAGTACGGCACGCGCCGTGGCAATCATGAGGTGATGATGCGCGGCACCTTCGCCAATATCCGCATCAAGAACCTCATGCTCAGGGGCGCCGACGGCACGGTCCCGGAGGGCGGATCGACCAGGCACTGGCCGGACGGCGAGCAGATGCCGATCTATGACGCCGCGATGAAGTACCGGCAGGAGGGTGTGCCGCTCGTTGTGTTCGCCGGCGCCGAGTACGGCAACGGCTCGTCGCGCGACTGGGCGGCCAAGGGGACGCGGCTGCTCGGCGTGCGCGCGGTGATCTGCGAGAGCTTCGAGCGCATTCACCGCTCCAACCTCGTCGGCATGGGCGTCCTGCCGCTGACTTTCGAGGACGGCGCGTCCTGGCAATCCATCGGGCTCAAAGGCGACGAGACGGTGACGATACGCGGCTTGCAGGGCGATCTGAAACCGCGCCAGAAGTTGTCGGCGGACATCGTTTCCCGCGACGGCTCGCTGCGCCGCGTCCTGCTGCTCTGCCGCATCGATACGCTCGACGAACTCGACTACTACCGCAACGGGGGGATCCTGCAGTATGTGCTGCGCAAACTCGTAGCTTGACCTGTTGATCCGATTCCGACATTTGCAATCGCGTTCAAGCGAGTGTCGACATCTAGAGGACCCATGGCAGTGCGAGCCGTCATGGAGATCTGTGTTTGACTTTCGCATCCGGAAATCGCGATCGCCGGGGGGCAAATGTCAGATCGGCGCATTCATGCATGGTGCCTTCACCGCGAATTGAGTGGCGGACAAGCGAGGGGCGGCCTATCAAAATGCCGGCTTCTCGCATTCGAAAGCGTACTTCTTCTTCATGCCGACGGTACATTCCGTGCCGCGGTTTCGGTGCTTTGATGATGTCTCGTGGTAATTTGTCACGACTGTCCGGCGCGCTCGGTGTTTGCGCGCTCGTTGCGGTCGGTCGTCCCGCTTTGGCGGAGCCGCGCGCCGTGGTCGAGCTGTTCACGTCGCAGGGCTGCTCCTCATGCCCGGCCGCCGACGAGATTCTCGGCGATCTTTCCAAGGATCCTTCGATCGTCGCACTGAGTATGCCGATCGATTACTGGGATTATCTCGGCTGGAAGGATACGCTGGCGGACAATCGCTTCACCGCGCGCCAGAAGGCCTATTCGCAGATGCGCGGCGACCGCGATGTCTACACGCCGCAGGTGATCGTCAATGGATCGGCCCATGCGATCGGCAGCGATCGCGCGGCCATCGAAAGGGCGGTCCACGATACGCGGAAAAACCAGGGCGTGATGTCGGTGCCGGTTTCGATGTCGGTGTCCGGCGGGCAGCTCAATGTGTCGGTCGCGTCCGCCAACGGCAAGCCTCTCCCCGATCACGGCGAAATCTGGATATGCGCGATTTCGACGGCGGTCCCGATTGCGATCAAGCGCGGAGAAAATGGCGGCCGCGAAGTGACCTACCACAACGTCGTTCGGAGCTGGCTCAAGGTAGGCGACTGGACAGGCAAGGCGGGTACCTGGGCGGTGCCGATGGAAAATATCGCCCATCATGGCGTCGATGCTGCCGTGGTCTATGTTCAGGAGGGCAATCGCGAAAGACCCGGCCACATGCTGGGCGCGACCTACACCCTGTTGCACTGATTCAGTTGCATTGATTCGAATTTTGCCGCGCCCGGATCCCGCGTGACGAATGCAGCGCGTCTCCAGCCAGGAATGCCCTGAACGAAAAGGATGCTCTGAAAAGAAAAAAGACCGGCTTTGGCCAGTCCGAAACGGTCGAAATCCAAGTCTCCGCGAACAGGCCCGATCCTGATGGTCCCGGGGGGCTGGGGGCTGAGGAACCGGTTCCGAAGAGGATCGGGCCATCGCAGAAAACGTTCTTTCGCAGCTCAGCGGGGCGGTTGCTTGACGGAATTTAGGCTGCATTATGGTTTTGGCTAACGTTCTCGTTAAGAGGCCGTTATTTCCGATGTGCCGGGCGCAGGGGAATGAGTGGCTTTCCGCGACAGGAGCCGAGACCTCTTGCGGCAAGTCGCAGCCGGGGCGATGATGTCGTCAACCTTGACAGGAGGGCGTCGATGAGTTCGCAGCCGGATGACCTTGATCCAGGCGAGAGCCGCGCGACGGAACGTGGCCCCGCCGTGGTTCCCGTTCCAAGCAGGGTGACGTTCGACCGTCTCGAACTCAATCGTATCCTCAATCTTTATGGACGAATGGTCGCCGACGGCGATTGGCGCGATTATGCCATCGACTTTTTCAGGGATCGCGCGGTGTTCTCGATCTTCCGCCGCGCCTCCGAAGTTCCGATTTATCGTGTCGAGAAAAATCCGCGGCTGGCGCGCAAGCAGGGTGCCTATAGCGTGATCTCGGCGGGCGGCCTCATTCTGCGGCGCGGTCACGAGCTCGACCGCGTTCTGCTCGTCATCGACCGCAAGCTGGCGCTGGTCTGAGGCGGCGTCGGTCGGACACCGCCTGCGTGTCGTCGGCACCGTGACGAGAGTGCTCTTTTTCGCCAGGTTTGAAAGAGAATCGCCGCCGATCCTGAATATAATGGGGTTCGAACTGCCGCTTCCCCAAGGACCCACGGAAATCAAAGCGGGACAAGCCTCGATCCGGGGGTGACAAGGCAGCGATTTTTCCCGAGAATCGTCCAATCGGAGAGCGATGCAAGGGGTTGTTGGCGGTGGCTGGCGCGAGAAGGCTTCTGGCCGGTTTTGCAATTGTCTGCGGCATGGCGCTGGTCTCCGTCCATGCACATGCAGGATGGTGGTTGCGCGCGCCGGTTGACTTCGAGGAATGCGCCGCGGACGCCGAAAAGAACGCGGTCTCGTCCGGGGACAAGGGCAGCCGGCTTGCGGCATGCGAAGCCCGATTCGCCGGGCGGCGCAAGCCCGGTGGGGGCTATACCTATTACGACTTCATGCAGAACCGGCATTTCGACATCGCGGGGCCGAACCCGACGGCGCAAGAGCAGAGGCACATCGATGAGCAGTATGCCGCTTTTCTCAAGGATCAGCGGCGCAGCATCATCGCGGCGGCGTTTTTCCGGAAGCGGCAGCAGGTCGAGCAGGCCCCAGCCACGCTTGAGGCTATAGCGTTTTCGAGCGACGCGGATACCGCTTCGCGTGAAGAAAACGCCTCGAATCAACAAGCCGGAGTCTTTCGCCGGTTCGGTGAAACGGTGAAAGACTCCAGCGGCAAAGCGGAGCCCGGCAATATCAGGCTGACGCCGGCAGATCGCAAAACGCCCAAGGAGCGCGTTGCGGTGCTTCCGCGCCCGCGCCCCAAAACGGCTCCTCATTGCGGGGACGATATTTTGTCGGCCTGCTACTGGTCGAGAATTTCAACCGGCGTGCATGATCTCAAAAAGGCTTTCTTCGGTTCTCTCGCGGAAATGAGCGCGACCGACGCTCATAGCGTTCGTGCTCACCTGCCTGCCGCCGGAGCCGCTCGGGCCGCGAAATGAAAAGTCGGCGACGTCTGGTGGGGTGCCGGCAGCCGAGGCGTCCCATCATCACCGCTCCCTCTGGAAGCATCACCGCGGCCACACCGCAGGCTTGGTTTCCCGCGAGAACGCGTGGCTGATCACCAGGTCCGGATTTGCGGAGTTAGCTGGCGTTGCTGACCAGCTTGATCCTCGGCGCCGTAGCCTCAATGAGGTCGCGATAGGAGTCGAGATATTCCAGCGCCATGCGCCTGGCCGTGAAGCGCGCCTCGAACTCCGTCCGGATGGCTGCGCGATCGAGCGTTTCCAGGCGGTCGACCGCGGTCACCGCGCTGACCTCGTCCTCGACGATAAAGCCCGTTCGTCCGTCCGTAATGATTTCCGCGACGGAACCGCGATTGTAGGCGATGACGGGCGTGCCGCATGCTATCGCCTCGATCATGACCAGGCCGAAAGGTTCAGGCCAGGCGATCGGCACCAGCAGCCCGATGGCGCCGCTGAGGAAGTCCGGCTTCTCGTGGTCGCTGATCTCGCCGATATACTCGACCAACGAATGATTCATCATCGGCCGGATGCATTCATCGTAATAATCCTGATCCGCGCGATCGACTTTCGCGGCGATCTTGAGCGGGATGCCGCAGCGAAGCGCGATCCTGATTGCACGGTCGACGCCTTTTTCCGGAGCGATGCGGCCGAGCACGGCAAGATAGCTCGGCTTGACGGGCCGGGGTGTCAACAGCTTCTCCGGAAGACCGTGATAGATAGTGCGGAGCCAGCGGGCCTGCGGCGCCGGGCGGCGTTGTGCGTTCGAGATCGAGATCAAGGGAATTGATGAAAATGCGTTGAATGCCGGCTGGAGCTCGGGGAGGTCGAGGCGGCCGTGCAGCGTGGTGAGAAAGGGTGTCGGCTGTCTCGAAAACAGCGAGAAGGGGTAGTAGTCGAGGTGAAAGTGGAGAAAGTCGAATTCTCCATCGTCGCACTTCCGGCGGACCCGTTCCAGCATGACCATGTGCAGGGCGTTCGCGTCGCGCACGGCGCCGTCGAGCCGCAAGGCTCGCGGCCAGGTCGCGTCGAGTCGAGCCGAAGTGAGAGAATCGCCGCTGGCGAAAAGAGTCACGTCGTGGCCCAATGCGACCAGTTCCTCCGTCAACCAGTGCACCACACGTTCGGTGCCGCCATATAATTTCGGGGGAACGGCTTCCGTCAACGGGGCAACCTGCGCGATGCGCATCTAGCAATCTCCTGTGATTTGTTTCATGGCGCGTCCGGTCAGCGAGTGGCGGCATCAGGTCTATCGGGACGAAGAAACGTTCTCGGATTTGAGAGGTTCCTTTCTTCGGTGCAACTTCTTCCACATTGTCGTCTTGGTGATGCCATCACTGCCTTGCAGACAGCCTATGCAGGCTTTGCAACGAAGTTTCTGCGCATTGACGGCTTTTCTGAGGGTCTTGTGCGGCACTGTCGAACGGGGATCCGGGAAAGACGTCCTGGTCCGGTGAACTTTCAAAGCAGCTCGGTAGGAATGCATGGACGATTTCTCGGAATATGCCAGTCGGCCCTTTGCATTCGTGATGCGTTATTGCCGGAGGCGGTCAGCGTCGCACGTTGCGATCCTTTTATGCGTCGTGGCGGCGGTGGTGTGTTCAGTGGGGACGCAGTACGGCGTCAAATCGCTGGTCGATGCGCTGGCGCACGGGCCCGCGCATGGCGGGG
>CAZOOO010000126.1:0-9018 GCA_964581435.1 uncultured Hyphomicrobiales bacterium | reverse complement strand
GGTCGAGCGCGCGGACCAGCCAGGTCGCGTTTTGCAGGCAGTCCGTGAAATAGGTTTTGTCGCCGTCCTTGCGGATCGTCTTCGACAATTCGGCATAGTACGTGTGGTTGACCAAGACGCGCGGCAGCGTGTCGCTGTTGAGTTCCACGAGCCAGCCGCCGTCCGGGCCGGGCCGTACATACACGTCCGGCACCACCGTCTGCGTGCGCGTGGCGCCGAACCTCAAGCCAGGCTTGGGATCGAGACGACGGATTTCGCCAATCATGTCGGAGAGGTCTTCGTCGTCGACGCCGCAGATCCTGCGCAAGGCAGCGAAGTCGTGCTTCGCCAGCAGATCGAGATGCTCGACCAGCGCCTGCATCGCCGGGTCGTAGCGGTTCCGCTCGCGCAACTGGATCGCCAGGCATTCGCTCAAGCCGCGGGCGCAGATGCCGGGCGGGTCGAAAGTCTGCAACACCGCGACAACAGCCGCCACGTCGCTTTCGCCGGCGCCGAGCTTGTCGCCGACTTCGCCGAGGTCGGGCGGCAGGTAACCGGCGTCGTCGACGAGATCGATCAGATACCGGCCGATCATGCGCTGCGCCGGCGCGGTGAGGGCCACCGCAAGCTGTTCGGCGAGATGTTCGCCGAGCGTTATCTCCGCCGCGACGAAGGCTTCGAGGTTGTAGCTGTCGTCGCTTGAAGCGCCACCTCCCCATTCCGTGAACGCGCGCGGCGCGGCATCCTGCGCGGTCCGCGCCGCGGTCTCGGCCGGTTCTTCCGGAAAGACGTTTTCCAGGCCGCTGTCGAAGGTCTGCTCGATCTCCGCGCGGCTGCCGAGATCGCGGTTCATCCATTCGTCGGGCGCGGGTTCCGGATTCTGACCGCCGGTGTGCTCGCCCCCGCCATAGCTTTCGAACACCGTCTGGTCGCCTTCCGGATATTCAGCGTCTCGTGCGGCCGACGCTTCGGCGACCGGCGGATCGGGGTCGTCGCCGCCGCGCTCCAGCAACGGATTCCGCTCCAGTTCCTCCTCGACATACGCCGAAAGGTCCAGGTTGGACAGTTGCAGCAGCTTGATCGCCTGCATGAGCTGCGGCGTCATCACCAGCGACTGGGACTGTCGAAATTCGAGTTTCTGAGTCAGCGCCATGCCGGAAGCGGTATCCAAGATTGGTCCGATTCTTGCTTACATCTTTCGGGCGACGATGTACACGGTTCTGACCGGTCGCGGCGCTACAGCCGGAATTCCTCGCCCAGATACAGACGCCGCACGTCGGGGTCGTTGACGATCGCCTCAGGGCTGCCCTCGGTCAGGATTTCGCCCGCATAGACGATGTAGGCGCGGTCGGTCAGGCCGAGCGTTTCGCGGACGTTGTGGTCGGTGATGAGCACGCCGATGCCGCGATTGGTCAGATGGCGCACGAGATCCTGAATATCACCGACCGCGATCGGGTCGATGCCGGCGAATGGTTCGTCCAGCAGCATGTAGTTCGGGCGCGTCGCCAGCGCGCGCGCGATTTCCACGCGCCGCCGCTCGCCGCCGGACAGCGCGATCGATGGCGATTTGCGCAGGCGCGTGATGTTGAATTCCTCGAGCAGCGCGTCGAGCTCGGCTTCGCGCTTCTTCTTGCTCGGCTCGACGACCTCAAGCACGGCGCGGATGTTCTGCTCGACGCTGAGGCCGCGGAAGATCGAGGCTTCCTGCGGCAGGTAGCCGATGCCGAGCCGCGCCCGCTGGTACATCGGCAGCCTGGTCACGTCGTGGCCGTCGAGTTCGATCGCGCCGCGGTCCGCGGGGATCAGGCCGGTGATCATGTAGAACACGGTGGTCTTGCCGGCGCCGTTCGGACCCAAAAGCCCGACCGCCTCGCCCCGGCGGACATAGATGCTGACGCCGCGCACGACCTGGCGGGAGCCGAAACTTTTTTCCACCCCGTGGACGGCGAGATAACCGGGACGCGCGGCCGTCCGCGGCGCAGCGGTTCCGCTAGAGGCGGCGCGTGGCCGTGAAGTCTCCGGCGCCCTTCGCGCCGGAACCCGGGATGGCGGAACGGGCGGCGGGGGCGGCGGCGCGTCGCGGCGGGCCTCGCGAGCGATCGGCGGCGCGTCGCGCACCGGATCGGTCAGCATGTCGCCGATGGTCTCGCCGAGCGCCGTGATATCCGTCCGGCTTCGCGCAAACGCTTGCGCCCCGCGTTTTTGCGGTCGTTTGCGGAGTACATTGAAGATATCCACCATGGGTGTTTGCCCGGCCTCTCCCGGTTGCCCGCCTGCATGACCCCGGCGCGTCTGATTCGCCGTGTCACCATGACGGAGCGGCTCGTCCTCGCCCAGCGAGGCGCTGAAAATAGTGCCGACAAGACCTTTCGAAAAGATAGAGGGGTGACCGGCCGCGCCTTACCGTCGGATTCTAACATTCACATCCCGTTTCAACGAACCTTCCTGCGAATGTCAGGGTCGAAGCACCGCTTTTGAATACAAGCCGCTATAGCGGTTTCGAGCGACCTGGATACCACTGCGCGTGAAGAAAACGCGCGCGATCGATAATCGTCCGAGATCGGGCTCGCCGGCCGAACACCATGATGTTACTTAGGTTTTTTTGGGGCAAGGGGAGGTATGGCCGGTCCTGGGGAAGCGCAGCTCTGGTCGCCCTGGATGAAGAGACCCTGGACCCTGCCGCTGTTTGACTCGACGCGCGATACTCCGGTGGTCATATCGACCAGAAGGCGGTCTCCCCGCAACACGTTCTTGCATTGGCTCAACACGACTTTGCCCTGCATCGTGATCAGATTGGTCTTGGTATCGAACACGGCGGTATCGCCTGTGACGACCTGGTCCTTCTGGGTCACGACCACGTTGCCCCTGGCCTCCAGCCGCTTGATCGAGGACGCGCCCGACGGCGCCGGCGACGCCGCGGCCGTTTTTGTCTTCGACGGCGCATCGCCTTTGGCCGTATCGCCGCCCTGATAATAGACGACGAGAGTCTTTGACGTCATCGTGGTGTCGCCCTGCACCACCTTGACGTTGCCGGAGAAGGTCGCCTCCTTTTTCTTGTCGCGCATCTCCAGCGCGGCGGCCTCGATCTGGATCGGCTGATCCCGATTCTGCGAAAAGCCCTGCATCGCGTTGGGGACACCCTGCACCGCGTTTTGTGCGGCCGCTTCACCGGCCGCCATCAGGGCAGCGGCGATCAATCCGCTACGCAGCAGGAGAACCATGCGGAGGGCAGGCGGAACGTGGCGAAAACTCGGCACGGTCGACTTCATTTCCTGTCGCCACCCGTGACGGCGGTTACGGGAGGACGGTCCATCACCAGATGCATGACGACATTGTTCTCGAATCGCACCACGTCGCCTTTTTCGGTGACCTGCATGGTGTCGGCGGTCAGTGTTCCGTTCAGCAATTTGACATCGACGGGTTGGTCCGAGGTGACGGTGCCCCGGCCCATATCGACCATCGCATGGGTCAGCCGCGCCTCATATCCGGTCGAAGACTGCATGAGGATATCCTTATGCAGGTCGAGGACCTGCGTTTTCGTGTTGAACATCCCGGTGCGGGAACTCAGGGTCACCGTCGTGTTGTCCTCCATCAGCACCTTGGCCCGCAAGGCATGCAGTTCGACGCGATCGGGATCGGTGATGTCCTGCGTCGCCGTCGTGGCATGCATTTCGTAGGGCCGCTTGTCCGGGGTGAAACCGGCAAGGCGGGGCGATTCCATCGTAATCTTGGTGCCGGAGACGACGAGATTATCCATGTCGAGCGGCAGGTTCGCCAGCGTGCGAAAGGGATTGAAAGCCGCAACCCCGATCAGCCCGGCCATCGCCAGCCCGACCGCCGCCGGCACCGCGATCCGCAATATCCGCACCATGCGGCTGTGGCGGGCGGCGCGGGCGAACTTGGCTTTCATCCCGGTCTGCATGCCGGCTTGGTAGGCGGGATTGTGAACCGGGTACACCGCTGCTCCAGGCGCTTGTTCTGGTTATCCTATCCCAAACCGCCCGGTTTCGCAGTCCCGGCCCGTGAAATGGTTTTCGCGTTGCGTCGGCGGCACGGAGGACGAAGAGTTTGACCGAAACGGGGCGGAGACGCATGGCGGCGCGCCCGCGGGGCGTGCTCCTCGGTTCAAGAATGCGCGAAAATGTCCTCGGCTTCCCAGCCGGACAGATCGAGCATCGCTCGCGCCGGCAGGAACCCGAAGCAGGCCTGCGCCAGCGCGGTGCGATCCTCGCGCGCCAGCATGGCGTCGAGCTTGTCGCGCAAAGCGTGCAGGTGCAGCACGTCGGATGCGGCGTAGGCGAGCTGCGCGTCGCTCAGCACCTGCGACCCCCAGTCGCTCGATTGCTGCTGCTTCGACAGATCGACACTGAGCAGTTCGCGCGCCAGGTCCTTCAGGCCGTGCCGGTCGGTGTAGGTGCGGGTCAGCCGCGAGGCGATTTTGGTGCAGTAGACCGGCCGGGGCATCACGCCGAATGCGTTGCAGAGCGCGGCGAGGTCGAATCGCGCGAAGTGGAAGATCTTGACGATGGACGGATCGCCGAGCAGCTTCTTCAGGTTCGGCGCGTCGCGCTGCCCGCGCGCGATCTGGATCACGTCGGCCGAGCCGTCACCCGGCGACATCTGCACCACGCACAGCCGGTCGCGGTGCGGATTGAGGCCCATGGTCTCGGTATCGATCGCCGCCGAACCGGTATAGCGCGCGAGATCCTGGTCCGGCAGGTCGCCGCGGTGCAGGCGGATGGTCATGATGTCCTGGCCTTCATGTGCCTTGGCCTCGTCGAATCGGTTGGCGGCTAAAATATCGTCGAAACGGCTGACGAACGAGGGCGGATACCTTCGCAAGCTGACCGACCGGCTTCCACCCGGATGCAATCAGAGCGGTCGAATGCGAAAATCTTACCTAAAATCATAACGGAATGGACTTTTCAGCATGAGAGGGTTTGCGTGCCGCCGGACAGTCCATGGTGTTCACTTCGTATGCAGCCGCTGCCAGAAACGACAGTTTTGACAGACGTCGGACGCAAATCGGATTATCCTGGGCAATCTGCACAACCGCGCGAAGTAAGACAACTAGCAGATGAGTATAGAGCAGCCGCCAAGTTACTGCAGAACTGTGGCCGGCGACGTCGTCCGCTTTCATGGGCGCCGTGCCGGCTAAACGCTATACATGCGATCGAACTCTATCTGAATGCGTTGTTGCTGAGCAAAAACCATGAGGCGCGCGGTGTCCGCGGATTTCACCACAACCTCAGTCCTCGCATCGAAGCCGCAACTGCCGCAGGACTCCAGCTGAAAAAGCGGACGGAACTCCATCTGCTCGATATATCCTCAAACAGAGAATATCTGATCACCCGTTACGGCCCCGAAAGGATCTCAGACCTTTCTCAGATCAATCGACTCATTGCGACGCTCGATGAGGTCGCGACCAAAGTCACCGACTTGATCGCGAAAGCCCCGCAAACCAGATCGGGCACGGATGTTTCCAAGAAACGCCGCGCTGTTTCGGTCCGGTAGCGAGAATGTTTACCATTTGGTGCGATTAGAGAACGCACGCGAGGATTTCCCGTGGATTCGCTGAGTTCCCCGGCATGAACCTCAAGCCGTCCTGATTCTTGCATAGCGGGCCTCTCAGCGATACGGTTCGGACTATGGATTAGCCGGAGGCGAAAGCAGCGATGCAGGCGGACGTCAAGAAGCAGATGCTTTCCATATTAAACCTCCGGCTGCTGGCGCTGCTGGTGCCGGCGCTGGTCCTGTCGATCCTGGCGGCCATGGTGATGTACGCCCTCGGATACTTCTCCATGGTGTACGGCGAGGTGGTCCTCGTCCTGACGACGCTGATGCATCTGCTGCTGGCCGTCTGGTCGGCGCTGAAGGCGATTCTTCTGGGAATCGTGGTCTTCGGACTTCTGCTGGCTTTTTTCCTGCCGGTTTTGATCGTCCTGTGGGAATTGCGTAAGAAACGGAACCCGCCGTCCGACGACTCAGTCCTGGCGTCCCAGCTCTCATCCGGCGCGGTGGGGGAAACGTCGCAATAGGCGCGCGCCGCATCCGCATCCGGGCCGCCCGACCTTGGGGCGCTCCCGGCGCGGGCATGGTCGTTGTCACCTCAGCCTGCGCTCATCTTCGCATCTATGGCGTTTCCGAGCCGAAGCATGTGCTCGGGCTTGAGCCGGGGATGGATGACCTGCTCGCGTGAAGAAAACGCGCCGAATCAAAAGGATGGAGTTTTCCGTCGGAAGCGGAAAGGCTCTTAAGAAGAGCCGGCGCTGTCCTTTCGGGCGCTATACAGGTCGGCCAGATTGTTTCGCGATCGCGCGACATCGGAGTGATCGGGACCGAGCGCTTTCTCCCGGATCGCCAGTGCGTTCTTGTAGAGCGGCTCGGCCTCGGCGTAACGCGCCTCCGCCTGGTAGATCGAGGCCAGATTGTCCAGCGCCGACGCGACCGATGGGTGGCTAGGGCCGAGCGACTTCTCGAATATCGCAACTGCGCGCTTGTAGAGCGGCTCGGCCTCGGTGTAGCGACCCTGGACGCTGTACAGGTTGGCCAGGCTGTTCAGCGATTGCACGATATCGGGGTGATGGGGCCCCACGGCCTTTTTCCAGATTACCAGCGCCCGCTTGCAGAGCGGCTCGGCCTCGGTGTAGCGGCTCTGGACGCTGTACAGTTCGGCAAGATCGTTCAGCGCCAGCGCCACGGAGGGATGATCGGGCCCGCGCGCCTTCACGAAGATCGCCAGCGCCTGCTTGTAGAGCGGCTCGGCCTCGTCATAACGTCCCTCTTCCCTGAAGAGCTCGGCCTGATCGTTGAGCCTCGCCGCCAGCATGATATCGGCCACAGCCATGAATGTTGCACTCCTGACGCACGGGTGTGTTGAGCAAAAAAGCCGGATACCGGTATGCCACTAATCCGTGCTCATTGGCAGGGGTGTGTCTAGATGTTTAATCCTGGACTTTGATGGTGCAGTCTTCTCGCGGGAATGGAAGGACGCACTATAACGGGCAATCGGCCGATCGGGCGACGCAGCCGCTGTCAAGGTCGCCCGCCGCCCAGCAGGCCGCTCGATCCGCCCCGCGCCGCGTCGAGGCTGGGCCTGAGCAAGCGCGATCGGGCGCTTATCGCACTCGACGGCAAGGCCACTTTGCCGAGGAGCTTGACGCGATGTGTCAAGCGGCCTGCAAATTTGCCCCGCGCATTGCCACATCGAGAATATTACTGAAGGATTCCGCGCCGATGACTGGGGCGGCGTCACCGAATCAGGTCGGTGGCGCCAATGGCGAGCGGGATCAGCATGGGCGCCTGGCGCGAGGTGTTGGCGGCGGCGGATCGGATTCTACCCGGCAATTCGACGCGAGGCGCCGATCCGAACCTTCAACGACTGGGCGAACCCCTGTTTGGCGTTCTCCTTCATTGCCCTGGTGACGTTCTTGCCGTTTTCCTTCGAGGTATCCTCATCGAAGATGCCGATGATCTGGCGCATCATCTCCTGCGACGGATCGGTGCCGGTCGGCTGCGTCATCGAAACGACCTCGACGCCGTGGCGGCGAAGCTTGCGGACTCGTCAACGACGGACCAGCCGTTCGACAGGCAATGCCGGGTGGTCAGATCACGTTGAGAAGGAATCGAGACCTCGCCTTCGGCTTGCCGCCCGGTCGAGACACGCAGATAGACGGCAGCCCGCAGCGGTGCGGGACAGTCCGCTGCGGCAAGACCTGTACTTGATTGAGGATTACGAGGCATTGACGAATCCCTACGGCGTTGCGCGGCTTTGTGGCTTTGCGCTGTTTCAGTCTTCAGGAGTGCTGCTGATAGAAAAGAACTCTGTTTGCTGGAAGAAGTTGATCGAAGCAGTCGAAGTCCCGGACATTCCGTGTCACGAGCGTCCAGCCGCGTTCGACCGCCTGTAAGTAGAGACTTGCGTCATTTAGCAACGGCGAGTGTCCGTTGGGCGTGACGCCGAGAAGGCGGGACACGAGACCCGCCAGCATTCCAGCTTCACCGATTGCCGTCTCCGACGGCGACGATAGCCGGTGATCGGGGATGTCATCGATCGTGCGCCGGATTTCGTGCAGCACTGCTTTGGTGCCAGCGTGAGCGGGGTCGAGACGACCAAAGAGATGCGTCATCTCGGCCAGACAAACAGCCTGATGGCGAACTGATGATCGCCACGGGAGCCGGTGCGCTCACCGCCGACGAACTGGCAGGCGCACTAATCGCGCGGTACTGCCGGTTGGCTACACTTCAGAATGCGCTCTATCGTGCCAGGAGTCCAACAGCATAGGAATTGAGTGCGTTCTCAAAATGATGCAGTCGGGAAGTGGCGCAACCTGATTTTTCCTTCCGCCTCTTCTTAAATTCATTCTAAACAATTGAGTTTGCACATGAAGTATTCCGCCGTTAAGTCCGTCGACAGGGATGAGACCGCGCGTCCGCCGTCTGTTGTCCGCATGGCCGGAGGCCAATGTGAACAGGGCAGTTGCACATCAGGATGAATGCCGGGGGAGCGGCGATCACTAATGTCCTGGGACCTTCGCACGTTATTAGTGCGGCACTCGAAGGAAATCGCGAACGCGCTTCGCCGGTGGGGGATGAGTCCGAACAACGCGACCGACCTCACCGAGAAAGTCTTCCTGAGACTGCGCGGAGCGGAGACGACTCGGCCAAATGAAATGCAACAGCCCGTGATTGGTTATGCGAAGGTGCGCCGGCTCATCTCGATCGAGGTGGCGAATGTATCGTGAGCACGCTTTTGCAATGTTCCTTCGTATCGCGAAGCTGAGATCGTCGCGGCGTCAGCATCGTTCCCACGGTCAGAAAAAAGCTGGTTGCGTAGGGATGGAGGTGAACTCGCTTCCGTATCGCGATGATTTGGGAAGAGAGCAGGGATGACCGGGTCCCTGAGTGCCGCCTTCCTGCTGCATCGGCGATCCCTGATGTGGAGCGTGATGCGGATCGTGCGCGACCCTCAGACGGCCGAGGATCTTGCTCAAGAGACATACCTCCGGGCCGCGCGGGCTGCCGAGAGCGGCCCGATCG
>CAZOOO010000125.1:0-9029 GCA_964581435.1 uncultured Hyphomicrobiales bacterium | reverse complement strand
AGCTGGTGATTTTCGCGGTCACGGCGACCGACGACGGCCCGCACAGCGACGACGGCGAAGATGAAGAACCAGAGCGAACGAGGGGCGGGACAAAGCGCCCGTCCGTCGAGGAATTGGAAGATGAAATCCCCTTCTAGGCGCTTTCAGGGCTTCGCCGTGATCGAGCGACCGGACGGCCCGCTGATATGGGGGACGTTCCGGCCCGAGCTGGACGACGCATGGGCGGCTTATGAGCGGCACAATCCGCCGCTTGCCGGTCACCCTTCGCAAGCGCAGCTTGTCGCCGTGGATATGAGAATAGCGCCTATTACGTCCGCGAGCTGATCCTGAAATTTTCGAAGCGCAGCAGGAACTTGCTGATTAATTTTGCGCGGCAAGGCCGAGGACTGGTAGCCTCGGCCCATGTATTGGTTCGAATTATCCATGGCAGAGGAATTTAGGGCGGCGGCGTTCGGATTGGAAAATTGCCCCGATCTTGTGCGGCGTCTTGATCCTGAATATGTCCGCGCCGCCGATCCCTTGGCCTATGTTCTGCGCGTTTATTTTTAGGCATTCGCGAGCCAAGCAACCGTTAAACTGCTCAGAATGAAACAGCCTGTTAGCATTTTGAAAAACCCTCCCCATGAGAGCGGGCCGTCTAAGTCGGAAACGCCAACGCCGATCAGAAAACAGGTGAGGATAAAGACCGCGGGCAAAATCACGCGCGGGTCATCGTTGGCAATTTTTTGACGGGTAGCGGGCGACGGCGCATTACGGGCGGCAGGGTTTTCGATTCCGGCGAGGGGCTGGAAATAAGGCGATAGGCGAAGATTGAGAATGTCCGAGCCTTTGAGAAAAACAATCATCGACTTAGCAACAACGTCGCCATCTTTTTTTGCGACCAGCTCCCGCAGTTCGAGAGGCGAGAGCCGCGCACGTCCTACATTTTTCATTTTATGGTCATGTGCCGCGCGGGCGTTTGCCACGTCTACCTGATGTTGCCGCGCGGCTTGGTCAAATTGGTTTTTCCGATCCGCATAGGACATTCGATTGTAAATGTTCGCCGCCGCCACCAATCCGCTGTGGCGTCCGTAGCGCCCGCGTGGATCAACTTGGAACGGCGTCGGCGGGGAACCTAGACCTGCCGCCATCGCATCAAGGTACGCCGCGCTCGGGGTAACGAATGCGGAATTTATTTCATCGGCTGAAATGGTGCCGATTGCGTCAGAAATATAATTGAGCGTCGGCATGTCAGTATTGCCGAAAAAAATATGAGCGTCGGCGTTGCCGAAAAACGAATGAGCGCCGTCTTTACCGTAGAGCGTGACGAGCTGGCCGAGGTCTTGCAGAATTGGCCAGAGCTGAACGCCATAGCCCGGCATCAGGCCCGCCGCTTTTGAGATTTGGTCAATGCGACCGAGCGCGAAAAACTCATCGAGCAGGAAAAGGCACTTGTTGCCCTCTAAATCCTGCGCCATCACATCGAGCGCGGCGCGGACGAACAAGCGCAAAAAACGCGCGTGATCGACAATATATTTCGGCGGCAACACCAGATAGACGGTTGCCTTGCCGGTCTTAAGTTCGGATAGATCGAAGGTGTTG
The DNA here is from genome assembly GCA_964581435.1 of uncultured Hyphomicrobiales bacterium. GTDB lineage: Bacteria > Pseudomonadota > Alphaproteobacteria > Rhizobiales > Xanthobacteraceae > Nitrobacter. Next base: position 7,448 of record CAZOOO010000125.1, on the reverse strand, counting down.
GCCGACAGCATCGCGGCCATGGCGGGGGAGTCGAGCCATTCGGAATGATCGACCGCGCCGCCGACAAATTCTTTATTCTTGCGGCTGTCCGACAGGCCGATGGATGCAGCGGCTTTGCACAATCCCGCGAATACGTCCGTTTTCGCCATTTCGGCAAAAACGGCTTTCAGGGTATCGGGCGGCAGGGTTAGGAGCTGGCGGACGGCGGGGAGGTTGCGCCCTTCCGGCACGGGATCGGCGCACACATAGGCGATGACGCCCGCGAGGACGGACACCGCCCCGTTGTCCCATGTTGAGTCTTCGCTCTTGTAGCGCATTACCATGCCGTCAGCGATCATGCGAATATCTTCCCGCGCGGTCAGGCTTTCGGGCCGGATTCCGGCGAGCAGATTGCAGGAGGCCCGCAGCCGGTCGGGCACCTTCGCAGTTTTGAACGGATCGAGGACATAGACCCGTTGCCCCATGGCTTCGCGGGCTTGCCACGTAGCGGCGGCGTTCTCGCCTTTCGGATCGATCACGAGGGCATTGTGCGGCCATCGCAGCAGGTTCGGAATTGCGAGCGCCGCCCCCTTTCCTGACCGCGCTCCGGCGACCATCAGAACGTGCCGTTCCGTGGTGATGCCGATTTCGTGGCCCTGATCGTCCACCCCGAGGAAGAAGCCGCCTTCCCGATATCTGTGATTTTCTGCGTCTGCGAACTGGTACGCCATTACTAAACTCCGTCGCTGAACTGGTTCCGCCTAGCCGAAAGATCGTCCTTAACGCCCCTTTAATATGGGGGTGATACCGTTTACATAACAAGAGGAACAAGCTATGTTTTTGGTGCCAAAAACGCTTGTCGCGGGCAAGCCCGCGAGGGCCTGTGAGGCCATGAGAGCGCGATGAACGACACGCAGAAAAGCGCGAAAGGCGGACGGCCCCGGAAGGCCGAGTACGAGCGCCGGGACGCCCGCTTGCCGTCCCCGCGCATGACCGCCGCCGAGCTGGCGTATATCGCGGAACAGGCGCACACAGCCGGGCTGGACGTATCGGAATACGTCCGTCGTCGCGCCCTAGGCGGGCGGGTCGTCGCCCGAAGGGCAGCGACCGACGACCGGACAATTTTTGAGCTGAACCGCGTGGGCGTCAATCTGGCGCAGATCGTCAAACGGCTGAACATGACCGGCGACGTTGCCGAGGACGCGGGCGACGTGCTGGCCGAGGTTCGCCGCGCCGTCGAGAAGGTGGCCCGCGATGGTTCCTGACATCGCCAAGGCCGGTCAGAGCTTCAAGGGCGCGATGGCCTACTACCTGCACGACAAGCGGCAGGAGGGGCAGGAAGCGCACCCACAGACCGCCGAGCGCGTCCAATGGACGGAAACCCGCAATCTGGCGACGGACGGCCCCCACACCGCCACGCGGATCATGATTGCGACCGCGCAGCAGGCCGACCAGCTCAAGGCAGAGGCGGGCGTGAAGAACACCGGGCGGAAATCAACCGCCGCCGTATACGCCTATAGCCTCGCATGGCACCCGGACGAGGCCGCGCGGCTGGATCGTGCCGAAATGATCCGCGCCGCCGATGCCAGCTTGAAGGCGCTCGGCGCAGCCGACCGGCAAGCCGTGATCGTTTGCCATCAAGACCGGGCGCACCCGCATGTGCATGTGATCGTGAATCGCGTTCATCCAGATACCGGCGTGATGCTGTCCACCAGCAACGACCGGCGCAAGCTTTCGGCATGGGCGAATGAATACGAGCGCGAGCGCGGCCAGATTTTGACGCCGAAGCGCGAAGAAGCACGGCAGGCCCGCGAGCTGGCGAAGGGTGATTTCACCCGCGCGGCGCGAGCGGTTTCGCCTTCGGCAGATCCGCAGCCGCGGCGACGGCCGCAATCTGAAGCCGCCATGCTGAAGGAGCTTTCGGACGCGCAGAAAGGTCAGCACAAACAGCAATGGGCCGACCTCTCCGCGCGTAACAAGGCAGACCGGAATCGAATTTATTCGGATTTCACGGCCCGGATGAAGTCCGCCCAGGCTAAAGCATGGGCGGACAGCAAAACCCGCTATGCGAAATTGCGGGAAATGTCGCGCGAGGAATGGCGGGCGCATGGCCGCGAGACATTCCGCGCGGCGCGACAGATCGAGAAAGCGCGGCTCGGAGTTGTCGGGACGCTGCTTTTATCATGGGGCCATGCGGCGGGCCGTGACATGCGGGCGAAAGACATGGCCACGGAACAGACCCGCCGCCGCGATGCCGTCGCCTCAGATACCCGCGCCCGCATTGACCGCGAGATTGCCGCGCTGAAAGAGCAGCGCGGGCGGGCCTTGTCGGAGCAACGCGAGAAATTCAACCGCGAGCGCGGCGAGCTGATCGAAACACAGAACGCCACCCGCGCGAAAATGCGCGAGGCGTGGCGTCAGGTTTACGAGCGACGAGGGAAAGACCCCCGTTATCAAGCACGGCAGGAGGCCGCGCGACGACAGGAGCAGAAGCCCATGAAGCGCGAATTTGAAAGATCGAAAGCGCCAGAGTTGCCCGCTACCAAGTACCCGACCAGCCGGCAGTCGATTTCACAGGCCGCGCCGGCGCCCTCGCCGGCTGGCGTCCCGCAGCCGGCACCGCGCAAAATTCAGGACGTGCCGGAAGTGTCGCGCAAGCTGGACGTTGCGAAGCCCGCGCCGACCGCGCAGCGCGATTTCAGCCAAAGCACTGAGCCGCCGAAAACGATGGCGGATTACTGGAATCAAAAAGCCAAGGAGCGGCCCGCCGCCGATCGGACGCCCGATCGGAGCAAAGACCGCGACTTTGACCGGGACAGATAGGAGGAAACCCCATGACGAAACGAACACCGTTACCGCCTGAATTAGGCGGCAAGCTTCCGAAGGCGGAATATGAACGCCTCGCACACAACGAGATGCGGCGCGATCTTGTGCGCGACGTTTCCAAGGTGCTGGGCAGCACCGCCACGCCGAAGCCCGCGCAGGCAGAAATTCTTCGCAAAATGGCCGACCAGATCGAAAAGTCAGACGAACGGGCGGGGCCGGTCGCTCGGACTCAACAACGCCTTGCCGCGCAACGCGTGACGCGGTTTTTCGGTCGCGAGGTTGCGCCGCCGAAGCCGGAGAGCATGGCGGCCTATTGGCTTGAACAGAAGGAAAAAGCGGAGCGGGTGCAACCGATGCAGCATTTCCGCAAGGATCGAGAACAGGAACGCGACCGATGACGTGCGGCGGGCGCTGTCATGTATCAGTAGTTTCTGTAGATTCGCCGGTCATGTTGGCGGTCGCAGTTCAGGGGAGGCGAGCCATTTCTGCGCGCGTGAAGCCGCTTCGAGCTGGCTGACGCGGCGCATAAGGAGGTCCCGATACGCCTCGGATGGGGTTTTCTCTGCCTCCTGTAGGAGGCGCTGCACCTCTTCATCGAGGCGCTTTTGAAACGTCTTATCGCGGTTGACGCCAATACGCAGTTTCATACGCTGTTCCTTTCCGTGCAATGGAAGGCTGCGCGCAATAAAAGTGTTGGTGGTAATCTGCTCCCGAAATTGACAAAGCGCGAATCAATTTAAGCAGAGAAAGCACGAGCTAAGCTTCATCCCGTCACTTCGTCGGCTGCGATTTTGGCGACCTCGCCCATGCGTCAATGTTCGCTGTGACCTTCGAAAGCAGAAGATTGGAAAAGGGAATGGCAAAGACCATCGATCTGGACGTATCGAGGAGGGGGATGCTGGTTGGAGGGGCTGCTACGGCCATGATTGGAATAGTTCCGGGCGTCCATGCGCAAACGGCAGATTCAGACGTTGCGCAGCAAGCCGTTGGCGTCGAACTTGCCACGCAGCAAGAAGTGGTGATACAACGCGCCATGCCACCACCGATCTTCGTCACGTTCGTTGCCGGTACCACAGGTATGTGGCAGGTCGATCACGTCAGCCCCGTAACCGGGGAGACACTGACCACCACCGCCCGGCTGACCGTGGTGGAAGGCTCCGGGGCCGCACCACCGCCGGAGGCCGCTTGGGCGCTGCGCGGCGTGACCAGCAATCCGCGTTATACTAACCGGGTGGAGTTGAACGCGATGGGCGCGGTGCAGGAGGGACTACTCCGACCGCAGGCGACCCGCGCCGCGCTGATTCCTATCCGTAAGACCGAGGCTTGGTGGGCGCTGGCGCAAGATGAGCGCCGAGAAATCCTTGAGGCACAGTCGCGGCATATCGCAATCGGCCTAGAATATCTGCCGGCCGTCGCCCGCCGCCTTTACCACAGCCGTGATCTGGGTGAGTCCTTCGACTTCCTCACCTGGTTCGAATACGCGCCGGAGCACGCAGCTGATTTCGAGGAGTTGGTCCGCCGGCTGCGGCAGACCGCCGAATGGGCCTACGTGGACCGTGAGGTGGATATCCGCCTGAGCCGCTGAACCACAGGTGGAATCGGGAGAGAGTCGGGTTAACAGTCGGTTAATCGTGGGCGTGGTACGGATCAAAATCGCCGTTGTCGTTGGCGGGGGTTTCTGATGGGCGGCGGGGTGTCAGTCGGATAATGTCCATTATGGAACCTGTTTTGAAGTAAAACGGCAATGGTTCCAAGACGAAACCGCCCCCTGCCCGCTTCGGCGGGTTTTTTATTGGCCGGGGCCAGTATTCGCCGCCCGTCATGTTGCGGTGCAGCACGGGCGAATACTTGACGGGTTCCGCGAATCCCCTCAACCTATAGGAGTTGAGGGCTATAGCCCTACATCCGTTCAGATTTTGTTAACCGTATAATCCTATAGCCCTATAGATGAAAATTCTTGCTGTCATTTCACAAAAAGGCGGGGTTGGTAAAACCACCCTCGCGACCGCCTTGGCCGTCGCCGCCGAGCAGGACGGAAAAAGCGTTGCCCTGTTCGATCTCGACCCGCAGGCGTCGGCCTGCTTTTGGGCTGATCGCCGCCGCGCGACTGGCAAGGGCGAGACGCCAGCCGTCCGCGACGTCAATTTTCACCGCCTCCCCCACTATCTGGACGCCATGCGCAGCGGCGGAGCCGATCTTGTTATTCTCGACTGCCCGCCGCAGCAGCGCGATATTGCCGACGCGGCTTTGAGCGTGGCCGATCTGGTGTTGATTCCGACGCGGGCCGAAGCGCTCGACATCCGCGCCATGACGCAGACCGTTCGGCTGGCGCAGCAAATGGGCAAACGTCCCACGGTCGTTTTGAATTGCTGCCCGCCGACTGGCGCGGAGATCGAGCAAGCGCGTGGCATCGTGCGCCAGCTCGGGGCGGACTTGGTGCCGGTCGCTGTCCACTTGCGCAAAGCATATTCCCGCGCGCAGCAGGACGGGCTTTCGGCGCAGGAATATGAGCCGACCGGCAAGGCGGCGAGCGAGATTCAGCAGCTATATGATTATAGCGCTACAGCCCTATACGAAAAGGAAGGCCATGACAAAACCGAAACCCAACCTCAACGCATTGCTTGAGGACATACCGGACGAACCGCCCAGCCCATCCGTGCCGACGCGCGGCGCGCGCGCGCGGCGGGGCGTAGTCGAGGACGTGAGCGAACCGGAACCGACTGTATTAGTCGGCGCGAACCTTCATCCGCGCTACGCCCGCAATCTCGCTTTTCTTCATGCCGAAACGGGCCGCAGCAAAAAGGAGCTATTGCAGGAGGCGCTTGATTTGCTGTTTCGGGCCAAGGGCGGGCCGAACCTAGAACTATAACGCTATAGCCCTACAGGGCCATAGCGTCTTGCCGTCCCGTCATTCGACAGGCACCATTACACAAGATTCCGCTGATTCTGGCGGGGAGTACGCTGCAAAGGAGGGCTTAGGCCCAGACACACAAAAACCCGCCGAAGGGGCGGGCTTCTGATAACCGCTGACGCGGGGAAATCTGTATCTCGACAATCCAGATTTTCCCAAAATCGGCGGCGCATTGCAAGAGGTTTTTCTTGCCACGGGAGCGCTCGGCCTTTTTTCCGGTCGCGCTGCTTTCCGCGTGGAGCCTTCGCCCTTGTCGGTTCACAACCGAAAGGACGAATTATGTTTGCATCATTGGGGGAAATCATCGACGCGGGCGAATTGCCGCGCGGCGCGAGCAGAAAGCGCACCGGCCAGCCTGTCCGCCGACATTCCCGCGCGGCGGGCCGCTGCGAGGGGCTGTTTTGGCGGAGGACGAACCGTCAGGAAATGTCACAGATTGTTCTAGCCGCGCGGCGCTACGAGCTGGCGACGCGACAACCAGGCGCGCGAAATGGCGCGCTTGGTTTTGTCGCTCTGGAAGTGATCGAACTGCTTTCCCGCCGCATCGACTACCGCACGGGCCGTTTAGACCCCTCGCTTGATTATCTCATGCGGACGCTGCGGCGGTCGCGGGACGCCGTTGTACGGGCTTTGCAGGCCCTACGGTTGCACGGCTTCCTAGACTGGCTGCGCCGTTATGAGCCGACCGGCAACGAGGGCAGGGGGCCGCAAGTCCGCCAGACCAGCAACGCCTACCGGCTGCTTTTGCCCCAGAAGGCCCGCCAGTGGCTTGGACGCTACGGCAGGCCCGCACCTTTGCCCGACGATTTCAGCCACGCGCAGGAGCAGCGCACGGCCACGATAGAGGCCCAGATAGCGACCCTATCGCTTGCCGAGCGGGTTTTTGTTGAGGTCGAGGACAAGGGCCTAGCGGCGGCGCTTGCTCGCTTAGGCGAATCCATTGTTCGTAAACGTGAGTCCGCCAGCCGGTCTGAATCCCAATCTACGGTTATTTCTATAGAGGAATAAATGGAATCGGCCCTTGGCCGATACATTTTTTGATTGAAAAACTGGGGGCGCTGCCCCCAACGACGTGTCAAGGGTAAAGGCGCAAGCGCCCGAAATCCTCGCCATGCTCGACTAGGGCTAACGCCCTGGTCTGCGCGTGGCTCCGGTTTCGCCCTTGACACTCTGCCCCCCGCGTTCGCCACGTGGCAGGGTTGCAGCCGAGCTGCAACCTGCTCCGATTTAAAGGCCATGACCCGACCGCCCAAGGCGGGCGATAGGTCGTATTCTTTGGAAGACCCGCGCCGGAGGCGAGGGGCGAGCGCCAGCGACATTCTTCGGAGCCGACACCCCCAAGACCATCGACGGATCGGGGTTCCGTCACCCGAAGGGGCGAAGCGAAGCGGCGCACGGCGAAGCCGTTGACGGGTTCCCGACCGTTGATAGGCTTTCGGTCGGATCAGAGGAATAGGATTTTAACCATATATTCACCGGAAATGATGTGAAATAATTCACAAAGGAGGAATTATTTCATGGCAAACAATGTTCCGGACTATCGAGTGACTTCCCCGAGCGAATACAAGACGGGGAATGGCGAAGTGAAAACCTATTTTACCGACGTAGGCAGCGGCTGGAAAATCAAAAACGGCGGGGTTTCGATCAAGCTACGCCCGAATATCGCGGTTTCCGGCGAGCTGGTGATTTTCGCGGTCACGGCGACCGACGACGGCCCGCACAGCGACGACGG
>CAZOOO010000124.1:0-9106 GCA_964581435.1 uncultured Hyphomicrobiales bacterium | reverse complement strand
CTTCTCGCGTTCGATGCAAACTGGGTAGCGAATGTCAAATCCACTCCACTAGAGCCTTTCCGCTTCTGATGGAATCAGAAGCGAATCCTTAGGCGTCATGCCCGCGCTTGCCGCGGGCATCCACGTCTCGAACGGTCCCGTAACGATTGCAAGGAAAATCCGGCCCTGACAAGGCTTGCGGCGGTTCGAGAGATCAAGCGGGCTTGAACTGCCGTTCCGGGATCGCCATTCTCTCTCGGAGACGTGGCGACCTTGCCGCCAACCGGAGACAGTAGGATGACCCAGACCGGCAACCGGTTTTTCGACGAGATTGGACGACTTATGAACGATACCGCCGGCGTGGCTCAGGGGTTTAAGCGTGAGGTCGACGCGGTGGTCCGCCATCAGGCCGAGAAAATCCTGCGCGATCTTGATGTGGTCAAACGCGAGGAGTTCGAGGCGGTAAAGGAGATGGCGCGGCTTGCGCGCGAGGACAATGAAGCGCTGAAGGTCCGCATCGCTGCGCTTGAGGCCAGATCACAATGATCCTGGATCGATTCGATCCAGGATCATGAACGTGATCGATCTCAATATCTGAGAAGCGGGATGCGGACTTAAACCGCTTTGACAACGACGCTTCCGGCGTTCGCGCCGAGATCGACAGCCGTTCTTCCCCCGCCGTTGATCGACCCGGCGAAATGGGCCGACGTCACCGCAGCCGGCACGAGCGGAGGCAGCACCCTGACCGTTCCCGCGACTGCCGCGGCCAGGAGCGAAAAAGCGCTGTCCGCCGGAACCGACAATTGGATGTTGCCGGCGCTGGTCTTTATCAGGGCGTCGGGACTGCCGGTGAAGGCTGCATCGACGGAGCCGCCGCTGGCCGCGGCGTCCAGATGGCCGTTGATGTTGGCGAGCCTGGCCGACCCGCCGCTGACGCGGACGAGCGCGCTGCCGTCAACCCCGTCCACGCTCACGCTGCCGCCCGTGGCGTGCGCCGTCAGCGCCCCGGTATGGGCGATCTTGACGCTTCCCCCGCGCGCATCGACGGAAACCGAACCGCGATGCCGGCCGATCGCGACCGGGCCGCCGCTGCTCTTGAGATCGAGCGCCAATGTGTCGGGCAGTTCGATCCGCACCTCGACATGGATGCTGCCGCCATGGCCATCGGGGCGGCGTCCGGTCACGCGCAGGGCGCCGTTGCTGTCCACCCTGCACCGGTAGTCCTGGCTGTTGTTGGATGACACCGAGCATGTGATTTTCACGTTCCCGTCGCTCGACGGCACGACGGTGAGCGCCGCTGCTGCGATATCGGCTATGAGTTGATTGTTCGAGGGGGATGGAAAGCTGTAGGGACTGTTGGCGTTGAGGACGTTGGAGTTCATGCAATCACTCTCCGTATGACGACAATTCCGCCGGCTGCCGCAACAGGTCGGCGCGCATGCGTTACACGATCGAGGCGGCGTGTCTTCCGAAACGGCTTGTCTTCGGATCGCCATCTCAACATGATGCCGCGTACCGGCAAACGCAAACAGGCTGACGATACCCGGCCGCGGCTCATTTGATTTCGCAACCGAGTCAGGGAATCGTAAGGATCAGCCCGAAAGTTTATGCAAAATCCCATATATCGACTTGCACAATACCTTTTGCGTCATATTGCAGGATGCAGGCAACGCCAAAAACTTTTCCTCATCCCGCTCCAGCCGATCAGTTCCAGTTGAACTGCCGCAGCGTCGTCTCTCGCCGTTGCACGCAAAGGGTCGCGACATAGCCGGCGTCGGGCGCGAGCGCCCGGAGAGACCAGGGTTCCAGAGCGCCTCCCCGTAGAATCCGGGCATCGAATGTCTGCGGCAAAGGCAGGTCGCCGGACCATACGTCGAGGCGCGTGAGATCCATGCCGATGCCGAGACCCGCCGATTTGAGCACGGCCTCCTTGCAGGTCCAGCAGCGGAAAAAGCCGCGGTTCCGCTGGTCGGCCGGCAAGGCGAGCAGCGCCTTGCGCTCGCGGGGGGCGAAATGAGTTTCGACGATGTCGGTCAGTTCGGGGATATCGCGAAGCTGCTCGATATCCACACCCACCGGCCATCCCGAATCGAGTGCGATCACCGCAAGATCGCCCGCATGCGAGAGGTTGAAATGCGGCGCGCTCCGACAGCCGCTCAGCGCCGGCTTGCCGTACGGGCCATATCGAAACACGAGATCGCCGGGCGCGACATCGCCGAGATGACCGGCCAGGACCTCTCGCAAGGCGGCGCGCGCGACGATGAAGGCGTCCCGGTCGCCGGAACGCCGAAAGCGGTCCGCGCGCGACGCCTCGTCCGCCGACAGCGTCCGGCGAAGCTGGGCAATCCGGGCCTCGGCGCAACGCAGGCGCACCCACCAGATGCGGGTCTCGCCCGGCCGCGATCGCGCCTCGGTGGCGACCCCGGTCACGACCGGCAAGATCGGCACGGACGGACCGGCGACATGGCGCGCGCGGCGCTCACGGTCTGGGGCCGCTCCGCCACAGATCCTCTTCCGACCGATAGACGACGCTGGCCGAATGGGTGAAATGCCCCTTCAGCGCGACGACGCCGGGGTTGCCGTCGGACCTGGCGACATCGGCCCAGCCGGCAGCGCTCGAACTGGTGACCAGGCGGAAGTACAGCCGCTCGGCGTCGCGCAGACTGATCCAGGCATCCTTGGGAAGAACATAGATGGTGGCGCCGGTCGCATTGATCAGGCCGCGCTGCCAGGATCCGAAGAAATTCCTGGCGTTGCGGTTGGCGGCGGCGTTGGCGCTGAACAGCGCCGGATCGCTCGCAAGCTCCACCGCGAAATAGGCATTGAGGCCGGGCCACACGGCGAACGACGGCGGCTGGTCGTTGCCGCGCTCGTAGCTCTCCGGCCCGCTGATCGTCGGATCGGCCGGCTCGACGGCGGGCTTGGGCGCGAGTCCGGCGGATATATTCGGCGGTTCGCCGATGGCCCTCTCCAAGGGCAACGCCCTGGTCGCTGCATGCTCTCGAAGCATCTGCCTGTCTCCTTCAGTTCGGTCGCCCGCTCGCCGACCCGCGCGACGGCATGGGGTCCGCTCCACCCTCTCAGGCAACGATCCGCACGACCGGCGCCGCGCCAAAGGCGGCGTCCGCCGTCGAGGCCTTCACCGACACCCATCCGGTCGAACTTGCGCTCGTCAAGATGCGATAGGCAATGCGATCGGCCGATTTCAGCCGCTCCCAGGCCGCACCCGGCAGCCTGTAGCTGGAGGACGACAGCAACGTCGAATCCTGCCAGGTGGCATAGAAATTGGCGTCATTGCGTTCGGCGCCATAGACATTGCGATCAAACAATTCCGGCGCCGTCGCAAATTCGACGGCATAGACCGTGCCGGCCGGCACGGTGACGACATCGAACAGCGGCGGCAGCGACCGGCGCGAAGCCGTCTGCGGCCCGACGATGATCGAGGCCGGGCCGTCCATCGCGGGCCCGATCGGCACGAACGGCGCCGTCGCGATATCGGCGTCGGCGACGGTGACCTTGACATTGACCCAATCGGTCCGGCTGACGCTCGTCCACAAACGATAGTAAAGACGCGAAGCTCCGCTGAGCGCCTGCCAGGCCGCCGGCGGAAGGGTATAGGCCGGCGCCGAAAGCAGCCCGCCATCCTGCCAGCTCGCGTAGTAATGGGCGGCGTCGCGCCGCTCCGCGGGAGTCCCGGCCAGCAACAATTCAGGCGCACTCGCGACTTCGACCGCGTAGAATTGACCCAGCGGCAGGATGATCGCAAAACTCGGCGGCGACGCTGCGCGATCGACCCCGCTCGGACCGTCGATCCTGGCGACCGCGCGGTTGTCGGCGGCCGATCCGCCGGTGCCGGGGACCCAGGTCCGCGCGGCGACCACCGCCTTGCCGGCGTTGACGAGGCCATATCCGAAATTGGGATGGTGGCCGTCCTGATCGTAGCCGGCGCCGATCTTGTCGGCCGTTTGCATCAGGATGGCGCGGACATCGGCGACGGTCAGGTCGCGGTTGGCGGAGAGCATCAGCGCGGCGATGCCGGCAACCAGCGGCGCGCAAGACGAGGTGCCGCCGAAATCGTTGGTGTAATGGCCGGCCACGTCGCCCTCGTCGGCCTGTCCGGGATTATAGCCGTGCGGGCCGCTGCGATCGGTCGTGAACACCCGCCGGTCGCCGTTGGTGGTGAGGCCGCTCGACGGCGCGGTAAGAAAGACCTCGGGGCCGAAGTCGCTGTAATAGGCCTTCTCCTTGCGCTCGTTCACCGCCCCGATCGCCATGACATCGGGATTGCAGGAATAGCCGTCGGTCGAGACCGATTCGCTGCCGTTTCCGGCAGCCCAGAACACGGGAATGCCTTTTCCGCCGCGTCCGTTGGCGACACAATAGCGGATCGCGCTCCTGACGTTGTCCGGCAGCGGATAGGTGATGCCGGTGCCGTCCTGCGGACCCCAGCTGCAACTGATCACGTCCGCGCCGTTATCGGCCATCCACTGAAACATCCGCGCTTCGTCCGCCGACCCCATCATGTCGGGAAAGCGCACCGCCATCAGCCGGCAATCGGGCGCCGAACCATAGGCATTGACGCCCTTGGCCACAGCCATGCCGGCGCAGGCCGTGCCGTGCATGTCGGATTCAAGCTTCGGCCTCCCGTCGGGGACACCGGACGCAAAGTCGAATTGCGGCCCGATCTTGCCGGCAAATTCGATATGATCGACGTCGATGCCGTTGTCGGAAATGGCGACGGTGATATCGGAGCTGCCGTGGCCGTTGGCGCTCCAGGCCTCGGGCACGGCGCAGGCCGCGAGATGCCATTGCTCCGCCTCGTAGGTCCAGGTCACGGCCCCGCCGCGCGCCGTCCTGAGATTCGAGCCGTCGCGGAACGAGCGCTTCTGGACGAGATCCGGCATGGCATAGAGCAGCGCGCCGTCCGATTCCTCATAGTATCTGCGAGCCAGCGCGAAGGGCCCCGACCCGCCGTCGCCCGCCGGCGCTTCGAGCAGGAAGCCGGCGCGCGGACGGGCATAAGCCAATTGCTCGATGATCTTGACACCATATTTGAGGTTGAGCGCCGCGATACGCTCGTCCGCCTCGTCCTGCGGGACGCCGTCCTTGAATTCGACCAGGAAACGGTTGGTGCCATAGATGACGTCGCCGGCCGGGGCCCGCCGGAACACGGGCGCCGCGAATTCAACGCCGGCCTGCTCATCCAGTTTCGCGATATTCGTGCGGACCGCCTGCCTGGTCTCGGTGCGGTTGCGGTAGACCTGCATATTGTATTGCGGAACGAAACTCTGGTTCTCGGACGCATCGCGCAGAAAGCGCCGCGCCGAATCGGAAATCTGCTGCGCGTCGTCGGACCGCACCCCGGGCCGGTAGCGCACCACGTAGAGGTTCGGATCGCGTCCCAAATGGACCAGCCGTCCGCTCGAGTCGTAATAGGATTCGGTATCGACATCGGTCTGATCAGGCATCGGCCGCTCCAGCGCCAATCGAGACTGGCAAGGTGACAGGACTTAAATGACAGCACCGTGGAGATGTCGCGCGCCCGCCCTACGGAACGAGCGCTGACACGTTGTCACGCGATGAGAGCAACAGCCGCGGCACATTCCACGAGCCCGCATTCACTCTGATTCCAGCGACTGCTTCTCTTCCAGCGCCGCCATTTTGCGTCTCAGGCTGAGCGGGCGCATATCGGTCCATACCTGCTCGATATAGTCGAGGCACTCGCGCTTGGGTCCCGACTTGCCGGCGTCATGCCAGCCGAGAGCATTGTCACGATCAGCCGGCCAGATCGAATATTGCTCCTCGTGGTTCACCACGACTTTATAGATCATGCCCGCATCTTCATCGTCTCGATCATCCATTGGACGGCCTCCTTCGCAGAACAGAGCGCAGAATAAAACTGTAGCGGCGATCTCGACCGGCGTCACGATCAGCGTGGACCGGAATCAACCGACCCTATACCGTCAACGCGACGAATGCTCCGCATAACATTGCAGCCAATGACAGAGTGGATATCTTATTGACACGATCGCGCAGCCGGCGAAAGTGCCGTTGACACCGTTACGTCCCAATGTTAGAAAAATACCCTAATCAGGCTTGAATATACTATCATTATATTAGTTTTTATCGAATTTTTAGCGGCAATGACTTTAGAGCTATAATAGATATAACCCATAACACGCCGAACGATAAAAGATGATATAAGGCGGTTGTTAGGGGGCAACGGAGCTTTATGGGAGACATCTTTACAGACATCATCTAACGGTATCCGAGTCCAACAGTATCTGACTGCTTATCGAAAGCACGACCCTTTTCTAGATAGATGTAGATTGTGCCTGACTAGCTGTTCCAAGCTGGTCAGGTTTGTGCAAACGACTGACGGGAGCATTCACTTATGGCTGAAGCGGCGGCGATCTATGGTTTGTCGATCAATGAAGCGATGAACCTGAGCGAGAAAGAGACGGCCTATCTTCTCGATGCGGCCAAATCCACGATGTACAATATGGCGCTGACGTCCCCGGCGATGCAGGATCTGCTGCGCCAGCGGCTGAGTCCGGTCGTCCGCGGCATCCGCGAGGTCCGCGGCGTCAAATCGGACGGCGACGGCGGAACCGGTTCGGGCGGCACGTCATCCGGCGGCGCGATCGGCGCACCGCCCACGTCCTGATCCAATCCATATCCTCTAGGTAAATACAGCCGCCCGCATCGACGGGCGGCTGTCAGCTTGGCAGCGCGCCCCGGACCTCGGGGTCGAACGTATCGCGGTGTGACGAGGACGGGATGGGCGGCTCTCATGAGGATCACCGCCTGTCGGCTCCTCAGGAGCAGATCTGGCTCCATCAGAATTATTTTCCCGACCTGCCCCTTTACAACATCGGCGGCTCACTCCGCATCGAAGGCGCGCTCGATCTCGATCGGCTTCGCGCGGCGGTGCGGCAAGTCGTGGCCGACGAACCGGCGCTGCGGATATCGCTCAATGGGACCGGGAGCATACCGACCCAGATCTTTGCGGACAAAGCTACCGCATTCGAGATTCCGCTCATCGACCTGTCGGACGCCGCGGAGCCGGACGCCGCGCGGCGCTGGATGCTGGCGCAATTCGGGGTGCCGTTCAGGCTTTACGGCGGCTTGCTGTTTTCTTTTGCGATCGTCCGCGCCGGCGCGGGCCCGCACTATCTTTTCTACAAGTATCACCACCTGATCACCGACGGCTGGGGCGTATCGCTGGTCGCGCAACGGATCGCGGCGCGATACCACGGCCATGCGTCGGCCCGGGCCGCGCCGCATTATGCCGCCTTCATCGAGGAGGAAGCGCGCTATCTCGCCTCCAAGCGCCATGAGGCCGACCTCGCCTACTGGCGGGAGAAACTGCAGCGGCCCTGGCCGCCGCTCGCGGCCGAGGCCCCGCTCGCGGCCGGCGAGGTCCAGGGCAGCGGTAGCATCGGCTGGACCATCGAGCGCGGGCTTTTCGATGCGCTTCATCGGTTCAGCCGCGCCGCCGATGCGTCCGTCTTCCATCTGCTGCTGGCCGCGCTCTACACCTATTTCGCCAGGACGAATTCGATCACCGACATCGTCATCGGCCTGCCCGCCCTCAACCGCTGGACACCCGCCGAGCGGGCGACCGTCGGCCTGTTCGCCAGCCTGAAGCCGGCGCGCTTCGACTTCGGCACGGAGTTGACGGCAGCCGGGATGATGGGCCGCATCCGCGCGTCGCTGGCGCGCGACTACCGCCACTATCGCGCACCGCTCGGCAGGGTGGGCGGCGACAACGAGGCGAGGCGCACCGGACGCCTGTTCGACGTCGCCGTTTCTTTCGAGCAGCACGACTATGACGTCGCCGGATTTGACGCCACGCCGCGGATGGAGGCCCTGCCCAACGGCTTCGAGCAGAACGGCCTGGCGATCTTCGTGCGCGACTATCACGCCGGCGCGGATGTCCATGTCGACTTCAACTATAATGTCGGCGCGTTCTCGCAGCCCGAGGTCATCCGTTTGCGAACGGGGCTCGACGCCCTGCTGCGCGGCGTCCTCGCCGAACCGCTGAAGCCGATGAGCCGGCAGGCGCTGCTCGGCGGCGAAGAGAGCGAACGCATGCTCGGCGATTGGGGCGTGGGTCCGACACACACGCCCTGGCCGGTGGATATCGCAGCGCAAATCGCCGGCCGGGCGCGGCGGCATCCCGACCGCATCGCCGTGTCGTCGGAGGCCGGTGCGCTCAGCTACGGCGAGTTGGACAGGCGCGCCGACCGTCTTGCCGCGCGGCTGCGGCAACGCGGAGTCGGTCCCGATCACCGCGTCGGCATCTGCCTGCCGCGCTGCGAGGCCCTGGTCGTTGCCGTCCTCGCCGTGCTCAAGGCCGGCGGCGCCTATGTGCCGCTCGATACCGAACATCCCAGGGCGAGGCTTCTGTGGATGGCGCGCGACTCGGGTGTCCGGCTGGTGCTTTGCGGGGATGACGCCCGCGCCGACTTCCAGAACGAAGGCATCGGCGCCGAGCCGGCGACCGGCGACACCGGCGGCACAATCGCCGCGCCGGAGCCGCTCGACGTGCAGCCGGAGCATCTCGCCTATGTCATCTACACCTCGGGATCGACCGGCCGTCCCAAGGGGGTGATGGTGTCGCGCCGGGCGGTGGCGAATTATCTCGCCTGGTGCATCGACGCCTACGGCATGGAGGCGATGACCGGCGCCGTGCCGATGCATTCCTCGCTCGGCTTCGATGCGACCGTGACGAGCCTCCTCGCTCCGCTCGCCGCCGGCCTCGAAGTTGCGATACCGCCGGGGCCCAACGGTCTCGCCGCGCTCTGCGAGGCGCTGCAAAACGGCGCGCGCTATGGCCTCATCAAGGTCACGCCCTCGCACCTGAGCACGCTGGAGAGCGAACTCGCCCGCGGATCGGCCTGGTGCAGGCCGGACGTCATGGTGCTGGGCGGCGAAGCGTTGAATTATGACGCGCTGGCGTTCTGTCGGCGCGAAGCGCCGGCCATGCGGATCGTCAATGAATACGGCCCGACCGAGACATCGGTCGGCAGTTCCAGCTTCGAGGTCGGCGCATTGGACAGCGGACCAGTTCCCATCGGCCGTCCGATCGGCGACACGCGCTGTCACGTGCTTGACGCGGCGA
>CAZOOO010000123.1:0-9139 GCA_964581435.1 uncultured Hyphomicrobiales bacterium | reverse complement strand
AAAGGGTCAAAATCGGACGCCGATACAGGGTCAAATTTGCGAGCCGATTGACACTTCTTCATCGGCAGGCCGGGCTGGGTGCGGTCGAGCGCCTGGATCTGGCTCTTTTCGTCGACCGACAGCACGATGGCGTGGGCCGGCGGATCGACATAGAGCGTTTTCGAGCGAAGTGGATACCGGTTCGCGTGAAGAAAACGCGTTAAAACAAAATCATAGAGCCCCGCTTCTGATTCAATCAGAAGCGGAAAAGTTCTAGAGGCCGACAACGTCGCGCAGCTTGTCGATGAAATTCGGATCGTTGGAGAGCTTGAACTGACGCCAGCGGTAGGGGGCCAGGCCATGCGCCTTCCAGATGCGCCTGACCGCGCTGGCGCTGATGCCGGCAACCTTCGCCATCATGTCGGCGCAGTGCGTCGGCTCTACGGCGATCTCAGCGCTGCAGCACATGCGTCGAGACGACGTCGTTGAAAGCGTGACCGCCTGGGATGGTCCAATGGAGAGTCTTCCTGGGCCGACGGCCATGACCCGCTACTTTCCCGAGACCGATGCCGGTCTTGCCCGTCGATCGTTTGCGCTGCACATCACCATGATCATCCATCTGATCGAGGAATTGAGCCTCGACTACGACGAGCGCCATCCCGACCATGCGTTCACCGACCGCGAGCGCGCAGCGCTCAATCACCCGTGAAGCTCATGATCGCGGAGGGCCTCTTGGAAATGGACGATCCCGAGACGCTGAACAACCAAGGCTGACCACCGATGCTGAGATTCAACAACCAATGGCGGTTTGACAGTCCCGGGCCAATCAAACCCGGCGTCGTCGGCGATTTTCTCGATCTAATCAACCGCATCAGCGGCCAAGGATCGCGGAAGGCCATCCTCGAGCACTTCAAATCGGCTTTCGCCGCCGCAGCCGGGTTGCCCTATCATTCAAGCAGCGACGCGAGTTGGGCCGCGAGCGATCTTGAGCGGACGATGGACGAGGCTGCTGCAAACGCACCCTTGTTTATCGACGCCTTTTACTCCGCTTGCGAGCAATTGCAGCAGCGCGCCCCGGACATGGCGCTGCCCGATGCCGCTCGCATCAACCGCATCCTCACCGACCGCGGCGCGGGCTATCAGATCGATCCGCCAAACCTTGTTGCAACACGGACGCACATCCCGATCGCGGTTCCTGAGCAGGCTCCTTCGCTTGACGCTCAAGCCCGCGTTCTGATCGACGCGGCCCTTCAGGCGTCGGAAAGAGCCCTCGCGGAGGGAAAGGGCCGGCAGGCGGTGCAGGAAGTTTTATGGCTTCTCGAGACGGTATCGACCGCTTTCCGGAGCGGCGCGATTCTCGATGGCTCCATCCAGGGCCGGTATTTCAACAAAATCATCGGCGAGCTGAAATCACGTGGTCGTGGCGGCCATCAGGATCAGATCCTGCAATGGATGATGACGCTGCATGGCTATCTGTCCTCGCCCACCGGTGGCGGCGTTCGCCACGGCGTCGATCTGCGCGACGGGCTCGCGCTTCACATCAACGAAGCCCGCCTCTACTGCATCACCTTCCTCATCGGAGAACACGAGCGGCTGAGGTAGACTTCGAACTCTCGGGTCTCCTTGTTCACATCCATGTCGAGCGGTCGATGGGCGAACTTGTTTCGCGTCTTCACCACCCCCGGCCGCTTCGCCGGCGATGCCACGGATGATCTTGAGGATCGGCTCCGGCCGGCCTGCCTCGACCATCAGCGCTTCGAGCGCGCGGAATTTCGCATGGATCGATCCGAGCTGCGTCGTGATGCAGGCGCCACGTCGGTCTTCGACGTCAGCCAGGTACCAGATAGCGACGTCGACCCAGTGCTCGAACTTCGCCCAGGTGGTGGTGATGCGGCCGATCTCGACGAGCGTCGATTCGTAGAGATCGCGTTGCGGATGGCGCGCCATCTTGGTTCTCCGTCCAGGCAGTCGAAATTGGAAGATCAGGCCGGTGGCGCGGCTCGCGACATCGGAAGGCGAAAGCCAGGATAGACAAACGACCGGCTGATCGTGTTGCAGTCCGCTTCCGAGAGTCTCTCGCCCCGCGCGACCTCGTACCACTTGTTTCGAACCTGCTTCTCCATGTCCGAGACGATTTTTTCGGCCTGGCCCTTCTCAAGCAGGAAGCGCATGCTTTGCGAGACAATATTCTCGGCGTTGGCATAGCGGCCCGCATCGCCACAGATCATGGCGAGATCGCGCCGCTCCTCGCTTATCAGCGGCGTCGGCGTGAAATCATAGGCAGGCGAGAGCTTCCAATCCGGCGTCATCGCGACGACCGCGTGATTGCGCGGGTGATCGTCGGTGTTGGAGATCAATGCGTTGAAGCACATCCTGCGGAACAATTCGGCAGCGTCGGCGCGCGGGTTGGCCGAAATTCGCCGTAGCTCTTCGACCAGCAGCACGTAGGACCACCGGTCGCGCGTGTCGTGCCCGTCTTCGCCGCGCATGAGCGTCAGGCCGCTAAGCATCCGGGCGCGTAGATAGCCGCCTTCTGCCCGTTCTCGGTCAAAGCGCTTGACCATGAGGACGTCCCGGCCGCCAACGACGATGACCTTGCTCTCCGCCGTTGTGACACCGCATGTTCGTGCGAGCACGAGCATCGCATGCTCAGCGCGCGCGCTGTTCCATTTGTCGTCCTTCCGGTTGAACTTCGCGATCCATAGACCGTCGGTTTCCTCGACGACGGCCTTGGGCCGTGCGCCGCCCATCGACGTGCCGACCAGCAACAACTCCTCGACCTGAGCGGCTTCGGCATCATCGGGGCGATCTTCTTCATCGACGATTGCGTCGGCGATCGTCTGCAGGCGAGCGAGGCTCAGCGTTTTGTTGAAATCGCGCTTCGGAGCCGGAGGCTGCTGATTCAGTCCGAACCCGAGCGCGCCGGCGCGGTCGTCGGGCGAGTGCAACAGGTAGTCCATCTCGTTGAGCTGGGCAGCACCGACATGTCGCTCGATCACGCGGCGACCCCAATAGTCCGGTCCAGCGTCGCGCAGCGCGCCGAACAGGCCTTTCATGCCGACAGTTTCGTAGGTCTGGCCGGCAAGCCTGAGTTCGATCGGATCAATCGGGACGGCTTCGGCGCGCGCGAGATAGCTGCGGCCGTAGACCAGTCTGCCGATCGCAATGTCGCGCCTGTTCTTGGTGAGCTCAAACCGCGCCGCGGTGACCGGCGCGGTCTGGCCAGGCAAGGTGATGTAGACGAAGCATTCCGTCGGAGTGACCTTAGAAATCATTGTCCAATCCCTTCGCGCTGCGGGCGTGGACACGATCCCGGATCAAGGCCAGACGCTGGCCCTCCTCATCGAAGCGCGGATCGGCTGCGTCACCGAGGCGGTCGATCAGGCCGTAGGCCCACAGCAAGCCCGCATACACACCGATCTGCGTCGAGACCTTGCCCTTCTCGGCATCCAGGACGGCACGTCGGCCGGTCCCGATCTTGGCGGCCGTGGCCTCGACGGTCAGGTTGCGGCGCAGGCGTGCAGTTCGCAGATCAGCGCCCAGCTTTTTCAAGGCTCGGTCGACTTCGAACGGAGGTGCCTGAACGAGATTGTTCTTGGCAGTCATGGGCTCTTAAGGGCTCCAAATCATGGTTTTCGTGCTCTTAAGAGCATATAGGAGGCAACTCCTTAACAACAAGTATCTTATGCTCTTAAGAGCACCAAAAAAGACTTTTTAGTGCCCTTAAGAGCACTCACCCGATTTGCGAGCAGGCGACCAAGCCTACCGAATCGCGAAGCTGGCGCGGACTCCAAATGCTCTAAGAGTCAATATTTTGTGGAGAAAGAATCACATTGAACCAAATATTGCGGACCTCCGATGAGTTCCCTATCTGGGTTCCAGAAGAACCTGCGACCCCCAATCATTTTTGGGACGCACCACGTCTACAGAACAAATCTTCCCGAGGGATCTTCCCCACATTCGGCCAGGTCCTGTGACCCAGCCGCCGCGCCCCTGCCTGATCGATGGCAATGAGCGGGAGTATTTCTTCCAGTTTGGCCTGGTTGAACTCGGCATCTTCAACCTCGTGCATCAGCTCGTTCTCTGGCTGCAGCGCGCAGCCGAAGGCACGCTGATCCATCACGGACGGGGATGGAAGCCGACGTTGCGTCGTGACCTGACCGAGTTCGCAAGCTGTTGTTTGATGATGAATTCGGCCTGACGGAAATTCAAATCGGTCAAGGGTGCGGATCGCTCACAATGCCGATGACCGACATGCGTCTGTCGGCGATGACGGCAGCGCTCACTGAAGAGCTTGTCGGACTGATGCAGGCCGATGAGGAGTCGGGATGCATCGTTGTCGGAACAAGAGCTGAAGGATCGTCCAACACCACCTGGACGCGCGAGCGTTTCACTCCTTTCGAGGTCGTGAGCATCGAGGGTCCGCAGGGATGGACCGTTCGAGCCTCCTCGCGTGTGATGACCAAGATCAGAGAAGAAGTGGCGCGCCATCCTGCCGTGGAAACCGGGGGAGAACCTTGCCGACCGAACGTTCGTGCAGTTTGACGCCAAACTGTCGCTCAAACTCGTCGCGCAAATCCACCCGCCGCCACCGCACGACCCCATGTTGCTCAGGATCGGGACCGGTCTCGACCAACGCGGCCAATTCGGCCTGCTGCTCCGGCGTCAATGCCCTCCGGGCTTTCCTGGCGCCCGAAACCATGAACTGGCGACCCGAGCTTGCGTGAGATTTCGTCGGCCGACTCGCGGACCAGTCGTCCGATTTCTCTTATCCTGTCGTCCGGCATCCTGATCGTCGGCCCAGACACGGAAATGCCCGCGACGGCCTCTCCGTAGTTGTCGGTTATCGAGGCTGCCACGCATCGCATTCCTACGGTACGCTCCTCATCGTCGAAGGCATAGCCCCGGCGCCTGATCTGCCGGACGCACTCCCGCAGTTCGCTTTCGTTCGCGATCGTCTTGTCGGTGAAACGGCTGAATGTCGCTCTCTTCAGGAACGCTTCGAACCTCGTGTCGTCGAACACGCTGAGCAGCGCCTTGCCGATGCCCGACGCATGGAGCGGCGAGCGCGTGCCCGGTGGGAAGAATGCCCGGATCGTATCGTTGGTCTCGATCTGGCTCACGAAGAGGACATCGCCGTCGCGCTCGATGCCGAGATTGGAAGTCTCTCCGGTCCTCACCATCAGGACGCGCATGACGGAACGGCTTCGCTCGACGATATTGCTCCTGCGAAGGAAGGCCGAGCCGAGCCGAAACGCTTCCGAGCCGACGAACCATTGCTGACGCTCGCTGTCATTTTCCACGTATCGCCGATGCTCGAGCGTGGCGAGGACACGGTGCATCGTTGCCGGTGACTGATCGAGATAATCGGCCAACTCGGTCAAGGTGATGCCTTCATGGCACGCCAGCGCCTCCAGAACGTCGAGCGCGCGGTCGAGGGCCTGAATGCCGGCGACCGGCTGCATCGCCTTTCCGCCCCGGGGACGCCCTCGCTTGCGGAAGGGTTGCTGCACGATGGGCCTCCTGGAATTACCTCCCCGTGAATGTATCGAATTTTGTCTCGAAATACATTTTCGAAGAATGAAAAATTACAATATACTGTGATTACAGGATAAATATAAGAAATATGTATTCATGAAAAACGATTTCAAAAAAATTTACTGAAAGCGCCGCGAGTGGTAGCTTTCCTCAACGAGCAAGGAAGCGGCTACGGCGTCGCTTTCGGTACGGGCCTCGACGATGTCGCGGGTGGGATGTTCCGCATCGGCCATCTGGCAGCCTGACCGATGTCATGGCGCTTTTCGGGGATCGCGACGGCGGCGATGGTCATGACCGATCTCGGCCTGCCGGTCCGACCGGGCTCGGCCATCGCCGCCGCGCAGGAACGTGACCGCAACAGTGCGAGCAGCGCGCAGAGAAAGGCCGCGTGATGAGCGATACCGAGATGTCTATTCCGCGCTATGAGGACATGCTTGCCGCGCATGAGCGGATCAAACCGCATGTCCGTCGCACGCCGGTCCGCACGTCGGACTATCTGGACGAGCTAAGCGGCGCGCGTCTGTTCTTCAAATGCGAGAACTTTCAGGAGCCCGGGGCCTTCAAGGTGCGCGGCGCCGCCAATGCGGTCTTCGGACTTGACGATGAGCAGGCAGCCAGGGGCGTCGCCACGCATTCCTCGGGCAACCATGCTTCGTGCCTGAGCTATGCAGCCAGATTGCGGGGAATCGCCTGCAACGTGGTGATGCCCCGCACCGCACCGCAGGCCAAGAAGGACACGGTGCGCCGCTATGGCGGCAGGATCACCGAATGCGAGCCCTCGACCAGTTCGCGGGAAGAGACCTTTGCGAAGGTGCAGGCCGAAACCGGGGGGGATTTCGTCCATCCCTACAATGATCCGCGTGTGATCGCCGGTCAGGGCACCTGCTCGAAAGAGTTCATCGAGCAGACCGACGGGCTTGAGATGGTCGTCGCCCCGATTGGCGGCGGCGGCATGATCTCGGGCACCTGTCTGACGCTTTCCACGCTGGCGCCCGAGACGAGGGTTATCGCGGCCGAGCCCGAGCAGGCCGACGACGCCTATCGCAGCTTCAAGGCCGGTCACATCATCGCCGACGATGCGCCGAAGACCGTTGCGGACGGCTTGCTTGTCCCGCTCAAGGATTTGACCTGGCACTTCGTGTCGAACCACGTTTCCGACATCTTCACCGCCTCCGACAAGGAAATCGTCGCGGCGATGAAGCTCGCGTGGAAGCATCTGCGGATCGTCCTCGAACCGAGCAGCGCCGTGCCGCTGGCGATCATCCTGAAGAACCCCGAAATCTTCGCCGGCAAGCGCGTCGGCGTCATCGTCACCGGCGGCAACGTCGATCTCGACAAGCTTCCCTGGAATTGAGGAGAGAAATCGTGAACGCACGCACGGATCTTGCTGGTCTCGAGGTCGGATATGATGTTCCGGCGCTACCGGGAATGGCCGAGGCTGATATCCAGACGCCCTGCCTCGTCCTCGATCTCGACGCGCTGGAGCGCAACATCAGAAAGATGGGCGACTATGCAATAGCGCACGGGATGCGCCATCGCGCCCACGGAAAGATGCACAAGTCCGTGGATGTCCTGAAGCTTCAGGAAAAGCTCGGGGGCGCCATCGGCGTCTGCTGCCAGAAGGTTTCGGAGGCAGAGGTTTTCGTTCGAGGCGGCATCAAGGACGTGCTGGTGAGCAATCAGGTCCGCGATCCGGCCAAGATCGACCGTCTAGCACGCCTGCCCAGGCTCGGCAGCCGGATCATCGTCTGTGTGGACGACGTCGCGAACGTCGCCGACCTGTCGGCAGCGGCGGTCAAGCATGGCACCATCATCGAATGCTTCGTCGAGATCGATTGCGGCGCGGGACGCTGCGGCGTGAAGACGACGCCCGAGGCGGTCGAGATCGCGCGCGCCATCGACGCGGCGCCGGCGCTGAAATTCACCGGTATCCAGGCATACCAGGGCGCGATGCAGCACATCGACAGCTACGAGGACCGCAAGGCCAAGCTGGACGCCGCCATCGGCCAGGTGACCGATGCCGTCGACGGTCTCAAGGCGGCGGGTCTCGAGCCCGAACTCGTCTCGGGCGGTGGTACAGGCTCCTACTATTTCGAGTCCAATTCGGGCGTCTACAACGAGCTTCAATGCGGCTCCTACGCCTTTATGGACGCCGATTACGGCCGTATCCATGACAGGGAGGGCAAGCGCATCGACCAGGGGGAATGGGAGAACGCGCTGTTCATCCTGACCTCCGTGATGAGCCATGCAAAGCCGCATCTCGCGGTGGTCGATGCCGGCCTCAAGGCCCAGTCGGTCGACAGCGGTCTTCCCTTCATCTACGGGCGCGACGACGTGAAATACATCAAATGCTCCGACGAGCACGGCGTGGTCGAAGATCCGGACGGCGTCCTGCGGATCAACGAGAAACTGCGCCTCGTGCCCGGCCACTGCGATCCGACCTGCAACGTCCACGACTGGTACGTTGGTGTGCGCGGCGGCAAGGTCGAAACCGTCTGGCCTGTTTCGGCACGCGGCAAGGCCTATTGATCCGACAGCACCGAATGAAATTCAGGACCGCGGCCTTCCTGCCTCCGGCATCACAACGCCTCCGTGAGGACTTCGCATGATCATCGTCCCCGAAAACGAAATCGCGGGGCTCATCTCGGCTTCCGACTGCTTGACCGCAGTGGAGCAGGTCTTCGCGTCAATGGCGAAGAAGACCGCCCACAACTTCACCGTGATCCGCGAAGCCATCGGGCACGCCGATGCGCTCTACGGCTTCAAATCGGGATTCGATCGGGAGACCCTCGCCCTTGGTCTGAAATCGGGCGGCTTCTGGCCGAACAATATGGCGAAGGGTCTGACGAACCATCAGTCGACCGTGTTCCTGTTCGACGCGAATACCGGAAAGTGTCGGGCCGTCGTCGGCGGCAACCTGCTGACCGCCCTGCGCACCGCCGCCGCCTCGGCGATTTCCATCAAACATCTCGCGCGGCCAGAAGCGACGGTTCTCGGCATGATTGGCGCCGGACATCAGTCGACATTCCAGCTTCGCGCCGCGCTTGACCAGAAAAAGTTCGAGAAGGTGGTCGGTTGGAACATCCGTCCAGAGGAGCTTGAACGTTTGGCGAAGATCGCGGCGGAGCAAGGTCTTCCATTCGAGGCGGTCGACCTCGACCGGCTCGGCGCAGAGGCTGATGTCATCATCACGATCACCTCGTCCTTCGCGCCGATCCTCAAAGCCGCGCAGGTTCGCCCCGGCACGCATCTGGCCTGCATGGGCACCGACACCAGGGGAAAGCAGGAAGTGGAGGCCGAACTGCTTGCCGCGGCGACCGTCTTCACGGACGAGACGGCGCAATCCGTCACGATCGGAGAGGCGCAGCACGCAGTAGCGAAAGGGCTGATCGCGGAGGATAGCATTATCGAGATCGGCTCGGTCATCAACGGCGATCATCCCGGGCGTTCGAGCACCGAGGAGATCACGCTGTTCGACGGAACCGGAGTCGGTCTCCAGGACCTGGCGGTGGCGTCGGCGGCCGTCGATCTGGCGATCCGCAAGGGCGTAGCTATGGACGTGGATCTCTAGTGGAGTGGATTTGACATTCGCTACCCAGGTTGCATCGAACGCGAGAAGCGA
>CAZOOO010000122.1:0-9170 GCA_964581435.1 uncultured Hyphomicrobiales bacterium | reverse complement strand
TCAGCGTCACGCCGTCCACCGCCTTGATATGGCCGACCGTCTTGCGCAGCAGTCCCCGCCGGATCGGAAACCAGACCTTGAGATCGTCGGCCGCGATCACGACCGGCGCGTCAGGCCGCGGCGGCGCGGGATCGGGCTTCGGCTCCGCGGCCAGCAGTTCGCGCGTGTAGGGATGGCGCGGTGCCTCGAAAACCTGCTCGACCAGCCCCTGCTCGACGATCTTGCCGCCGTTCATGACGCAGACGCGGTCGGCGATGCGGCGGACGATGCCGAGATCGTGCGTGATGAACAAAAGGCTCATGCCGAGCCGGGCGCGGATATCCGCCAGCAGCGCCAGGATCTGCGCCTGCACGGTGACGTCGAGCGCGGTGGTCGGCTCGTCCGCGATCAATAGGTCAGGCTCGTTTGCCAGCGCCATCGCGATCATCACGCGCTGGCGCTGGCCGCCGGACAGTTGATGCGGATAGCTGGCGAGACGGGTTTCAGGCTCGGGAATGCCGACCTGCGTCAGCAGTTCCAGCGTCCGCCGCCGCGCCGCCGTACCGCGAACCCCGCCATGCAGCAGCAAAATCTCACCGATCTGGGCTTCGATGGTGTGCAGCGGATTGAGCGAGGTCATCGGTTCCTGAAAGATGATCGAGATGTCGTTGCCGCGAATGCTCCTGATCTCGCGTTCGGACATGCCGAGCAGCTCGCGGCCCTTGAAGCGGATGTTGCCGCCGGGATGCGACGCCGCCGGATAGGGCAGCAGCTTGAGGATCGACAGCGCGCTGACGGATTTCCCGGAGCCGGATTCGCCAACCAGCGCCACGCACTCGCCGCGCTTGATATCAAACGAAATGCGATCCACCGCGGTCGACGTTCCGCCGCCATGGTGAAAGGCGACGGAGAGGTCGCGAACCTCGAGCAGCGGCTGATCGATGGCGTCCATGCGAGCCTTACCTGAACGTCTTGCGCGGATCGAAGGCGTCGCGCACCGCCTCGCCGATGAAGATCAAAAGCGACAGCATGATCGCGAGCGCGAAGAATCCGGTGAAGCCGAGCCACGGCGCCTGCACGTTGGCCTTGCCCTGCGCCAGCATCTCGCCGAGCGAGGGCGAGCCCGGCGGCAATCCGAAGCCGAGAAAATCAAGCGCGGTCAGCGTCATCACCGACGACGACACGATGAAGGGCAGGAACGTCATGGTCGCGACCATGGCGTTGGGCAAAAGGTGGCGGAACATGATGGTGGCGTTCGACACGCCGAGCGCCCGCGCCGCCGTGATGTATTCGAAGTTGCGGCCGCGGAGGAATTCGGCGCGCACCAGACCGACCAGCGAGACCCACGAGAACAGCAGCAGGATACCGAGCAGCACGAAGAAGCCCGGCACCAATATCGACGACAGGATCAGGAGCAGATAGAGCGAGGGAATCGCGGTCCAGACCTCGATGAAGCGCTGGAAGGCGAGATCGACCCAGCCGCCGAAATAGCCCTGCACACCGCCGGCCGCGATGCCGATGACCGACGACACGATGGTCAGGCAAAGCCCGAACAGGACCGAGATCCGGAATCCGTAGATCAGCCGCGCCACCACGTCGCGGCCCTGATCGTCGGTGCCGAGCCAGTTGTATTCGAGATCGCGGCAACCCGTGAGGTGCTTACGCTGCACCACATCCCTGCATTCCGCCTCGGTCAACAGCCAGGTCGGCTTCGAGGGCGCCGGCGTCGGCAGGTCGAGGTTGTGGGTATCGTAGGAATAGCGGATCAGCGGCCAGACGATGGTGCCGCCCTTGTCCGCGATCAGCTTCTGCAAATACGGATCGCGGTAGTCGGCGGCGGTCTCGAAGTCGCCGCCGAACGCGGTCTCGGGATAAGTCACAAATGCGGGGAAATAGACATGACCGTCGAAGCGGATCAGGAGCGGCCGGTCGTTGGCGATCAACTCCGCAAACAGCGAGACGACGAACAGGACCGTGAATATCCAGAGCGACCAGTAGCCGCGCCGGTTCGCTTTGAAGTTCTGCCAGCGGCGGCGATTGAGCGGCGACAGGCCGAGCGAACGGCGCGACGGCGGCACAGCCTCGCCGAGCGGCGCGGCGGCTCCGGCCTCAATGGGCTTTGGCAACGTCACCGCCATCAGACTTCACGCGCCTCGAAGTCGATCCGCGGGTCGATCCACATGTAGGTCAGATCGGAGATCAGGTTCACCACGAGCCCGACCAGCGAGAAAATGTACAGCGTGCCGAACACCACCGGATAATCGCGGTTGAGCACGCTTTCAAAACCGAGCAGCCCGAGTCCGTCGAGCGAGAAGATGGTTTCGATCAGCAGCGAACCCGAGAAGAAGGCGTGAACGAACGCGCCGGGAAAACCGGCGATGACGATCAGCATGGCGTTGCGGAACACGTGATTGTAAAGCACCTGCCGCTCGCTGCAGCCCTTGGCGCGCGCCGTCATCACATACTGCTTGCGGATCTCGTCGAGGAACGAGTTCTTGGTCAGCAGCGTCATGGTGGCGAAGGCGCCGAGCGCCATCGAGATGATGGGCAGCGTCAGGTGCCAGAAATAATCGAGGATTTTCCAGTACCAGGGAAACTGGCTCCAGCCGTCCGACGTCAGTCCGCGCAAGGGAAAGATGCTGAAGAACGATCCGCCGGCGAACAGGATGATGAGCAGGATCGCGAACAGAAAGCCGGGTATCGCGAAGCCGACGATGATCACCGCCGAGGTCCAGGTGTCGAAGCGCGAGCCGTCCTTCACCGCTTTGCGGATGCCGAGCGGGATCGAAATCAGATAGGTCAGAAGCGTCATCCAGATGCCGAGCGACATCGAGACCGGCAATTTCTCCTTGATGAGTTCGATCACGGTGGTGTCGCGGAAATAGCTCTTGCCGAAATCGAAGCGGGCAAAATTCCACAGCATCAGCAGAAAGCGTTCATGCGCCGGCTTGTCGAAGCCGAACTGCTTTTCGAGGCTTTTGATGAAAGCGGGATCGAGCCCCTGCGCGCCGCGATACTTCGAATTGACGGCGTCGGAGGAAGCCCCGACCTGGGCGCGCGCGCCGAAGTCGCCGCCGGACGACCCGGAAATGCGCGACATCCCGCTGGTGTCCGAACCGCTCAACTGCGCGATCACACGCTCGACCGGACCGCCGGGCGCGAACTGCACGACGACGAACGACACGAACAGGATGCCCAGCAATGTGGGAACCATCAGAAGAATGCGGCGGAGGATGTACGCGCCCATGCCTATTTCGCCCGCCCCGATGAGGCCGTGCCCGCCTGCGTCGACCACCAGATATCAGACGCCATGACGCCGAGATATTTCGGCAGGCTCGGCGGATGGGCGAACACATCCCAATAGGCCAGCCGGTGCAGGTTCGAATACCATTGCGGCACCCAGTAACGGCCGGCGCGAATGACGCGGTCCAGCGCGCGCGCGGCGAATACGAGCCTGGCTCGGGTGTCGGCGGCGATGACCTGCTCCATCAGCGAGTCGATCGCGGGATCAGCGATGCCCGCGAGGTTGTTCGATCCCTTGGTCTCCGCCGCCCGCGACGAAAAGAAAGGCCGCAGCGAATCGCCCGGAACGGTCGAGAAGCCGAAACGTTCGATCATCATGTCGAAATCGAAGTCGTCACGCCGCGCCCGCGCCTGAACCGGATCGACGAGCCGCAGCGTCGCCTCGATGCCGAGCGTCCCGAGGTTCTTGATATAGGGCATGTGGTGGGCCTGGAACGCCGGCTCGTCGAGCAGGAACTCGACGCGGAAGATCTCGCCCCGCGGCGTCATCCGCTTGCCGTCCTTGATAGGGAAGCCGGCGTCGTTGAGCAGTTCCACGGCCCGGCGCAACAACTTGCGATCCTGTCCGGAGCCGTCGGACACCGGCGGCACGAACGGCTCGCCGAACACCTCGTCGGGCACCTGGCCGCGGAACGGCTCCAGCAGCGCCGCTTCCTCCGGCGACGGCGGGCCGCTCGCCATCAGGTCGGAATTCTGGAACGGCGACACCGTGCGCGCATAGGCGCCGTACATGATGGTCTTGTTGGTCCATTCGAAATCGAAGGCGCAGCCGAGCGCCTCGCGCACGCGCGGGTCCTTGAACCTGTCGCGGCGGGTGTTGATGAACCAGCCCTGCGCGCCGGACGGCGTCTCGTCCGGCAGTTCTTCGCGCTTGACCCGGCCTTCGGTCAGCGCCGGGAAAGCATAGCGCGTGTTCCAGATGCGCGAGGTGAATTCCTCGCGATACAAATAACTCCGGCCGGTGAAACCTTCGAACGCCACGTCGCGGTCGCGGTAGAAATCGAATCGCACAGTATCGAAATTGTAAGAACCGCGGCTGACCGGAAGGTCGGCGCCCCACCAGTCCTTGACGCGATCGAACTCGATGAAGCGGTTCACCTCGAACCGGCCGACCTTGTACGGTCCGCTGCCGAGCGGGACGTCGAGCGTCGATTCCTCGAACGGATGCGCGGCGTAATAGGCTTGCGAAAAGATCGGCAGGCTTGCCACGAACGGCGGCACGTCGCGCCCGCGCTTCGCCGCGAAGGTCACGACCAGCGTCGCTTCGTCGGGCGCTTCCGCGCTCACCATGTCGCGCATCTGCTGCGTGACCAGCGGATGGCCCTTGGTCTTGAGGATCGTCAGTGAAAACGCGGCATCGCGCGCGGTCAGTTTCTGCCCGTCATGAAACCGCGCTTCCGGCCGCATCGTGAAGCGGTAGGTCAGGCCGTCGGCGGAGATGCGCACCGACTTGGCAGCGAGACCGTACATCGCATCGGGCTCATCGCCGGCGCGCGCCATCAGCGACGCAAACGTCATCTCCATGCCTTTCGCGCCGTAGCCCTTCAGGATAAAGGCGTTGAGCGAGTTGAAGGTCTGGAACGACTGATTGAAGGCGCGGCTCGACGGAATGGTCGAGAACAGCCCGCCCTTCGGCGCATCGGGATTGACGTAATCGAAGTGGTGAAAATCGGCCGAGTATTTCAGGTCGCCGAAGGCCGACATGCCATGAGAGTCGCCTTGGGACCCGCCATGCGCGTCGGTTTCCACGCCGTCGGCGGCCACCGCGGCAGCCGGCCGACGCCAGGCCGAGCCTGCCGCGCCGATTCCGAGGGCGATCACCTGCCGGCGGCTGGGCTGCCTCATCCGCGCACTCCTCAAGATCGCTTGCCGACCCTGGCCGCCCTGTCGGCATCGTACCACCATAGCGCCGGAAAGGCGTCGAGACCGTACTTCGGCATCTCGGCCGGCCGGCCGAAGCGGTCCCACCGGGCGGTGCGATGGAACGGATAGGTGAATTGCGGCACCACGTAGTGATTCCACAGCAGGACCCGGTCGAGCGCGTGAGTAGCGGCGACGAGGTCGGCGCGATCCTTGGCGAAGATCACGCGCTCGATCAGCTTGTCGATGGCGGGATTCTTGATGCCGATGATGTTGCGCGAGCCCGGCATGTCCGCCGCGCGCGAGCCCCAGAACTCGCGCTGCTCGTTACCGGGCGACAGCGATTCGATCCAGAGACTGCCGACGACATCGAAGTCCCAGTTCCGCATCCGGTTCTCGTATTGCGTCGAATCGATGGTGCGGACGCTGACGGTGATGCCCATGCGTTCCAGCGACGGCTTGAAGAACAGCATGATGCGCTCGGTGCTTGGAGCCTCGGACAACAACTCCAGCTCGAACGGCGCGCCGGTCTTGCTGTCCACCAGCTTGCGGTCACGCACCTCGAACCCTGCCTCCTTGAACAGCTTCATGCCCTCGCGCAGGTTGCTGCGAACCGCCTCGGGATTGCCGCCGACCGGATTGCTGTAGGGCGTCGTGAATACCTCGGCCGGCACCTCGGCGCGAACGGTCTCAAGGATTTCGAGCTCCCTGCCCTCGGGCAGACCGTGTGAGGCCAGTTCGGTGCCCTCGAAATAGCTGCTGATGCGCTTGTACTGGCCGTAGAACAATTGCTTGTTCATTTCCTCGAAATTGAACGCGAAGTTCAGCGCCCGCCGCACCCGAGGATCCCTGAACTTGTCGCGGCGGATGTTGAGAGCGAACGCCTGCATCGCACCCGCGTTGCGAATGGGAAATTCCTCCAGGACGACGCGGCCGTCCTTCACCGCCGGAAAATCGTAGGCCGTTGCCCAGTTCTTGGCGCTGTTCTCGGTGCGCCAGTCGACCTGGTCGCCCTTGAAAGCCTCGAGCGCGACGGTGCCGTCGCGGAAATACTCGTAACGCAGCTCGTCGAAGTTGTTGCGGCCGACGCTGAAGTTGAGATCGCGGCCCCAATAATCCTTGACCCGCTCCAGCGTGACCGAGCGCGCCGCGTCGAAACCCTTGATCCTGTAGGGGCCGCTGCCGAGCGGCGGCTCCAGCGTGGTCGCGGAAATGTCCCGTTTGACGCCCGCATCGTTGGCGCCTTCCCACCAGTGCTTCGGAAGCACCATCAGTTGTCCGACGATCTGCGGCAGTTCGCGGTTGCCCGGCGCATCGAAGGTGAAGGTCACGTCGCGCTCGCCGGTCTTTTCCACTTTGGTGACGTGGCGGTAATAGGCCGCGTAGAACGGATGATGCGTCTTCAGCGCGTCAAGCGAAAAAATCACGTCGTCGGGCGTGACCGGCTTACCGTCGTGCCACTTCGCCTCGGCCCGCAGCCGATAAACCACAAAGGAAAAATCGTCGGGATAACCGACCGACTCGGCCAGCGCGCCATACTCCGCCGAAACCTCGTCCAGCGACGGAGTCGTCAGCGTCTCGTAGATCAGCCGCACTTCTGACGCGATCGAACCCTTCACGCCCGAGACGACCGGGTTGAAATTGTCAAAAGTGCCAAGCGCGATCTGCCGCACCGTGCCGCCCTTGGGCGCGGCGGGGTTGACGTA
This sequence comes from uncultured Hyphomicrobiales bacterium, assembly GCA_964581435.1. GTDB lineage: Bacteria > Pseudomonadota > Alphaproteobacteria > Rhizobiales > Xanthobacteraceae > Nitrobacter. The sequence goes on along the minus strand of CAZOOO010000122.1, from coordinate 2,322 downwards.
GTCGAAATGCTTGAATCCTTCCGGGTACTTCACCTCGCCGAACAGCGAAAGCCCATGCCGCCATTTGAGTCCGGCCGGTCCGGCCTGCGCACGGGCCGCGGGGATCGATGTAGCGCCGGTCAGAGCTGCGATCGCGGGCGCCGCTGCGATCAGGGCTCCGCCATGAAGGAGACGTCGTCGTGTGAAGGCCAATGCGAGTATTCCTGCGGACTGTCGGGACGGGCTAGCGCATGATGCACCAAAATATGATCGGCTGGCGAAAGATCACGCGCGTTCGCAATCGAGCATGAGCTTGTCCGAAAACCGGCTTCCGCTTTGCGCGGGCGCGGCCCTTCGGGGCGGGATCATGCTTCCGGCGGTGCAACACCAAGCACACTGTTTCGGCCGATTATGTCGGTTTTCGGGGATGACGCCACCCCACCTCTCGAACTTGTGCGGCAAAACCCGCCGATTAAGTGTGGAGACCGGCAAGATGAGCGGCTTTGGAAACTCCCGCCAATAGTTGACAACGCTACCCAACGTGACTGCGCGGCAGCGGCTACGGCTTGTCGGAATTCTTGCGCAGATAGGCAATGAGGTCGGCACGCTCGCCGTCCTTCGGAATACCGGCGAACGACATCGCCGTGCCGGGGATGTATGCCTTCGGATTGGCCAGGAACTTGTCCAGTTCATCAAGCGTCCAGGTGCCGCCCTTGGCCTTCATGGCAGCCGAGAAATTGAAGTCGTGCCCCTTGCCGCGCGGCTCGCCGACGATGCCATAAAGATTGGGACCGACGCGGTTCGGCCCGCCCTTCTCAAGGGTATGGCAGGCGGCGCACTTCTTGGCGACGACGGCGCCGTTCTCGGCCGAAGCGGCTTGCAGCCTCTTCACCAGCAACACCGCCGCCGCGACGTCGGCGTCCTTGCTCGAAGCCGCCGGCTTGTCGTCCTTGTGAACCGCTTCCTTGTGAACTGCTTCCGGCTCTTCCTTGACGCCGATCTTATAACCAGGCTTCGCAGGCACATGCGGCGCGAAAATCGCCTGGGCAACCAAATTCACGACCAGCAGAACGAGGCAGGTGCCCAGAACCGCGCCAAGAAATTTATTGATCATCGAGGGAGTCCATCTACGGCAAGGCTCCACGCTCGGAAGTCGACCACGGCTGGGCTGAACGACCGCCGACTGAACGACCATGGACCGGCCTCGCGGAGGCGGCAGGACGAGATAACGGTTTGCCGGCGTTCTGACAACCCGTATAAATGCCGCAGATCTTAAGAACCTGCGCTAACTTAGCTCTTCCCCGGCCGATGACCGAGAACCGCACCCTCGTGCTGATACCCGCCCGCATGGCAGCGACCCGGCTTCCAGGCAAACCATTGCTGGATATCGGGGGCCTGCCGATGGTCGTCCATGTCTTGCGGCGAGCTGAGGCCGCCGGCATCGGGCGCGTGGCCGTCGCCACCGACACTCCCGACATCGCGGCTGCGGTGACGGCCCATGGCGGTGAGGCCATCATGACGCGCGCCGATCATCCGTCCGGGTCCGACCGCGTTTTCGAGGCGCTGGGCAGGCTGGACCCCGAAGGCCGCATCGATACGGTCATCAACCTCCAGGGCGACTTCCCGACTATCCGTCCGGGCACGATCCGCGAGGTGCTTCAGCCGCTGGCCGATCCCGCGGTCGATATCGCGACGCTGGCCGCCGAAATCCACACGGACGAAGAGTCCGCCAACCCGAACGTGGTCAAGGCCGTCGGATCGCCGGTCGGCCCCCGGCGGCTGCGCGCGCTTTACTTCACCCGCGCCGCCGCCCCGCATGGCGAGGGCCCGCGCTATCACCATGTCGGGCTTTACGCCTATCGCCGCGAGGCCCTGCAACGTTTCGTGGCGCTGCCGCCCTCAGCTCTCGAGCAACAGGAACGGCTCGAACAGTTGCGGGCGTTGGAAGGCGGAATGCGGATCGACATCATGATCGTGGACGACGTGCCGCGGGGCGTCGATACCGCGGACGACCTCGAAACCGCCCGCCGGCTCCTCGCCCATTCAGCCTCTGGCGAATATCCCGCCCGCTGATAGAACACCCGAGACCAAAATAATGAAAATCGTATTCCAGGGCGAGCTAGGCGCGAATTCCCATATCGCCATCGCGGAAGCCTATCCCGATGCCGAACCGTTGCCTTGCGCGACCTTCGAGGACGCGCTCGCCGCGATCGCGTCCGGCGAAGCCGACCTCGGCATGATCCCGATCGAGAATTCGGTCGCCGGCCGCGTCGCCGACATTCACCACTTGCTGCCGCAGTCCGGGCTGTTCATCGTCGGCGAATACTTCCTGCCGGTCCGCCA
>CAZOOO010000121.1:0-9197 GCA_964581435.1 uncultured Hyphomicrobiales bacterium | reverse complement strand
TTGGACGCCGATCCCCCGGCTTAGAGGGTCAATATTGCAGGCCGAATGACACTTACAGCATGCAAAGACGCACCGACCGGCATCTCTTTGCTTCTTGGCACACGGGTTACTAAGCCCCGAAGCAGCGCGTCTGCTCTGCCTACATCCTTAGCCGACCCACGTCGGAATGTCTTCGGCTGTTCGATAGCCGAAGTGCGCGCGAGCCCCAAAAACGCTCAGCGTTTGGGGGTGCCGCCAGCGCATAGGCGCGAATGCGGCACGCTACAGGCCGCCGATCCCCCGCCATGGTTCGCCACAGCCCGCTGTCGCCGTCGACAGCCGCATGTTTGACGAACCGGAGGGGGATCTCATGCCCGACACGCTGCCGGATTTGCCGCCGAGATTCTTGCGCACCAAGCAGGCCGCGCATTTCCTCGGCATTTCACTCCGCACCCTTGAGAAACATCGGACCTATGGCACGGGTCCGCTCTACCGCAAGATCGGCGGCCGCGTCCTCTATGCGATCCGTGATCTGGAAGCCCGGACCGAGATTGGTGCCCGGAAATCCCCGAAGGACAGACAGGCCGGTACCGTCTTCCCCGCGCGCCCGCTGACGCCGGAAGAACAGGATCGGCTCTGAATGAGCCGTGGCGACGATCACGAGTCCGCGTAGCGTGACGCAAGCGAACGCAGTCGCCTCGACCCGTTCGTGGTCGCGACTGGCGATGCCGCGCCACGCGACCAGCGCGACCTGATGGAACGGCCGTTCTTTTCCCTCGCCAAGACGCCGCGCACCAGACCGATTCTCTACAAGGCCGCCGATGTCGAGGTGCAGGTTCTCGGCCTGCCCGAACACGGCATGGCGACCATATGGGACGTCGACGTTCTGATATGGGCCGCCTCGCAGATCGTTGCGGCCGAGAACAACGGCCTGCGCACCTCGCGCTTCTTGCGCTTCACGCCTTATCAGCTTCTGCGCGGCATGGGCCGAGCCACGGGCAACCGTGACTACACGACGGAGCGACATGCGGCGTGGCTCCATCGCCGGAGGATCACGCCATGACGCGCGCCGGCTTTCTTGTCGCCACCGCGCTCGCAGCCGTTGGCGTCGGCTATCCCGGCCTCACGCCGATGCCGGTCAAACTGATCTGGAACGCATCGGCCAGCGCGCCGATCGGCTTCTACACGATCGACTTCACCGGCCCGTTCGAGGTGACTGATCTTGTCGCCGTCGATGCGCCCGAACCGCTCGCCACCTTTCTCGACGAGCGCGACTATTTGCCGAAGGGCGTGCCGCTTCTCAAGCGCGTGCGCGCCGTCTCCGGTCAGACTGTTTGCAGGGTCGGCCACGTCATCATCGTCGACGGCATGATTGCCGGTGTCGCGCTCGACCGCGACCGGATCGGCCGCGATCTTCCTGTCTGGCAGGGCTGCCGGCGCATCCATATCGGCGAAATCTTCCTGATGAATTGGGACGTCCGCGACAGTCTCGACGGCAGGTATTTTGGGCTGATCTCCACCGATCAGATCATCGGCCGCGCGATCCCGCTGTGGACCGACGAGGCCGGCGACGGCCGCTTTCAATGGCGCGCGCCGACGCGATGGCTTTCTCAACACCACCGCCAGGGAGACTGCCATGCCACAGATCGGTCAATTCGTGCGCGACGAGGCCGGCCTTATCGGAAACCTCGCGACGCTTTTGCTGCAACAGGACATCATCATCATTCCGACAGAACCGTCCGACGCGGAGAACGCACCGGATTATCGCGTTCACGTCTTCGACGGCATGAACAACGAGACAGGCCCGGTGATCGGCGCGGGCTGGAAACGCACCGGAGAGAAGGCGGGCGAATATGTCGCGCTGCTGATCGACGATCCGACTTTCCCGCATCCGATCCGCGCCAATCTGTTCCGCGACGATGAGGCCGGCAACGCGCGTTCACAGTCAGGCGCATGGTCGTCGGTTCTATCAATCGCTTGAGATTGACGACACATTCCGCACTGACAGGAGCCATTCGATACCGTCATCCGAGGGCTAAGTGCAGCGCGACAGCAAGGAATCTCGCCAAGCCGTTCTACGCCGCATGTCACGCTGATTACTGTCGCGCTCTATTTCTTCCTTTGGCACTCGCGTCGCCAGTTGAAAAGCCGCTGCGCGATGATATATATCATGATAGCTATCATGACGTGAGGTCGCGGCCATGGCAACCAGAACAGCAAAGATATTCACGACCGGACGCAGCCAGGCCGTCAGGCTTCCTGCCGAGTTCCGCTTCGAGGGCAGCGAAGTATTCGTGCGCCGCGATTCAAAGACCGGCGATGTCATCCTCTCGCGCAAGCCAGACTCATGGGATGGCCTCATTGAGCTCTATAGCAAGGACCAGGAGCCGGACGACTTTATGAGTGCGGCTGACCGCAACCAATCTTCGCAGGACCGTGATCCGTTCAAGGGCTGGAGGGAATGACCGTCTGGATGCTCGACACCAATATTGCCAGCCATGTTATCAAGGGCGACCGGCCCGAGATAATTGACCGCCTAGTGTCGCTCCCCATCGAGGATATTGTCATATCGTCCGTCACCGAAGGCGAATTGTTCTACGGTCTTGCCAAGCGGGCATATCCCAAAGTGTTGTCGGAGCGGGTCAGGCAGTTCCTGCTCCGGGTCGACGTGCTCCCATGGGATCACGACGTCACAAAAACTTATGGCGATCTGCGCGCAGCCTGCGAAGCCAGGGGCGTGCCTCTCGGATCACTCGACATGATGATCGCGGCTCATGCCGTTGCAGCGAATGCAACACTTGTCACACGCGACAAGGCATTCGCCCGCGTTCCCGTTTCCCTGAAGATCGACGATTGGACGACAAGCCGAAGCTGAAGTCGGCAGCGCGGTCGGGCGTGTCTGGCAGATAAGGCCGATAATAGAACGCGGCAACACGACCGTGGAATGCCGCCCGTAATCGGCGGGCCGCGCCAGCCCTGGTTCCGGTGCCCGCGCGCGATGCGGCAGCCGCTACATTGCCTGCCGTCAAACCACGCAGGAGGCGGCTGATGGAGTATTTTTGCGGGCTGGATGTCGCGATCGAGGAGACGGCGGTGTGCGTCGTCGACGGGTCCGGCGAGGTGCATCTCACGGTCAAGGTCGCGACCGAGCCGGAGGTGCTGGCGGCGGTGCTGAAGCCGTTCGCCGGGCGGCTGCGGCGCGTCGGCCACGAGGCCGGCTCGCTGTCGCCCTGGCTGCATCCCGAGCTGCTGAAGCTGGGGCTGCCGGCGATCTGCCTGGAGACGAAGCACGTGCGCGCGGCGATGTCGGCGCAGCGCAACAAGACCGACGAGAAGGATGCGCTCGGCCTCGCCCACATCATGCGGACCGGCTGGTTCCGCCAGGCGCATGTGAAGACGGAGGGCTGCTACCGGCTGCGCCTGCTGCTGACGCACCGGCGCAACCTCAAGCGCAAGTTCCTGGACCTCGAGAACGCCATCCGCCACCCGCTCAAGAGCTTCGGCGTGAAGCTCGACGGCACCTCGCGCGGCAGGTTCGACCAGGCCGTGCGCGAGGCGGCGGCGGACGATCCGCTCACCGCCGAGCTGATGGACGCGATGCTGACCGCGCGCGCGGCGCTGTGGAAGGAGTATCTGCGGCTGCACGATCTCGTCGTGAAGATGGTTGCGGGCAGCGAGCTGTGCCGACGCTTCATGGCGATCCCCGGCGTCGGTCCGGTGACGGTGCTGTCGTTCATGACCGCGATCGACGATCCGTCGCACTTCCGTCGGTCGCGCGACGTCGCCGCCTACTTCGGGCTGACCTCCAGGCGCTGGCAGTCGGGCACGTCGATCGACGTCAAGGGGCGCATCTCCAAAGCCGGCGACGCCGATGTGCGGCGTGCGCTCTACGAGGCGGCGTCGGCGCTGATGACGCGCTTCAAGGGGCGCGACAAGGTCCAGAGCTGGGGCAAGGAGATCGCCAAACGCTCCTGCCACCGCAAGGCGGTGGTCGCGGTGGCGCGCAAGCTGGCCGTCATCATGCACGCCATGTGGACGGACGGCACCTTCTACGTCGGCGATGCGGCGGCGACCGAGGCGGATCGCGCGGCGCGCGCCAACGTCAAGGACGGCAGGCTCCTGGGGGCGCACGCATGACCGATCCACGACCCAACAACCGCAGCGCGACCGCACGATGACGGTCGCCGACTGACACCACGAGCTCCGCCACGGCGGATGAGGATCGATGCAGACCATCCACGACGGGACGCACGATATCTTGCCTGCGGCCGTGCCGGCGACCAGCCGACCGGACCGCGCTCGAGTGCCTGTGACGATGCCCCGTCAGTCCGATGGAAAAATGCGCCTCGACGGTTCGAGCGCTGCCTCAGCGCAGCCGAAACACCCCGTCGACGAGCGCGGAAGAGTGCACGGCGCATCTGAACTCGAAACCGGAACGAGCAGGCGTGCCATGGCGAGCCCCAGCGTATATCTTCGCACCCGGAAGGAGAGACGACAATGCCCAGGAAGTCGAGCAAAACACAGCCGATTAAGAGTGCGTTGACGACGTTGGATTTTACAGAAAGGGTTCGCGCCCAATAAATTTGGTTGCTCCTTCGCTTTAGAAGCTATCTTATTTACTGAGATTGCAGAGTTTTCCGCTTTATCCTACCAATCCGGATGACCGGTGATCGTGAGTGGGTGACATGAACCGCACCTGCACGCTCGGCTCATTCCGAGGAACGTATGCGCATCCACCTGGCAAAGGTGACTGACGAGCGTCTTTGCGACGGCGACATCGCCGTCCGCGAGGCTCGTCGTGGCGCTCGCGTCGGTGTGCGCGACACGACCTCCTTGCATACCGAAGACAATCAGGTGGCGGGGCCGGCATGAAGATGATCGGCAATCTTCTATCGGAGATGTTTCGCCTTCATCACCGCGATCTTGTGCGCTTCACGACACGTCTGGTCGGCGATCGTGACGACGGCGAGGAAATTGCCCAGGATGCCTATACGAGCATCGCGGGTCGTGGCGCGCAGGCTGGTGCAGTCGTGCATCCCAAGACCTACTTATTCACCGCAGCACGCAATGCCGCCGTCGATTTTACCGCCCGACGGAGGGTCGAGTGGTCTTATCGCGTCGATATTGACGCTATCGACGATCTTGCATCTGAAGCCGATCCACTTTCGACATTCGAGCAGAAACAACAGCTTGCCCGTCTCGTCGTTGCGCTCAACGAGCTGCCGGCAGCCTGCCGCCAGGCGTTCATCCTGAACAAGATCGAGGGGCGTGGTCATCAGGAGATCGCGCGGTCGCTTGGAATCTCGGTCAGCATGGTCGAGAAGCACATCATGCGTGCACTGCGGCACGCCCGCGACCTGCGCCGCGAGGACGGCTCTTTAATTTAGCTCGGCGATTGAGGATTTTGGCTCCCAATCCGGTCTATAGAGACGGAGCTGGATTCGATAGCTCTATTGTCTCTGACGGATCGCCGTGAGCCAAGATCAGCCGAAACGCCCGCCGCCATCCACCGACGTCTCTGACGAAGCACTGCGCTGGGTCATGAGGCTGAATTCGGGGACGGCCACGGCTGCCGATCGCCGCGGCTTTCAATCATGGAGAAATCTCAGCGGCGAACATGAAGCAGCCGCCCGGGAGGCCGAAGCTCTATGGGCCGATGCTGGCTACCTTCACCTTGATCCGGCCACTGGTATCGTCAAACCCGGCCGTCCGGCGAAGACCGGCCAGACACGCCGGACCATTCTGACAGGCGCTGCCGGGCTTGTAGCACTCGGTGGGGGCTTGTGGTCGGCTGGTGTTCTCCGCAATCGAAACGCCGATTACGAAACAGGTCTCGGTGAGACGCGCACTGTGGCGCTCCCGGACGGTTCGCGCGCAACGCTGAATGCCCGTTCAGGCATTGCTCTTGATTTCACCCGATCCGAACGGCGCATCGCTTTGATCGCTGGGCAGGTTTTCTTTGAAGTAGAGGCCGAGCCTGCGCGCCCGTTCACCGTCCAGTTTAACGACATTCTCGCCACGGCGCTCGGCACCGCTTTCGATGTCGATTCCAATCTGGCGGACGGAGCTTTCGCGATATCAGTGACGCAGCATGCCGTGGAGGTTACCTCGCCATCCCATCTCGGGCCTTTTGAGCGGGTGAAGGTTCTTGAAAGTCAGGCCGTAACCATTGATGCAAACGGTTACATCGGTCCAGTCATCGAGCAGCCGGCGTCGGTGACGGCGGCATGGCGCAAGGGCATGTACATCGCCGAGAACAGAACTCTCGGCGATGTCGTGGCGGCGCTGCGAAGCTATCACCGCGGGTGGCTGGTTATTCGCGGCGAAGGGACGGCGAGCCTCCTGGTCAACGCAGTCCTCAATCTGCGGACGCCGGACGAATCGATTGATGCTCTGGCAAACGGCCTTCCTATTTCTGTCCGCCGGCTCTCCCCATATCTGGTAGTGATTTCGGGCTGATCTCCGTTCAGATTTTTTTGCCTGCATCGTTGAGGATTTTCCGCTCCAGCCGGTCTAATCCTATGAGGGCCAGGGAAGGTGCGAATGCCTCGGTGCCCTCGGAAGCGAGTGGAGACGGGGGCGTTTATGGATTCGCGAAAGCGGGGGCACTTTTTCAAGGCGGTCTTAGCGGCATCGACGGCAATCGGGCTGATCGTTTCGCTCGATACGGCTGTCGCACAGCACGCAACTATCGTCGCTTACAATATCCCAGCACAACCGCTCACCGCGGCGTTGACGGCCGTTGCGCAGCGCAGCGGCCTACGCCTCGCCTATACCGCTGCTCTTTCGGCGGGCCGCACTGCACCTGCCTTGCAAGGATCATTCACGCCGGCGCAGGCGATCGAGCGGCTCTTGGCGGGCACCGGGCTGACTTACCGCTTTACAAGCCCGAACACGGTCACGATCGAGCGTCTCGGCGCGGCGACTGCCGGCGGCGCCGTGCCCGCCGGCGCGATCTCGCTCGACACCATCGATGTGCAAGCCGCGGGCAATCCCAATTCGACGATGACGCCGATGCCGGCCTATGCGGGCGGTCAGGTGGCAACCGGCGGTCAAGTCGGATTTTTCGGCAACCGTAGCTTCATGGACACGCCGTTCAATCAGACGAACTACACTGCGAAGCTGATTCAAGATCAGCAGGCGCGTACGTTAGCCGATGTTTTGGAGAATGACCCTTCGGTGCGTCCGATGAATCAATCGAGCGCCGGCTATAGCGATTTGATGATCCGCGGTTTTATGGTTGGGGGTAATGATATTGGACTCAATGGTCTGTATGGTTTGGTTCCCTCAGGCTTGGTCTCCACCGATTTTGTCGAGCGTGTAGAAGTGCTCAAGGGTCCCAGCGCACTGCTCAATGGGATGCCGCCGGGCGGCAGTATCGGTGGGAGTGTTAATCTCGTTCCGAAGCGGGCAGGCAGTGAGCCGGTGACACAGCTCACGACAAGATATGTTTCGCGTGGCCAGCTCGGCGCACATGTCGATATTGCGCGTCGGTTCGGTCCTGATGATGCCTGTGGCCTACGATTTAATGGTTCCTACGCGAACGGCGAGACTGCAATTGACGATAACAAGAACCGACTTGGCCTCGCAGCGCTTGGACTCGACTGTCGGACTGATCGTGTTCGTGTGTCGGCCGACCTTAATTATCGGGACATGAGGACGAATGGAGCTACGCCATACATTTTCATCGCCCCCGGTCTTCCGGTTCCTAAAGCCCCAAATGCCAGCAAACCGTTCTGGCCCAATTGGTGGCTGTCAGGCGGTAAAGCCTTCACCGGAGTGATCAACGGCGAAGTCGACCTCTTGCCCGACCTGACGGCCTACGCATCGATCGGCGTTCTTAGACAGAAAGCCTACGGGGTAACAGGCACTCCTTTCATGACAGACGCTAACGGCGACTATACAGCGTTTGTTGTTCGGAATACCGCTGGCTATGTGAATAATATGGTCGGGCAGGCAGGCATCCGGGGGACCTTCGATACTGGGCCGATCAATCATGCCTTCAATGTCAACATTTCGGGTTTGGACAAAACCTCTGGTAGCGGCGAGAATCCTGGAACGAACTTTTCATCGAACATTTATGCCCCCAGTTTCATTCCCCGCCAAAGCATTCCAGACCCAATTGCTAACAAGGCAAACAGTACAAGACTTTCCAGTGTCGGTATCGGAGACACCATTTCGGTATTCGACAAGCGGATTCAATTGACGGTTGGTGTGCGCCGTCAGCAGATCGTTTCGGACAACTTCGATACGACAACCGGAGCGCTCACATCTAGCTATGAGAAGGCCGTTTGGAGTCCCGCTTATGCCCTTGTCATCAAGCCACTCGAGAACATATCGCTTTACGCCAATTATATAGAAGGCCTTCAGCAAGGCACAACCGTCGGTACCCAGTACGCAAATGCCGGCCAAGTGTTTCCTCCTTACCAGTCGAAGCAATACGAGGCCGGTGTCAAGGTCGACTGGGGGCGAGTGACGGCGACCGTCAGTGCCTTCCAGATCATGCAGCCACGGACGATCGCAACACCCGGAACACCGTTGCCTACGCTCAATGTCGATGGCGAGCAGCGCAATCGCGGCGTGGAGATCAATGCATTTGGCGAGGTAGCACAGGGGCTGCGCGTACTCGGCGGCGTCATGTTTATCGACGGTCGTCAGGTGCAGACAGCAAATGCTCTCAACGACGGCAAGAAAGCGATCGGTGTGCCGGATATGCAAGTCAATCTGGGGACTGAGTGGGATACGCCCTTCATGGCGGGACTCACCCTCACCGGACGGGTAATCTATACGAGCGCTCAGTATATCATCGCTGACAATACCCAAAGCATCCCAGACTGGACGCGCGTCGATCTCGGTGCTCGGTATACCTTCGCCGGCCCACAGAATAAGCCTGTAACGGTTCGCTTTGATGTCCTCAATGTGGCAAACGCGAACCAATGGGCATCGGTTTATCTTGGCGGGGCCATAACGACTGGTGCTCCTCGCACATTCCTGCTCTCGACGACGTTCCAGTTCTAGGGATGGCGGCGCTCTTTGCTGCGGAGCGCTCAAAATTTTTGCGACCTGCCTTTGAAAAAGCGGGTTCTCAATCGTCTTTACTATATGGGGATGCCGTCGCTGCCCGGCGGGCTCCCCTCGGAGGCTAGGTGGCCGCAGCCGAGGGACAGCAAGAGTGAATGGAACCGTAGCGCGTAAAACCTCGGGTGCCCGGCTGTGGT
>CAZOOO010000120.1:0-9219 GCA_964581435.1 uncultured Hyphomicrobiales bacterium | reverse complement strand
GGCGCGTGCGCACCGTGCTCGGCAGGGTGAGCTATCGCTGGTAGCCGGCGTCGTTAGCGGCGGCGATTCAAAAGCCGCCGCCGCAAGCACTTGCAGTGCTATTTGGCGATATGGGGTTCAGGATAAAAATCGCTTGGATGCCAGAGCGGTCTTTTCATGTTCCTCAACGCACCCTCCTCCGTAGCGCCAGCCAACGAAACGCGCCCCCTGTACAAAATGTCGCAGCTCAGTCATACTTGGTGGCCGGTTCCGAGGGAGGCAACGCGACGTAAGCAACGTAAAGCAACGCAAGGAGGCACCGTGATGAGTGAACACAACCGCTCCAATCTGTTGATGTTGGGCATAGCCGTTATCGGCGTGATGTTCTTCGGCAGCATGGCCTTGGTATGGAGCAATACCGGCCGGCTTACGAGCGAGGCGAAGGCGGCCGTCGCCCCTGCGCATCAGGCTGCGCCTCACGCAGATGCAACCGCCGGACTTGAAAAGCGCTTACTCCTCCTCGAAGCCAAGATGACGGCTCCTCCGACATTTGATGCTTCCCAGCTCGATGCAAAAATCCAAGGCCTGGAGTCTCAGCTCACGGCCGTACAAACCCAGTTGGGCGCTTTCACTGCGTCGGATTTCGACGCTCTCAAGATGAAGGTCGTCAGAACGGAAAATCCTGAGTCCATTAAGACAGCCATAAGCGCTCTTCAAACGGACGTAGGAAAGCTGCACACGCGCCTCGATCAACTTTCGGAGCACGTTGCTTCCGCCGCGGCGGCGGAGACGAAACACAGTTCGCGGAAATCGCACTCGAAATAGAAACAAGGAAACGGCGCGGCGTTTGGCGACCGTGAGGTGCCGTGCCGTGGCCACCGTGACATACGGCAAACGTGATATACGGGAAATCAGGGTAACGGTGGCCCGTCGCTGTGTCGTCGGCCGTCGGTCGGTTCCCGTGTGGAGCGCTGCTTCGGCCTCGGCCAGCGTCACCAAGCGAAGCATATCCTCGGGCCTGCCCCCGAGGATGGATGACCTGCTCGCGTGAAGTTCGCATACCCTTGCCGCAACCTTTGATGCGAACTTCTGAACCCACCAACACTTAGGAATGAAGCGATCGCACAAACGCCTTTCCGAGGGCTTGCAAGCTCGGGAACAATTCGAGCGCGTCCGCCAAAAAGATGAATAAAAGCGCGTGAACGATGTACAGTCGGCCTTCGAACCATGTGAGAATACGTTCAAACAGGCGCTTCGGGTATGGAAGCGCGGTAAGAATGAAAACAATTGCCGGCCCGAGAACAGACGCACCGATGATATCGCTTGGATAGTGTAGCCCGACAATGACCCTGGGAATCGCGACTACCACCGCGACCCAGACAAAACAGAACAGCCCGGCCGATCGCTTTTCCACGAAAACCACGGCAGCGAGACTAAAGAACAAGGTCGCCGTGTCGCTCGGGAACGAATTCGTTCGGTCCCAGGGTGTTCGCGGAATGACGGTGTCCAGAGGAATTGCCAGGTCCAAAATCGGACGCATGTGGACCGCGGCGTGAAACTGGGACCAAATCGAAAGCATTGTCGCCAAACAGACCCCCGTCAGTCCGGCCAGCATACGACCGCGACGCGCCGGCTGTTCACTGGAGAACCACAGGGCGACAAGGGAAAAGAACACGGGAAATCCCCTGAAAAGCGAATTGTTCGCGATATCCCAAAAGCTGTCGTTTCCGCCGCCGAATGCGTTGAGCGCAAGCAGAATTTCTCTATCGAGGCCCGCAATTGTCATCGTGAATGAATTCGCCGCATCAACCGGAATGGAAATGAAAATCAGAACGAACGCGAAGCTGTCATTTTCGCGACCGTGCTATTACGTGCAAACTGCTGACGGTCAATAACGATTATGGTTGGCCGGTCCGATATCCGCATCCTGTTCGGCGACCCTCTTACGGATGCTGGAATCGAAGGATCACCCACGCACGTCGCCATGCCTCACCCGGCCCCGCGAACCGCCCGTTAACCTTTGGTTAACCAGAATCCGGCGATGCTTTCCTAACTTAAATTCACCTCCTCCGCTACCGAACTGAAAATCAGCGGATAAGTGGGTTCGGCTCTCGTTCTTTATTGCGGCCGGAAATGCAGCCGCCGCAGGAGTGAGGATTTCTGATGGCAGATAGCGACAGCACCATCGCATGGCACCGGGCCCAGTTGAGAAAGCATCGCGAAGTTCTGCACGAGATGGAGGTTCGCCGTTTCCGTTTTGGTGAGACCGCGGATCCGCGAGTGCGCGTCGAGACGCTGCGGATAGCGGCCAATCTCAGGCGCAAGATCACCATCTCCGAGAGGGTCATCGGCGCGTATGAGAAACGAACGCGTCGTCCGCTGACGACGGATTTCCGCAGTCTCGCCAACGTTCAGTGGGGCAACTGGAACAGCGCGCCCTGTAACGGACAGACCGCGCAGGACTGAACGGCGCGCGTTCCTGGTACGAACCTGCTTGTGCCGCAAGCAAGGCTTGTTCGGCCTGTGGGATCGTGCCGGTCGGAATTGTCGCCATCTCCGGATCGGTTCGGACTGCTCGTAATATGGTCAGCGTCTACCCTTCTCGAAGGCAATTGCGGAGACGATTCGCGGTGGGTTCAACTTGCTCCTGGCGCGCTTCCGGAGTTTGCCTTTCCTGCGCCGCCTTGATGCAGACGGAGCACTAAAGGAGGCACGCAACCTTTTGATTACTATGTGGTTTGGTCTCAAGCCTCGCTTGGCGGGACTTGTCGCAAGACATGCGAACTTTGAACCGTACCGCAGCCGGTATTTTTGCTGCTTTCGGAGCCGTCGCGCGTTAGACTGGTGGCTGAGGGATACGTTTTCCGCTTCATGGAGCCCAAGCCAATGACGACCCCCTCCCAAGATTTCGAACGCCTTCAATTGAAAGTCAGCACCGAAGTCCGCGAGCACTGGAAGGTTTTCCTCTTTGAAGGCATCGTGCTGGCGATCCTCGGAATCGCCGCCATCGTCGTGCCTTCGTTCGCAAGCCTTGCCATCACGATCTTCCTCGGGTGGATCTTTCTCATTGGCGGCGTCGCCGGACTGATCGCCACCTTCTGGGCGCGGCAGATGCCCGGCTTCTGGTGGTCACTGCTGTCGGCCACGCTCGCGCTGGTCGTCGGCCTCCTGCTGTTGGTGCAGCCTGTCCAGGGTATGCTGACGCTGACAATCCTGGTCGGCGCCTACTTCCTCGCCGAGGGCGCCGTCACCATCATGTACGCCCTCCAGCATCGCAGCGAACTCACGCAGCGGTGGGGCTGGCTGCTGACCGCGGGAGTGATGGACATCATCATCGCCGGCATAATCCTCGTCGGACTGCCGGGATCGGCAATCTGGGCTATCGGGTTGCTGGTCGGTCTCAATATGATGTTCGGCGGCGCCACCTTGATCGGAATGGCGCTGGCGTTACGCAACGCGCGTTGACCCGCGGCTCCAGGAACCGAGAGGTTCAAGGCAAGGTTTTTTGAGGCAGAAATCCTTGCCTACACCGTCGGAAGCTGTGAGAAGCGTTCACCGGGCCGGATCAGCTTCAAGGCGCTCGCCGTCACGGGCTGATCTTCGACCCCGTCCACGCGCGCGAACTCCGGCCCGCGCCGGCACCGCGCTGTCATTTCCGCGACAGCCTCCGCCGATCCTGCGAACAGCGCCTCGACGCTCCCGTCACGGCGGTTCCGTACCCAACCGCCAACGCCGAGACGAATGGCTTCGCGCATCGTCCAGTAGCGGAAACCAACGCCTTGAACGCGACCACGGATCACGACCTGGCGAACGACCTCATGCATCCGGCGCTCCGGTCGGTCGTCGCCGCGCGAAAGCACGGCACGCAAGTTTCAGGGCACGAGACGTCATGACAACCTCAAGCGAATTCGAGGATGAGCGCGTCCACCGCCAGCGTCGCTCCGGGTACGGCCGCGATCGTCTTGACCGTTCCGTCCTGCTCGGCGCGCAGCACGTTCTGCATCTTCATCGCCTCGATGACCGCCAATGTCTCGCCGGCCTTGACCTGCTGTCCTTCGGTGACGGCGATTGAAACGACAAGGCCGGGCATCGGGCATAGCAGCTTCTTGCCGTTGTCGGTGGCCGTCGCCACCGGCATAAGCCGCGCGGCCGCCGCCTCGGTTTCGGTAAACACATTGATCGCGACCTCGAAACCCTGATGCGCAAGCCGGAATCCGTTTGTGATCGGCCTCACCTGTATTGCGATCGGATGCCCGTCGAGCGTGCCCTGCCAGACCGGCTGGCCGGGCACCCATCGCGAGGACAATCGATGCGCTTCGCCGGCGTCATCGCCTACGAAGCGAACTGAAATGGCGTCGCCGTCACGCCAGACGTCGAGCAGGATTTCATCGCCATCGAGCCAGACGGCGCGGCGCCCTTCCCGCGTCACCGGGCGTCCCTTCATCTGGCCGGAAATCCGCCGCTTGCGCTCACCGAGCACGAAATCGATCGCAGCCGCCACCGCCGCAAGCCTGCGCGCGATCTCGCCTTCCGGCGCGCGCGCGGTGAACCCTTTCGGAAACTCCTCGGCGATGAACCCGGTCGAGAGATTGCCGGCGCGCCAGCGCGGATGACGCATCACGGCCGACAGAAACGGAATGTTGTGCCGGATGCCGTCGATGTAGAATGCGTCCAGCGCATCGGTGTGCGCCTCGATGGCGGCGGCGCGAGACGGCCCATGGGTCACGAGCTTGGCGATCATCGGATCGTAATGAACTGAAATCTCGTCGCCCTCGTACACGCCGGTGTCGTTGCGCACAGTGGCATCGTCCCGATTCATTTCCGCCGGCGGCCGATATTTGACGAGGCGTCCGACCGAGGGGAGAAAATTGCGGAACGGATCTTCAGCATAGACCCGCGACTCGATCGCCCATCCCGAAAGCGTCACGTCCTTCTGCGCTATCGAGAGTCTTTCTCCCGCAGCGATACGGATCATTTGCTCGACCAGATCGATGCCGGTAATCAGCTCGGTGACCGGATGCTCGACCTGAAGCCGCGTATTCATCTCGATGAAGTAAAAGCTCTTGTCCTGCCCCGCGACGAATTCGACCGTGCCTGCCGAGTCGTAGTTCACCGCTTTGGCAAGCGCGACGGCCTGCTCGCCCATCTTGCGCCGCGTGATCTCGTCGAGCAGCGGCGACGGCGCCTCCTCGATGACTTTCTGATTTCGCCGCTGGATCGAGCACTCGCGCTCGCCGAGATGAACGACGTTGCCATGCT
Source organism: uncultured Hyphomicrobiales bacterium (assembly GCA_964581435.1). Lineage (GTDB taxonomy): Bacteria > Pseudomonadota > Alphaproteobacteria > Rhizobiales > Xanthobacteraceae > Nitrobacter. The sequence goes on along the minus strand of CAZOOO010000120.1, from coordinate 3,981 downwards.
TGTCGCCGAGCACCTGGATTTCGATATGCCGGGGTTCGACGATAAATTTCTCGATGAAGACGCGGTCGTCGCCGAACGAGGCTTTCGCCTCCGCTTTCGCAAGATTGAATCCCTCGACCACCTCGGCGCTCGAATGCGCAATGCGCATGCCCTTGCCCCCGCCGCCCGCCGACGCCTTGATCATCACCGGATAGCCGATCTCGCCGGCGATCTTCACCGCGTGCTCGTTGTCCTCGATCACGCCGAGAAAGCCCGGCACCGTCGAGACCCCCGCCTTCCCCGCCGCCTTTTTGGATTCGATCTTGTCGCCCATCGCGGCGATCGCGCCGGGATGGGGTCCGATGAACACGACGCCGGCGTCTGCGAGCGCTCGCGGAAACTCCTCGCGCTCGGACAGGAATCCGTAGCCGGGATGGACGGCTTCCGCTCCGCTCTTGCGGCAGGCTTCGACGATGTTCTCGATTGCGAGATAACTTTCGGCGGCCGGCGGAGGACCGATCGGCACGGCTTCGTCGGCCATCTCGACATGAAGCCCGCCGCGATCCGCCTCCGAGTACACGGCGACGGTTTCGATGCCCATCCGCCGGGCCGATCTGATGATCCGGCAAGCGATCTCGCCGCGATTGGCGATCAGAATTCGTTTGAACATGCCTGGCGACCTGCAACCTTCGGGCGCGGTCCAATCATCAGCACGGTACGCGATCCGGCCTAAGACGCTGTAGCGCTTCCTCGTACAGAAAAACCAAACAGGAGCAAAGGCTTTTCGGCAGGAACGCACATCGAAGGAGCCTTGATGCGCCAAAGCCGCTCCGGTTGCGGCTGCCCGATCCGGAACGCTCGAAAAAACGGCGGGAATATAACCCGCCGCCGGTCGATTCAGCCTATTCCGCGGCCCTTACATGCCGAGATCGAGAACGCTTGGGAAGTGTGCCAGCGGCAAGGTGGCCGCGCCGATCAGGCTGGCGACCAGCGCCATCAACTGACGATTGCTGCGGCGTTTGCCGCGCATCTGGCTCGCAATCCACTCCAGCACTTCGATGTTGACGCCCACGGCCCGGGTCGGCGCCCAGCTTTCGATAGCGGTATCCGCAGCCAAGGCGATGCTGCGCGCCGGTACCGGAAGCCCTGACGCGGACGCCGCGTGGTGGACGATGGCCTTGGCGAACAGATCGTCGAACCGTCCGTCATCGCTTCGCTCGGTGGCGGCATCGTTGATTTCAAACAGCGCTTCAGCCTCTTCCCGGCTTACCGGCTGGCTATCCACGGCAGCGGCGGTCAGAAGGCGCGCGCACCAGGACGCATCGGTGGAGTCGAGCGCTCTGGAGAAATGAACCCGGCCCCCGGCAGTCGGCCCCTCCCCGGTGATGACGCCGTTACGGACCGTTGCAAGGGCTGCCGCCACGTCCTTCCGGCTCGCAATAGCGGAAACATCGATAGGGCCGACGGCGGCGGACAGCTCGGAAAGCATGGGGAAAGTTCTCTCTTCTGGATCGGATCAGCAATTTCACGCGGGCGTGAATCGTTCGTTAAAAATCAGACGACCCGCCGCCGTGCCTTGAATTTAATACTCAGTTGGTTGTCGCCCTGGTGGCGGCCCCGGTTCAAGACAATGACAAGAGCTTTCGGCGCGCATGGGGCGACGGCGGGGCAACATCGGGACATCTTCGATCACGATCTCGTAGGCGTTCATTCGCCACACCTGCGAGGTGCCGATATGAAGATGCTCCACAACGCCCGACTGGAAAAAAGATATTGTCTTTTTCGTAACCGGTTCCGTTTCGCGGGGCCCAAGCCTATAGTCCCCGCCATCCACGGCTAACTATGTGACACGAGGACGTGACTTATGACTCTATCGATTGGTTCGACCGCCCCCGACTTTGAAGCTGAAAGCACTGAAGGCACCATCAGCTTTCACAAGTGGCTCGGCGATAGCTGGGGGCTGTTCTTTTCGCACCCCAAGGACTTCACGCCGGTCTGCACCACCGAGCTCGGCGCCGTCGCCCGGCTCAAGCCGGAGTTCGACAAGCGGGGCGTCAAGCTGATCGGCATCAGCGTCGACCCGACCGACAAGCATCACCTTTGGTCCAAGGACATCGAGGAGACGCAGGGTGTCGCGCCGAACTATCCGCTGATTGCCGATGTCGATTTCAAGGTCGCCAAGCTCTACGGCATGTTGCCGGCCAGCACTTCCGGCGACGTCAACACGCGGACGCCGGTCGACAACCAGACCGTGCGCAACATCTTCGTGATCGGTCCTGATAAGCAAATCAAGATCGTTCTCATTTATCCGATGAGCACCGGCCGCAACTGGCAGGAAGTGCTGCGCGTGATCGACTCCTTGCAGCTCACCGCCAAGCACGGCGTCTCGACGCCGTCGGACTGGAAGCAAGGCGACGATGTGTTCTTCTCCGCCGCGGTTCCCGAGGAAGAAGCACGCAAGAAGTTCCCGAAGGGATGGAAGTCGCCGAAGCCGTATTTCCGGATTGTCGAGCAGCCGAAGTAACACGGGCAACTGCGATCGAGAACACGCAAGTCAAGGGACGCCGCTGCGGCGTCCCTTCTTTTTTGGTCCCGCAGAAATTTCGCGTCGCAGCGGCGCGAAGAAGCAGACCGCCACCGGCCGTTGCGGCTTTGGCAGCACGACCGTATCCTGGGCGGCGACACGCATTCCCGTGGGATGCTCTTTCAATTCCTGCCAGAGAAGAAGCCGCCATGCATGTTCGCGCCGCAGTCGCCCTTGCCGCCGGCAAGCCGCTTGAAGTCACGACCGTGGAACTCGATGGCCCGCGCGAGGGCGAGGTCATGGTCGAGATCAAGGCGACCGGCATCTGCCACACCGACGAGTTCACCTTGTCCGGCGCGGATCCGGAGGGGTTGTTTCCGGCGATCCTCGGCCATGAGGGCGCCGGTATCGTCGTCGATGTCGGCAAGGGCGTGACGTCGGTGAATAAAGGCGATCACGTCATCCCGCTCTACACGCCCGAATGCCGGCAATGTCCGTCCTGCCTGTCGCGCAAGACCAATCTGTGCACGGCCATTCGCGCGACCCAGGGTCAGGGCTTGATGCCGGACGGCACGTCGCGCTTCTCTTTCGACGGCAAGCCGGTCCATCACTACATGGGCACGTCGACCTTCGCCAATTACACGGTGCTGCCGGAGATCGCGGTTGCGAAGATCCGCGAAGACGCTCCCTTCGACAAGGTCTGCTACATCGGCTGCGGCGTCACCACCGGCATCGGCGCGGTCATCAACACCGCAAAGGTCGAACCGGGAGCAAAGGCGATCGTGTTCGGCCTCGGCGGCATCGGGCTGAACGTCCTGCAAGGGTTGCGGCTCGCCGGAGCCGACATGATTGTCGGCGTGGACATCAACGACGATCGCAAGGCGTGGGGCGAGCGCTTCGGCATGACGCACTTCGTCAACCCGACCAACGTCGGAAAGGATCTCATCCCTCACCTGGTCGATATGACGAAGTCCGGCGCCGATCAGATCGGCGGCGCGGATTACACGTTCGACTGCACCGGCAATGTGAAGGTGATGCGCCAGGCGCTGGAATCCTGCCACCGCGGCTGGGGGCAGTCGATCGTCATAGGCGTGGCGCCCGCCGGCGCGGAGATCGCGACGCGGCCGTTCCAGCTCGTCACGGGTCGCGTATGGAAAGGCACTGCGTTCGGCGGCGCGCGCGGCCGCACCGACGTGCCGAAAATCGTCGACTGGTACATGCAGGGCAAAATCCAGATCGACCCGATGATCACGCACGTCATGCCGCTCGACGACATCAACCGGGCGTTCGACCTGATGCGCAAGGGCTTGTCGATCCGCAGCGTGGTGACGTTCTAGAGCGGGATGAGGAAAAGTGTGCAGCAGTTTTCCGCCCGCATCCCGCGTCTCAAAATATTGGAATCGATCACGTTCATGATCCTGGATCGATTCGATCCAGGATCATCGTGATCTAGTGGTCCGATTCTAACATTTGCATCC
>CAZOOO010000119.1:0-9302 GCA_964581435.1 uncultured Hyphomicrobiales bacterium | reverse complement strand
GATGGGCGAGGAATTCGCGGAACACGGTGAGATGATCCCGCGAGGATTTTGTCTCAGTGCTGAACGAGCGCAGCACGCTGTGAAGTGTGTCCATCAGTCGCGATCCTTGTTGATGGTTCCGGCGCGGCGATGCGCCGTGCGGTTGAAGCGCTGCAGTTCACGGACGAAATCGTCGAAGCGACGCGAGGCCGCCGACAGTTCGCGCAGCGCGAACAAAAGGCCGGCGCTGGCGGCGCTCGCCCACAGGAACAGCGCCAGATGCGCGAGGTCGCCGCGCTCTGCGAAGATGCGGATGAGGTCGGACATCAACTTCTCCCTTCACCTCTCCTCCCGGCCCTCAGGGAAAGGGAGAAAACGCCAACGCGCCCTACTCCAGCCGGTCGCCGCCCTCGATCGGCGCGTAGCCGACCGCCTCGCGTTTTTCGTTGAGGGTGAGAAACGCCGCGTTGTTGACGCGCTCCCACAGCGCGGCGCGGTCGGCGGCGAGCGCGTCGATCCGGTCGGGATCCACCACGATGCGGATGGCCTCGCCGAACTGCGGCGACAGCCACTGCGCGAACGAGTTGCCGATGCGCGACGCCAGCGGCAGCACGGTCTGGCGGAAGAAGCAGCGGTTGGCCTCCTGGAAATTCGCGTAGGTGTTGTCGCCGGGAATGCCGAGCACCATCGGCGGCACGCCGAAGGCGAGCGCGATCTCGCGCGCGGCGGTATGCTTGGCCTCCAGGAAATCCATGTCCTTCGGCGTCAGCGACATCGCCTTCCAGTCGAGCCCGCCTTCGAGCAGCAGCGGCCGGCCCGCGTTCACCGCACCCTGATAGGTGTCGGTCAGCTCGCGCTTCAGCCGGTCGAACTGCGAATCCGACAGCACCGCGCCTTCGGGCCCCGAATAGACCAGCGCGCCGGAGGGCCGCGCGGCGTTGTCGAGCAGCGCCTTGTTCCACGCCGATCCCGCATTGTGAGTATCGATCGCCACCGCCGCCGGCTCGATCGGCGCGAGACCGTAATGATCGTCGAGCGGATGGAAGAACGTCAGGTGCAGGATCGGCGGCACGGCCGATGACGATTGATCGAAGCGGATGCCGCGGCCGCCGACCGCATATTCATAGGCTTCCGCCCAGCCGTCGACGCCGGGCACCACCTTCATGCGATCGGGCCGAAGCGCGTACAGTTCGCGCACGGCGCCGTCGAGCGCGACCGCTTCGACATAGGCGTTGCCGGACAGCAGAAGATGCGACACCAGCATTTCGAGAAACGCGCCGCCGTCCTGCCGCGGGTTCGGACGCGACAGCAGCAGCGACAGCGGATGCGCCTCGCGTTCCCGCGCACCCTCGAACACGAGGTAGCTGCACGAGGCCACGTTCTCCGCGATCAGCCGCACCGCGCGATGCACGATGGCGTTGGCGAGATACCCTTCGCGCGCCAGCGCGCCATAGTCGCGCGGCGTCCACCGCGCGCGGCCGCCGCTCTCGAAGGCGAGCAGCCTGGCCGTGCGGCTGGCTTTTGTCTCCGGCGGAGCGAACATGTTTTTCAGGCGAAAGCGCATTGGCGATCCTCTACTAATCTCTCCCTGCACGCTGCCAGAGAAGCAGCGTTCACAATCCCCTCACCCGCGGCTGGGCGCGCGGCGCGAGCGCCAGCGAGGTCACCGCCCACACCAGGGCGTCGAGCCGGTCGGGCGAGCGCCCGGACGACAGGCCCGACAGGGCGAAATCGCACATCTCGTCTTCCAGCGCGGTGAAGCTGCCGGCGTGCCTGACGCGGCCCTGCTCGTAGAGCGTCGCCACCGGCTCGGCGCGCAGCCATTTGCCGCGCGTGGCGCGCACCGCGATCACCGGCACCGAAGCGTCGACCTCCGCGATCACGGCTTTCACCATGTCGCCGCCCTGGTTGACTTCCGCCACCAGCGCATCGGCCTCGCACCGCCGCCACAGCGCGATCGCTTTCGCCGCCCACAGCGCCGGCGTCACGCCCGCCACCGTGTCATCGGCAATCACGTAAACAGTGCCGTCGGCGGCTTGCCCCGCCGCGACAATGCCGCAGGCGTCGGCGCGCTTGCTCGACGTCGCCGGCGGATCGACCGCGACCACGATGCGTTGCAGCGGCGGCGCCTCGCGCACGCGGCATCGCTCCAGCAGCGCACGCGACCACAGCGCATCCGGCCGGTCCTCGATGATCTCGCCGTCAAGCTCCTGACGTCCGAGCCGCGTTCCGGCGTAGCGCGCCATCACGCCTTGCAGAAAGGTCGGCGCCAGGTTGAAGGCATTGGCCTGCGTCGGCGCGCGCGTCACCACGCTCGCGGGATCCTTCATCAGGCGTTTCAACAGCGCGGTCGGCCGCGGCGTCGTGGTGATGAGCTGGCGCGGCTGCGATCCCAGCCGCAAGCCGAATTGCAGCATGTCGAACGCGGCTTCCGCGTAGCGCCACTTCGCCATCTCGTCGGACCAGGCGCAGCCGAACTGCGGCCCGCGCAGGCTTTCGGGATCGTCGGCGGAAAACGCCTGCGCCACCGCGCCGTTGCTCCATTCCAGCCGCTTGCGCGACGGCGACCATGACGGCCGCTCATGCGCGGCGTGAACCGCGAGCAGCCCGGACACGCCTTCGATCATCACCTCGCGCGCATCATGCTCGGTCTCGCCGACCAGCGCGATGCGCGAAACGGCCTCATTAGCGAATGGCGGCAAGCCCAACGCTTGCGCGCGAATCCATTCGGCTCCCGCGCGGGTCTTTCCGGCGCCGCGACCGCCGATCATCAGCCAGATCAGCCACGGCGCGCCGTTGGGCGCGAGCTCGGGCGGCCTTTGATGCGGGTGCGCGAAAATATCCCACTGCCGGGCAAGAAACCCGAGTTCCGCCTCACTCATGCTCTCCAGCAGGAGGCGTCGCTGGCGGGGCGACCATTTGCTCCAGTCGGCGCGAAAGCGCGCGCCGGAACTCGTCGAGGTCGCGGGGCACGGCGTCGTCATCGGCGGGCTTCACCTTCTCCTGACCGGCGCGCAGCCGCGTCACCTCGCCGAGCGTGCGGGCGAGACTCGCGAGCGTGCGTGCGCGGCGCTCCGCCTCGGTGCGCTGCTGCGGTTTCAAATGACTGCCGCCGACGATCACCTCGATCAGGGACAGTTCGCGTTCGATCGCGCGCGTCACCCGCTCGATCAAAAGCGCCCCCGTCGCCGGCGGCGGATCGTCGACACGCTCCACCGCGGTGCGCTTGATACGCGGACTTGGCTGATCCTTGCGCCGCACGGCTGTCCGTCGCGCGCGCTGCCGGTTCAATCCCGCCTTCGCCGCGCCGTCGTCTTCATCAACCATGATGGGGACGTCATCGACATAGCGTGTGGTGGCGGCGACCGTCGCCTTGCGCGCGGCGACGGCGGCGCGCGTCTTGCCGGATGGCAACGCTCCGACCGGGCTCCGCTTTGTCTCGGCCTTCGCCTTCTTTGCCTTCCGTTGCGATGCGGGCGCGAGCGGCGTGCTCCGGGCCGGCGACGGCGACGTTTTCTTCGATGCGGAGAGAGTACCGGCCCTGCGTCCCGCCGCCGGCTTCCGTGCCGGTTTGCCGGTTCGCGTCGCACACATGACGATCAAGGCCTCTCTTCAAGCGGAATTGATGCCGCTGAAATCCTAGTGGAGTGGATTTGACATTCGCTACCCAGTTTGCAGCGAACGCGAGAAGCGAATGTCAAATCCAAAACTCCACTAGAAACCCATATTTGCTAGTGGTCCTTTGATTCCAACATTTGCAGGAAACCCCTGCCGCAACGGGATGCAAATGTTAGAATCGGACCACTAGATTGGAATGACTGACGTTGAGGGTTTTCCGCGTCTCATGGCCGGCTTTGTCGCCGCCGCCCGAGCGCCGGTCCTTACGCCGAACTCACTGGTGGAAGAATATGGGATGACCTGCAACCGGGGAACATCGCCGCGATGTCCCGGCGCAACTCTGGAGCATGGCGTAAACCTACTCCGGCAGCGTCACGCTGTCAAGGTATATTTTCCTAGGAAAATTTACCCATCGCGAATGCGCCTTATTTCAGCAAGCCGTTCAACCCGTCGAAGCGCTCTTTGAGCGAACCGCCGATGCCGATGACGGCGGCAACAATGACGATGCTGATGCCGGAGGCGATCAGCGCATATTCGATCGCTGTCGCACCCGACTCGTCCCACAGAAAGTCCGACGCAAGTTTTGTAATGAGGCGCACCGTCAACTCCGGGCTTTGAATCCTCGCGGAGGCTCCAATACCGGATCGGGCGCAGCGCGACGGACGTTGGAACTAGAACGAGACGAGGAAAAGTGGGGTGCGGTTTTGCGCCCGCACCCCGCTTCTCAAGATATTGGAATCGATCATGTTCATGGTTTCGGATCGATTCGATCCAAAACCATCGTGATCCAGGGATACTAAGATGGAAAGATTTCCCGGAGCCTAAGCGACATTCTGAAGGAACGCTTAAGGGCGACAGCAAAAACTTTATACGCGGATCAGGCCGGAGGGCCGGCGAGCGGCCGCTCCTCCATTCGCATCAGCAGCAGCGCAGCACCCGCCAGCATCGCGGCCGTGGCGGCGAACACATAGCGAAATGCGGTGGCGAGGTCGGAGGCGGAGATCGCACCGACCCGGCCGCCGCCCTCGATGCCGGTCGAGGCATCGGTTCCCGTCGCCGCCAGCAGGATGGCGGCGAATGCGGCGACGACAAACGAACAGGCCAGACCACGAAAAAAATTCATCGCGCCGGTGACGGTTCCGACCTGCTGGCGCGCCACCGCGTTTTGCAGTGCTACCACGCTGACCGGAAAGACGGTGCCGAGACCGAAGGCGAACAAAGAGAGCAGCGCCAGCAGCGGCCATAGCGGCATCGTCGCCGCGGCCATGACCGCGGCCACGACGGCCGCGAATGCGGTCCCGACGATCGCGATCCGCTTGTAATGGAGGGTGCGCGTCATGGCGCGGCCCGCGAGCATCGCGCCGCCGGTCGAAACCGCCGCGATCGGAATCAGCGCCAGTCCGGATTCGCTGGCGCTGAGATGGTGGACGACCTGATAGTACAAAGGCATATGCACGGTGATCCCGATGATCGCACTGAGCGCGAGAGCACCCGCGGCTATCGCATACGGAACCACCGAACCGCCTATCAGCGGCAGCGGCAGGAACGGTTCGGTCGCCTTGCGCGCGTGCCGGACGAAGACGGCGGCAAGCACCAGCGAGACCCCGAGCATGGCGGCGATTTCCCGCGAGAGCCAGGCGAAACGGTTGCCGCCCCATGTCAGCACCAGCATGAACACCACGGCGGATGTCATCAACAGCAGGCCGCCGGCCCAGTCCACCCTGCGACGGCGGTGGAACACGGGGATCCTGCCCATTTTCGGCACCAGCAACGCCAGCGAGACGAGACCGAGCGGCACATTGATCCAGAAGATCATCGACCAGTGCAGGTGCTCGGCGAACGCGCCGCCCAGCACCGGCCCGGCGATGCCGGCCGCGGTCCACACGCCGCTGAAATAAGCCTGATACTGGCCACGTTCCCGCGGCGTCACCACATCGGAGATCACCGTCTGCACCACGGGCAGAATGCCGCCGCCGCCGATGCCCTGCACCCCGCGCGCCACGATCAGCATCGTCATGTTCGACGCCAGCGCGCACAGGACCGAACCCGCGATGAACAGACCGAGCGCGGTGACGATCATGGCGCGGCGGCCGTAGATATCGCTCAGCGTGCCGAACAGGGGCGCGACCGCGGTCGACGCCAACAGATACGCCGTGATGATCCACGACAGGGTGGCGACGTCGTGGAACTGGCGGCCGATGGTCGGCAGCGCGGTTGCGACGATGGTCTGGTCGAGGGCGGCGAGGAACATGGTCAGCATCAGGCTGACCAGGATGGTGCGGACCTCGCTCCGGCTCGGCGGCGGAGGCATCATGACCGGCGGCGCATCGGCCTCACCCTCAGCCTGACCGGGGCGCGCCGCGGCTTCGCCTGGAGGAATCGGGGGACCGGACGGACCCCGACCCAGGCGCTCGAATGTATTCATGCGGACGAACGAAATATGATCTGGCTACAAAGACGCGGCGGCCACCACGGTTCGCTGCGGCGTTACTATAACGCTTGCAGGCGGGTTCGGACAGCGACGGAGGGAATACAAGCCGCCGATGCAAGATCGCAAAGCTGTGATGGGACCGGTCAACCCCCGGGCGGCTTTCGAAGCCGGGCGCGCTTCGGCAACCGAACCGGCCACTGCACGATGTGATCCTCGAGTTCGGAATCGGGAATTTCATCCTCGGTACCGCGGACCCGGCCCCGCACCGAGACACCCGCCTCGTGAACGGTATTCGGGTCGCCGGAAATCAGCGGATGCCACCAGTAGAGATCGCGTCCCTCCGCGACCAGACGGTAACCGCAGCTCGGCGGCAGCCAGTTCAAGGTGCGGACGTTGTCCGGCGTCAGGCGGACGCAGTCCGGAACCTGTTCGGAACGCTTCGGATAGTCCTTGCAGGCGCAGAGCCCGGCATCCAGAAGCCGGCAGGAGACGTGCGTGAAGTAAATATCGCCGGTATCCTCGTCCTCCAGCTTCTCAAGGCAGCACCGCGCGCAGCCGTCGCACAGGCTCTCCCATTCGGCGCTGGACATTTCGTCCAAGGATTTGGTCTTCCAGAAGAATCCGTTCTGTTCCGAGGATTGCGCGGATCGTTGGGTCATGGATCGCATCATGGTTATCCGGAAAATCCCGGTGTCCGTCTATGGGCTCTGACCGTATCGCGCGCAAGCACCCCGTCCAAGCATGCGGCTTGCTATCTGGCAGCGCAGCCGGCCATTGGTTTATCATCGTCGCTCGGATAGAAAGAAACGGCATTCCGAGGACGCCGGACGACGTTTCATCTGTGCCTTGGGTTTGCCGCAACATTCTTGCATGACGCGGGGGCGGTGCCCGGAGGGGCGCTTTCCGCCGATCGCAAATCGGTCACAGGTCCCGTGCGCAAGATCATCCCAAGCGACTGGAAGAGACGACTCAACAATCTTCGTCTGGATCTGGACGCGCGCTTCGATTCCACGTTGTTCTCGACCTATGTCGGAGCGCGCGAACTTTATGAGCGCTTCTCCACTTTCATGGACCGCTTTTATGTCGGCCATTGGAAACGCTGGGTCTTCATCGAGCCGCTGTCGGAAGCTGCAACCATGGGCCTCGGCGGCCTCATCCTCCTGCTGGCGCTGGCACAGCCGGCGTTCCACGAAACCGCCGACGAGGACTGGCTGAAGAAATCCGATCTCGCGGTGAAATTCCTCGATCGCTACGGCAATCCGATCGGCAGCCGCGGCATCAAGCACAACGATTCGATTCCGCTGGAAGAGTTTCCCGACAACCTGATCAAGGCGACGCTCGCGACCGAAGATCGCCGCTTCTACAATCACTTCGGCATCGACGTCGGCGGCACCTTCCGCGCGCTGGTGACCAACGCGCAAGCCGGCGGCGTGCGGCAGGGCGGCTCCTCGATCACCCAGCAGCTCGCCAAGAACCTTTTCCTCTCCAATGAGCGCACCATCGAGCGCAAGGTCAATGAAGCCTTCCTCGCCGTCTGGCTGGAAACCCGGCTGAGCAAGAACGAGATCCTGAAACTGTACCTCGACCGGGCCTACATGGGCGGCGGAACCTTCGGCGTCGACGGCGCGGCGCATTTCTACTTCAACAAGTCGGTGCGTGACGTCAATCTCGCCGAATCCGCCATGCTCGCCGGCCTGTTCAAGGCGCCGACCAAATACGCCCCGCACATCAACCTGCCCGCCGCCCGTGCCCGCGCCAACCAGGTGCTCGACAACATGGTCGATGCGGGCTTCATGACCGAAGGCCAGGTGTTCGGCGCGCGACGCAACCCCGCCACCGCGGTCGACCGCCGCGACGAGAACTCACCGAACTATTATCTCGACTGGGCCTTCGAAGAAATGCGCAAGCTGGTCGACACGTTTCCGCGCTCCTATAGCGAGCGCGTGTTCGTCGTGCGTACCTCAATCGACATGAACGTGCAGCAAGCGGCAGAAGAAGCGATCGAGAACCAGTTGCGGCAGTTCGGACGCGACTATCACGCGACGCAAGCGGCAACGGTCGTCGCGGATCTCGACGGTGGCGTGCGCGCAATGGTCGGCGGGCGCGATTATGGCGCGAGCCAGTTCAATCGCGCGACGGATGCCCTGCGCCAGCCCGGATCCTCGTTCAAGCCGTATGTCTACACCACGGCGCTGCTCAACGGCTTCAAGCCGACATCCAAGATCGTCGACGGCCCGGTCTGCCTCGGCAACTGGTGTCCGCAGAATTACGGCCATTCGTACTCCGGCACGGTGACACTGACCCAGGCGCTGACGCGCTCGATCAATGTCGTGCCGGTCAAACTCTCGATCGCGCTGGGCGACAACCCGCGCAACGTCTGGACCAGCGCCAAGGCCGGCCGCGCCAAGATCGTCGAGGTCGCCCGCAAGTTCGGCATCGTCACGCCGCTGCCCGACACGCCCTCTCTGCCGATCGGGGCCGACGAGGTCAACGTGCTCGAACACGCCGTCGCCTATGCGACATTCCCGAACAGGGGCAAGGCCGTAACGCCGCACGCGGTTCTGGAGGTCCGCACCGGCGCCGGCGATCCGGTGTGGCGCTACGACCGCGACGGTCCCGAACCGCGCCAGGTCATTCCGCCCTCGGTCGCCGCGGACATGGCCGGCATGATGAGTCATGTGGTCAGCGAAGGCACCGCGCGTCGCGCGATCCTCGACGGCATTCCGGCCGCGGGCAAGACCGGCACCACAAATGCTTATCGCGATGCCTGGTTCGTCGGCTATACGGGCAACTTTGTATGCGGGGTCTGGTACGGCAATGACGACTACTCGCCGACCAACCGCCTGACCGGCGGCGCGCTGCCCGCCCAAACCTGGCACGACATCATGGCGGCCGCGCATCGCGGCATCGAAATCAAGGACATCCCCGGTGTTGCAGCACCGGCGAAGCCGGCCGCTGACATGGCCGCCAAGACCGCCGCCAGCGAAGACAATGCAAACCGGGCGCCCCCGCCTATCCTGACCAAGCGCGGAGCCGATATCCTGGTTCGCCTGGAAAAGATGCTTGATGAAGCAGCCAGGACAATCGGAAAAACCCCGGCCGGAGAACCGGTCGATCCGGCTCGCTCCAGCACTCTCAATCTCACCTCGCCCGGCGGCGCGGCCGGAAACGTGGCGGCCGCGACACCCCGCGACCGAGCAATCCCGGCGTCAAGCAAGAACTAGTGGAGTGGATTTGACATTCGCTACCCAGTTTGCATCGAACGCGAGAAGCG
>CAZOOO010000118.1:0-9347 GCA_964581435.1 uncultured Hyphomicrobiales bacterium | reverse complement strand
AGCTCTCCTATGAAGCCTCCATCGCGAGCGGCAAGACCTCGCCGGGCATTCAGGGGGCGGCGACGCGCGAGCAGGCCATCGCCCGCATCCTTCAAGGCTCCGGTCTCACCTACTCCTTCAAGGATGCGCGAAACGTATTGATTACCCAATCTCGTGCAGGTGCCGGCGGCGCGGCTCCGGCTGGCGCGATCGCGCTTGATACGATCGACATTCAGGGTGAGACCGCATGGGGACCGGTGAACGGCTTCGTCGCCAGCCGCAGCGCCACGGGCTCGAAGACCGACACGCCCATCATCGAGGTGCCGCAGTCGATCTCGGTGGTGACGCGCGACCAGATTGCAGCGCGGCAGGTTCAGTCTCTGACTGAGACGTTGAACTACACCGCAGGTGTCTATGCCGGGTATAGCGGCCACCAGCAATTTTCGCCGAGATTCTCAATAAGAGGTCTTGAAGCCGATACATTTAATGGGTCGGCCTATCTGAACGGGCTGCCTTCTTCCGGATTCGGCGGTGTTGAACCCTTCGGGTTGGAACGTGTCGAGGTGATGCGCGGACCTGCCTCGGTTCTCTATGGTCAGGGTCAGCCCGCCGGGGTGATAGGCCTCGTCACCAAGCGTCCGATCGAAACGCCCATCCATGAATTTCAGATTCAGGGCGGCAGCTACGAACAGAGGGGCGGCGCTTTCGATTTCGGCGGCCCGATGACGGAAGACAGGACGTTGCTTTACCGTTTCACTGGCCTGGCGCGCGACGGCGGCACCGGTATCGATTTCTCAAATGAGAGGCGCGCGTTCCTGTCTGGAGCAGTGACCTGGCGTCCGACCACAGAGACCGAAATCACGGCTTACAGTCTGTATCAGAAAGACCAAGGCAAATGGATTTACGGTCTCCCCGCACGGGGAACAGTACTGCCGAATCCGAACGGGCGAATCCCGCTCACGCGCTACATCGGCGAGCCCAGCACCGACTATAACAATACGGAGAAGACCGTCATCGGATATAATCTTCAACACCGCGCCACCGACAGTCTGGTCTTTAGACAGAACGCCCAGTATTCCCGTGATACTTGGGATTGGCGTGACATCAGTCCGGACGGTCTGCGGGCCGATTTGCGCACACTCGATCGTTTCCCGGACGAAGGCAGCCGTAGTTTAGGTACGTTTGCCATCGACAATCAGGCCGAGTTGAAAGCTATAACCGGTGTGCTTCACCACACCGTGCTGTTCGGTGTGGACTATCGGCGGCGTACGGATAGTAATCAAGGCATTGGGTGGGACAGTCTCGTCGGTTCGATCGATCTTTTCGCCCCGGTCTATGGTTCGCCTATTGTCTGGTCGACCGACAAAATCGGATCCCGGCAAACTCAGAATCTGACCGGCATCTACCTTCAGGATCAGATCAAGCTCGATCGCTGGATTTTGACTCTGGGCGGACGCTACGACTGGGTAGACTCCAAGACCGTCAATGTCTTCGGCGGCTCAACCACCATTCAGCACAATGAGGCTTTCACCAAGCGCGCCGGACTCGGCTACGAGTTCGACAGCGGCGTGGTTCCTTATATCAGCTACGCCAATTCGTTCGTACCTATTTCGGGAACGACGTTTGATTTGACTCCGTACAAGCCGGAGACAGGAAGGCAATATGAGGCCGGCATCAAATATCAGCCGAAAGACGCAAAGTGGCGGATCACGGCCGCCGTATATGATCTGCAAAAGCAAAACGTGCTAACGCAAGATGTGGCACATCCCGGATACTCAATCCAGGTCGGCGAAATCAGTTCACGCGGCTTTGAGTTCGAGGCAGTCGCAAGCCTGACCAACAACCTCAACCTGACCGCGGCCTATTCCTATAATGACGTTCGGGTGACCGAAAGCAATGACGCCAATTTCGGCAAGCGGCCAGTGCGAACGCCGCCGCATCTTGCTTCGATTTGGGCTGACTACACCATCCGCGAAGGCGCGCTGAACGGGCTCGGCTTTGGCGGTGGCATGCGCTATGTCGCGGCCACTGCAGGAGACTGGACCAACACCTTCAGTGTGCCCGCCTATACTGTAGTGGATGCGATGGTCCGTTACGACATCGACAACTGGCGATTCTCCGTCAACGCAACCAACCTGTTCGACAACCAGTACATTGCGGGGTGCGCCGCCGCCCTTCAATGCAACGTCGGGCGCATGCGCACCGTGCTCGGAAAGGTGAGCTATCGCTGGTAGCTCTCCCGCCAACGCCGGATGAATCGTCATGGCCGGGCTCGTCCCGGCCATCCACGTCTTTCTTCGCTGAACTGCTGTCAAGTCGTGGATGCCCGCGACATCTGCGCGAAGACGTGCTTCGCGCTTTAGCGCGGGCATGACGACGTGAGAGGCATTAACCGGGCATGACGGGTTGCTGATTCCGGCCAAAAACATGCTTTGATCGCAACAGCGTCATGGTGTTGCGGATTGTGCCCCGGGAGAATGAAGGGATGGACCTGTGCCATCTTCGCTATGTCGTCGCGAGCGGCCCTTTCTTAGCTTGCCGGCATGGCGCCCAAACGTTCGGCAAGCGCACGAAATCGTTCGAGTTGATCCTGCCGCAACGCTCTCGTCTCGTCCCGTCCCACGAATACCTTGAACATCACGCCGCCGTCGACATTCAGGAATGCCACGAATGCCGAAGACTTGCCCATGAACGGGCGTTCGACAAAGGCGACGGCGGCGCACCGATCATGCCGCAGATGGCCGTGCAGACCCTTCGGCTGCATCAGGTTGAAATAGCCGCGGCCGATCTCGCCGCCAGGAACCGGGCCGGTGAATTCAAAGATGGCGTCAGCGGTATGAACGATAAGGGTAACTTCCCCCCATTGCGCGATATCCTGCATTGCGTCCGCGAACGCGCCGCCCTGACAGAGTTTCACCATATCGGACGGCAATGCCTCGATTACCGCCCGCGGCGACACATTGCGGTCGCGCGCCACATCCTCGATCACCGCGCCGGGATTCTCCGCGAGATAGGCCCTCAGATCCGAAGCAATCGTGCCGGTCACGTTCATCCTCCAGTGATGTGGCGGGTCGATGACGACTTCAGGCGGCGGCGTCAGACTTCCGCTCGCTCTGGATGATCTCGAAACCCTCGAACTTCGGATGGCCGAGATACAGGCTCTCTCCCGTCTGATTGTCGGCGCGCGCGTGCGCTCGGCGAAACGCCTCAGACTTCGTCCATCCTTCAAACGCCGCGCGGTCGGCCCAGGTCGTATGGCTCGAATAGAGCGTGTGATCCTCGGCCGTCGGCCCCTTCAGGAGATGAAACTCGATGAAGCCGGGCATGGTCCCAAGGTAGGATTCACGCGTCGCCCAGACCTTTTCGAAAGCAGCTTCCGAGCCTGGTTTTACCTGGAAACGGTTCATCGCGATAAACATTCCGGTATCCTCCTGTTTCATGCTTGGTGTCTTGTATTCTGCATTTTTTCCGTATCGGCGCATCATAAAGACGGAACGAGCCGCGCCGGAGCATCAGCGCGGCTCGTCGGCATAACGACAATAAGGATATCAGACTCCGCCGAAATGTACCCTCAAGCCTGCCCTGAAAACAATCCCCGGTCCAGGACTGGCGAACAGCACGTCGTTCTGGGTCGTGCCGTCAGTCGACGAGCCCGGTATCGCGTAAGGCCGATAATATTCATTCAGCAGGTTCTGAACCGAAGCGGTCAATACGACATCCTGGGTCGCCTGATAGGTCAGGAACAGATGCACCAGGTTATAGGCCGTCGAAGGCAGATAGCCTGCCGGAAGATCGGTCAGTGCCGCATAGGATGACCACTGCGCTGACGCGATCAGCTTTCGATCCAGCAATCGCACACCGGCGGTCGTCGTGACCTTGCGCGGTTGCACGGTAGTCAAACCGACATTGGTGGCCGTGTTCCTGCCGCGCTGGATATTGCCGGCCACGCCGACGAACCAGTCACCGGCGTCATAATTGGTCTCGAATTCGAAACCTTCGATCCTGGCGTCCGCGATGTTCTGGTACTGATAGTACTGGCTGAAAGGCCCGAACATCGTCATCGTCGGCGGCGAGGGAACCAGATCGATATAGTTGTCGACATCGTTGCGGAAGATGTTGAACTTCGCACGCAATGCATCGCCCGCGGCGAACACGCCGTTGTATTTGAGATTGACGCCAATTTCCTTGGTCTTGCCGACTTCGGGCCGCAGATTCGGATTCGGCAATAAACAGAACAGGCCGCTGGTGCCATCCGGACAATTGAATAATGCGGGGCCGCCACCGGTGGCATGGCCTCCCGCGATCAAGGTTTCGGTGATCGAAGGGGCGCGATAGCCCTCGGCGTAACTGACATAGGGTGTAAATCCTGCAACAGGCGTCACGCCGATCGTTATCTTGGGCGAGAGCCGTTCGCCGCTGGAGGTTGTCTGGCCCAGCGCGGTTCCCACGGAATTCAGTTCGTAGTGATCGTACCGGATCGCGCTGATGACTTCGAGCCAACTGCCATATCTATTCTGAAGTTGTACGAATCCACCGGAAACGGTCCGGTTTCCGCTGGGAGTCGTAATATTGGAGTTGCCGCGCGAATCCGTGGTCCGGACACTGTCGTTGAAAGCGTCGAAGCCATAAGTGACGGCGTTCTGCCAGTTTCCGATATCGAAGCGGGACGTATTATGCACATCGAGACCGATCGTATCGAGCAGGTAACTTCGCTGATCGCCAACGCAGCCGGAGATGTTGTTGCCGGCGACGCCGGGACCGCAATAGGCAGCACCGCTGGTCGAGTAATGATAGGTTTTGGTCTGATCGTTATCGACGCGATTGCCGTATAGGGACATGCTCCAATCGAACAACTGGTCGTCCGGTTTCGAATAGCGCCAGCTCAGCGTGCCCGTGTAGTTCTTGGCATCCGAGGCATAAACGGACGAGCCCTGATTGAGCGCGCGTTGAGCGGCCGTGATCGTCGGCCCCCTGTTGAACTGGCCGATGCTGTATTGGTAATCCTGGAACAGCCCGCCCAACTTGATTTCGTGCCCCTCGGCGGGACGGACGGTTACTTTCATCAGCCCGGCCGCGATGTCGTTGCCAGTATTGCCGATCTCGGTGCCCGCGCCGTCCTTGTAGTTTCCTTGAGTGCGATAGACGGCGCCTCCGAACACATCCACGGTCGGATCGAGACGAACGCCGCCGAAGATCGACCCAAGCACCCGATTGTTGTTGGTGCCGTACCAGCCGGTCATGTCGACGCCCCAGTTCTCGCCGGGACGAAGAATGTCGTTGATATCCTTGGTGCGGAAAGACGCGACGCCGCCAATCGCGCCGGAGCCATAGATGTTGGCGGTGGGTCCGCGCGTAACGTCCACTGCGCCGATCAACTCCGGATCCAGAAAGAAGGAGCCGTTGGCATTATGGCCGCTCCGCTGATAATTCTGACGTGCGCCGTCGACAACGACGGCAACCCGACCAAAATCCTGCAAGCCGCGAATATTGATGGAACTGGAAGGGTTGTCACCGCGATCCTCAAATGAAACGCTTGGCATGACACGGAAGATATCCGATATCCTTCCCGCCTGAAGTCCCTGGATTTGCTCGAGCGTAAGCCCGCTGACCGGCGCGAGCGCATCGATCGCGCGCTCACTTGTCTTTGTCGACGTCACAGTTATCATGTCGAGCGGAACAACGGTCTGCGTTCGAGAATTGAGCACCGCCGTCTCTGTAGCTGCTGCCTGCCGTGAGGCGGTTCGTTTGCGGTTTGCCGGATTTGGCGGCTCGGCTGATTGCGCTGAAGAAGTGGTATCCGGCGCTTGTTGCGCAGAGGCAACGTCGGTCGCGGTCAGCGAGACCGCAATAACGAAAAATCCCATCTTCAAGATGCACAAACGCCCAGCCCCGCCGACCATCATTGTCCCGCGCCCCGCGCTCTAACGTTATTTCGAAGTCGGGTGGCTTGCGGGCGCTGCAAAATATGCAGTGGCTTGCTGGCTGCCTGTCGATGACGTGCATCCCCACGGGAACACATGCTCTGTCTCGGCAGTAAGAAGGGGTTGGAACAAGGTCAACCGTTCGCGTCCATATTTATAGTGATTGTAAATTTCGGCGGTTGGTCTGAGGCGGCGCATGCCTGTAAAGAGGTTCCAGCGCTTCAAACAGGTTGAGCGGCTGAATGCCGGAAATATCGCGGAAGAAACAGCAGGATCTGAAGGAGGATGAAGCCACGATCCTCGTTGTCGAGCGCAGCATCACGATGCGAGGAGTCATGCTCGACAGCAAGGAACTATTCTTCGATGGCCGTGAAGTCATCATCGTGCACGGAGCGGAGAATTATCGCTTGCGGCTGACGTCGCAGAACAAGCTGATCTTGACCAAATGAGCCTGCGTTTCAAACCGTTCTCAAGATGGCCGGCCGTTGCTTTTGTTGTTGCAATCGCGGTGGTGGCGACAATCCTGCCTTCCGCGCCGTCGCGATCCGATGGAATCACGGTGCGCGACGCGCGCGGCCATGACG
Source organism: uncultured Hyphomicrobiales bacterium (assembly GCA_964581435.1). GTDB lineage: Bacteria > Pseudomonadota > Alphaproteobacteria > Rhizobiales > Xanthobacteraceae > Nitrobacter. The sequence continues at coordinate 2,863 of CAZOOO010000118.1, read as the reverse complement.
TTACGGTCGGCGATCCGTCGCGTATCGTAGCCATCGGCGGCGCGGTCACCGAGATTCTCTATGCTCTCGGACTTGAGAATCATATCGTCGGCGTCGATTCGACCAGCCTTTATCCCGCGGCGGCTCTTAAGATGCCGAATGTCGGCTATATGCGTCAGCTATCCTCGGAGGGTGTCCTCGGATTGAACCCGTCGGCGATCTTCGCGATGCAGGGGTCGGGGCCGAAGGAAACGCTGGACGTCCTGCAAGCGGCGAAGGTGCCGCTTGTCCTTGTGCCCGAAACCTATACCGAGCAGGGTATCCTCGACAAGATTTCGCTGGTGGGACACGCGCTGAGAGCCGACGCGCGCGCCGCCTGTCTCACGGCGGCCGTTGCGCGGGACCTCGCTCAATTGAAGGGCCTGCGAGCCAAAATCGATAAGCCGGTTCGCGTCATGTTCGTGATGTCGCTGGTGAACGGCCGTGCCATGGCGGCGGGACGTCATACCGCTGCCGACGAGATCATCAAGCTGTCTGGAGGCGTCAACGCCATCACTGAATATGAAGGCTATAAGCCGATCAGCGACGAGGCGATCGTCGCCGCCAAGCCGGATGTCGTCCTGTCCATTGACAGGGGAAAAGATTCGCTCACGCCGGACACTATCTATCAGCATCCCGCCTTTGCATTGACGCCGGCCACGGCGAACAAATCCTTCGTTTCCATGGAGGGGCTTTATCTTCTCGGGTTCGGTCCGCGAACCGCGGCCGCGGCACGCGATCTGTCGATTCGACTCTATCCGGCACTGGCGTCCGAGATCGATAAGTTCACGCCGGCGGCGCCGACCGTCGATTGCCGAGAATGACCGTCATCGACGGGATCGGAAACGCAGAACCATCCCGCGGAAGCGTGACCGCGCGCCCTGCGCCCGCGCTTTTGTTCGGCTGCCTGCTGCTGGCATTGACGGGTGTGACGATCGCCGCGGTGACCATGGGCGCCGCAGGCATCCCTCTCGGCCGCGTGCCGGTGGCGCTGGGATTTTGGACGAATGAACAGGCAGGTGCGCTGCTCGCGCGCGATCAACTCGTGCTCTGGTCGATCCGTATCCCGCGCATTCTGGCCGCCGCCGTCGTTGGCGGTTTGCTTGCGACGTCCGGCGCCATCATGCAGGGCCTGTTTCGGAATCCGCTGGCCGACCCGGCTCTGGTCGGCGTTTCCAGCGGTGGTGCGTTTGCCGCCGCGAGCGCCATTGTTTTGATCGACAGTAGTTACGGCGACACCTTCCGATTCATGCAGAATGCGGTCCTGCCGCTGGCGGCATTCCTGGGTTCGCTTGCAACCACGCTGGTCCTGTACGGCATTGCCAGCCGCACGGGACGGACGTCCATCGCAATTTTTCTCCTCGCGGGCCTCGCTATTGCCGCGATCGCCAATGCCGGACTCGGGCTTCTGGTGTTCATCGCCGACGACCGGCAGTTGCGCGACATCACATTCTGGATGCTCGGTTCGCTGAGTGGTGCGACCTGGAGCAAGGCGGTGATGATTGCGCCGGTCCTCATCATCGGTGTGGTCGCGTGCTTCCGGATCGGCCGGGGGCTGGACGTCCTCGTGCTGGGTGAGTCCGAAGCATTCCATAGTGGCGTCAACGTCGAGCGGCTGAAGCAGGCTTCGATCGTTCTGATCTCGGCGATGACCGGGGTCGCCGTCTCGATCTGCGGGGTAGTCGGTTTCATCGGCATTGTTGTTCCGCACCTCCTTCGATTGATGATTGGCCCCGGTCACAGGATACTGCTTCCGGCATCGGCGCTGCTTGGCGCGATTCTGGTCGTCGGCGCGGATACGGCCGCCCGGACCATCGTCGCGCCCGCCGAAATGCCGATCGGTATTTTGACGGCGGCAATCGGCGCGCCGTTTTTCCTGGCGATCCTGCTTCGGCAGCGGGGACTGGCCGGGCTATGAGGCCAGTCATCGAAACGCATTCAGTGACGATGCGGATCAACGGCGCGACGCTGGTCGACGGCATCGACCTCAGCGTCGGAAACGGCGAGATGGTTGCGATCGTTGGCCCCAATGGCGCCGGAAAATCTACTCTTCTGCGCCTGCTCTCCGGCGATCTCCAGCCGACGCAAGGACGTATCGAACTCAAGCAGGCCGATCTGAGATCCTACTCCGCGGCACAATTGGCGACCCATCGCGCGACCCTGTCGCAACACGTCAACGTCACGTTTCCGTTCACGGTCGAGGAGATCGTCCGCATGGGCGCGGGCGATATGGGAATCGCTGCCGCGCATCCGCTTGTCGAGCAGGCCATGGACGAGGTAGCAATCCGTCCGCTCCGCGGCCGGCAACTGCCGACCCTCTCGGGCGGCGAGCAGCAGCGCGCCCATTTCGCGCGTGTCCTCGTTCAATTGGCGCGCGGTGAGGCCCGCCATGGTCCGGGATTGCTCTTGCTCGATGAGCCGACCTCAAGCCTCGACTTGCGGCATCAGATCGAACTGGTCGAAATCGCCGGTCGGCGCGCCCGCAACGGGACAGCCGTGATCGCGATCCTGCACGACCTTAATCTTGCCGTCCGGTTCGCCAGCCGCATCATTGTGATTCACCGTGGCGCCGTTGTCGCCGATGGTCGTCCCGCGCAGACGATCACTGACGAACTGATCCGAAAGGTGTTCGAAGTTTGTGCCGATATTCAGTATCACGGCGATGGCAGTCCTGTTTTGTTGCCTCAAGCGATGAAATCGATTGGACCGGGCAATGTCTTATGATCTGCCTGATGTCCCGAGTCCGAAGTTCGCATACCCTTGCCGCGACCTTTGATGCGAATTTCGGAATCAAAACTCCACTAGAAACCCATATTTGCTAGTGGTCCTTTGATTCTAACATTTG
>CAZOOO010000117.1:0-9436 GCA_964581435.1 uncultured Hyphomicrobiales bacterium | reverse complement strand
TTTCCGCCTGCCGTCGGCTATCCCTCGTTCGCCCGCGAGAACCTGAACCGGCCGACCGACCGGCAACCGCTGAGTTCACCGGCCGATCTCGGCGGACGTCCGACCGGATTCCCGCTCTACTGATCAGCCCCCTTCGCGGACGACCTCACCCAATCGGGAAGTCCTGCCGCGAGGATGACTCCGGGCTTGCGTTCAGGCGTACAGCGCCTGAAGTTCCTTCACGATCGCCTCGCCCATCTGCGATGTGCTGACCACGGTCGCGCTCCCGGTCTTCAGGTCGGCCGTACGCAGGCCCTTCGCCAGCACGGCGGCGATCGCGGCGTCGAGCTTGTCCGCGAGTTCCCCCATATCGAACGAATAACGTAGCGCCATCCCGAAGGACGCCAGCATCGCGATCGGATTCGCCGCCCCCTGGCCGGCGATATCGGGCGCGGAGCCGTGCACCGGCTCATAGAGGGCGCGGCGCTTCCCGGTTTTCGGGTCGATGTCGCCGAGCGAGGCCGACGGCAGCATCCCGAGCGAGCCGGTGAGCATCGCCGCGATGTCGCTCAGCATATCGCCGAACAGGTTGTCGGTGACGATCACGTCGAACTGCTTCGGCCAGCGTACGAGCTGCATGCCGCCGGAATCCGCAAGCTGGTGCTCCAGCGCGACGTCCTTGTACTCGCGCTGATGCACCTGCGTCACGACCTCGTGCCATAGCACGCCGGATTTCATGACGTTGCGCTTTTCCATCGAGGTCAGCTTGTTGCGGCGCTTGCGCGCGAGATCGAAGGCAACGCGCGCGATGCGTTCGATTTCGTAAGTATCGTAGACCTGGGTATCGACGGCGCGCTTCTGGCCGTTGCCGAGATCGGTGATGGTCTTCGGCTCGCCGAAATAGACGCCTCCGGTCAACTCGCGCACGATCATGATGTCGAGGCCCTCGACCACCTCCGGCTTCAGGCTGGAGGACTCCGCAAGCGCCGGATAGCAGATCGCCGGACGCAGGTTGGCGTAGAGCGCGAGATCCTTGCGCAGCCGCAACAGGCCCGCTTCCGGCCGCACCTCGTAAGGCACCGAATCCCACTTCGGGCCGCCGACCGCGCCGAACAACACGGCGTCGGCGGCGAACGCCTTCGCCATGGTGGCGTCGGCGATGCCGACCCTGTCGGCATCATAGGATGCGCCGCCCACCAGTCCTTCCTCGGTCTCGAATTTGGCGATGCCCTGCGCGTCGAGCCAGCCGATCAGCCGCTTCACCTCCGCCATCACTTCGGGGCCGATGCCATCGCCGGGCAAGAGAAGCAGCTTGTGGGTCGCCATGACAAAATCCTCGGAACGTCGTCATGACCGGAAAGACGGGCACGTGTTGCCGCCGACGCCCGGACCACCCACCGGCCTGCACGGAATGAAGGCCAGGATGCCCGGCGCAAGGCCGATCATGACATTGCATGTTACGCCGATTGCTAGGACGGTGTCGCGCCGTTGGCAAGACGCCTTCGCGCCGTCCTGTTCCGCCGCCAGGTAATCATCACAACGCGCGCGCCGCTTCGGTGCGACCGCAAGCGATCGGAGCCGTCGCCGCGAAACGCACGCGGCCGACCGCGCCGTCACAGTCCCCGGCAGGTTCTACTCGATGACGCCGCAAGCGATGCGGCCCCCGGCCTCGCCGGTCGGATCGGTCTTGTAATCATCGGCCGCCGCGTGGATGACGATGGCCGTGCCGTCCGGCTTCAGAACCGAATTCGGCTTGTCCTTGTCCAGCGTGATGGCGGTACTGACCACTTCGAGCTTCAATTCGCCGGAAGCAGGCATGACGATGTTCGGCAGGTCTCCGGCGTGAGAGCCATCGGCCGCCATCATGCCATGCTTCTTGTTACCCGGATTGAAGTGTCCTCCCGCCGATTTGAAAGGCGGCTCGCACTTTCCGACCGCGTGAATGTGGAACGCGTGCTCGCCGGGAGGAATGCCTTTCAGGGTGGCCTTGAGCAGAACGCCGTCATTGACCTGAATCAGCTCGACCTTCCCCACCTCGGCGCCTTCGGCGTTTTTCAGCAGAGCCTTGGCCGAATTGGCGGAAACCGTGGTCACGCTGAGGGCAAGAAGAGCCGTCGTCGCGAACAGGACACGAGCGATCATGATAAACCTCCGCTGCGGAATCGGGCTTGGGGAAAAGGCGTCGTCGTCGCTCTTATAGCAGCAGCTACCCGCAGCGGCCAGTCACGTCGGAGCCCGTTGAAGGAATTGTAAACCTGATCTCTCCAATAGCCGCCCTTGCGCGGCAGGTTGCGCGATATCCGCTTCACAAACACGCGAGCTGTGCCGCCTGCTCTCGCGCCACGTCGCTGCATTGCCTTGCAAGAGGCAACCTTGTTATCCAGACCGGTCGTCGCCACAGCCATCACGCCATGGGTGTATGATCGCCAACGGGAAACCGTCATGAACGCCAACCTGTTTTCGCGCCTGTTCGGCGATCTCGACGACGCGGACCTGCCCGCGATCGAAACGCCGGAAGGACGGCGCATCACCTATGGCGACCTGATCGCATTCTCGGGACGACTGGCCAACATCCTGGCGGCGCGCGGCGTCAGGCCGGGCGACCGCGTGGCGGTGCAAGCCGAAAAGTCGGTGCCGAATCTCGCGCTCTATCTCGCGACCGTGCGGGCCGGCGCGATCTATCTGCCGCTCAACGACGCCTATACGCTCAACGAACTCGACTACTTCATCATCGACGCCGAGCCGTCGCTGGTGGTCTGCGATCCCTCGAAGGCGGAGGGCATCCAGGCGATCGCATCGAAGGTGAACGCCGCGATCGAGACCCTGGACTCCAAGGGCAAGGGATCGCTGACCGAAGCCGCCACGGCCGCGAAGCCTGACTTCATCACGGCTGCGCGCACGGGCGACGACCTTGCCGCGATCCTCTACACGTCAGGCACGACCGGGCGATCCAAGGGCGCGATGCTGACTCACGACAATCTGACATCGAACGCCATGAGCCTCGTCGATGCCTGGCGTTTCACCCAAAAGGATGTGCTGATCCACGCGCTGCCGATCTATCACACTCACGGATTGTTCGTGGCAAGCAATGTCACGCTGCTTGCACGCGCCTCGATGATCTTCCTTCCGCGGTTTGATCCGGAAGTTGTCATCAGCATGATGGCGCGCGCCTCCGTGCTGATGGGCGTGCCGACCTTCTACACGCGCCTGCTGCAACATCCGGCGCTGACGAAAGAATCGACCGGACCCATGCGGCTGTTCATCTCCGGCTCCGCTCCGCTGCTCGCCGACACTCACCGCGAGTGGTCGACGCGTACAGGTCATGCCGTGCTCGAACGCTACGGCATGACGGAGACCGGCATGAACACGTCAAACCCCTATGACGGCGATCGCGTTCCCGGCGCCGTCGGCCCCGCGTTGCGTGGGGTCTCGGTCCGCGTTACCGATCGGGAAACCGGAAAGGAGCTGCCGCGCGAGAGCGTCGGCATGATCGAGGTCAAGGGTCCGAACGTGTTCAAGGGCTACTGGCGGATGCCGGAGAAGACCAGGACCGAATTCCGCGACGACGGCTTCTTCATCACGGGCGACATCGGCAAGATCGATCAGCGGGATTACGTGCACATTCTCGGCCGCGGCACGGATCTCATCATCACCGGGGGGCTCAACGTCTATCCGAAGGAGATCGAAAGCGAAATCGATGCGCTGGCGGGCGTGTCCGAGAGCGCCGTCATCGGCGTGCCTCATCCGGATTTCGGTGAGGGCGTCACGGCGGTCGTGGTCCGCGGCAAGAACGGAGGTCTCACGGAGGAGCAGGTGCTGAAAGGGCTGGACGGACGGCTGGCGAAGTTCAAGATGCCGAAGCGCGTGTTCTTTGTCGATGCACTGCCTCGTAACGCCATGGGCAAGGTGCAGAAGAATATTTTGCGCGATACCTATGCCGGCCTCTACAGAAACGGATAGGCTCTCGCCAGCCGAAGACCCTGGCAACCTTCGGCCGCATGATGTTAAGAAACTGTGAAGACAGTGTTCCCAGCGGCTGTTCGTAAACAGCGATTTTGAACGTTGCGCAGGCCGGCTCAACTCCATAAGTATGTGAGCAGAACTGCTTGTCGCGGATCCCAAACAGGGCTTGCGTCGCGCGCCCGCAACCAGCGAAGCCATTGATGACCGTCAGGATCGAACGTCCGCTTTCGCCGCACCTGCAGATTTACCGCTGGACCCTGACGATGGCATCGTCCATCGTTCATCGCGCCACCGGTGTAGCGCTCTATTTCGGAACGCTGCTGCTGGTCTGGTGGCTGATGGCCGTGTCATCCGGGCCGGGCGCGTACGCCGCGGTCCAGTCGTTCACGTCGAGCTGGGCCGGACGGCTGATCGCATTCGGCTACACATGGGCGCTGATGCATCACATGCTGAGCGGCGTTCGCCACCTCGTTTGGGATCTCGGTTACGGGTTCAAGCCGACCGAGCGTGAGTGGCTGACCAGGGCGGCGCTGATCGGCGGCATTCTGCTCACGGTCCTGCTCTGGATCTCCGCCTATGCGATCGGAGGTGGAGGACGATGACCGCGCGGCCGCCGTCCGGCGCGAAGTCCATGCGGACGCCGCTGGGGCGGGTCCGTAACCTTGGCTCGGCCCATTCCGGCACAACGGATTTCTGGCGCCAGAGGCTCACCTCGGTCGCCATGATCCTGCTCATCGTACCGATGGTCGTGGTCATGATGATACTGCTCGGCCGCAACCAGGCGGGCGCGGCGCAGATTCTCGGCTCGCCGCCGATCGCCATCATCATGCTGCTGTTCGTGGTCGCCAGCATCTGGCATATGAAGATCGGGATGCAGGTGATCATCGAGGACTACGTGCACGACGGAAAGCTGAAACTGGCGTCGATCATGGCGAACAACTTTTTCTCCGTGACCCTGGCGCTGACCGCCGCTTACGCCATCTTCAAATTGTCATCCGGAGTTTAGTTCATGGCCGGAAACGGCAACGCGGCGGCGGCCGTCAATGGCAAGGCCTATCCCATCGAAGACCATACTTATGACGTCGTCGTCGTCGGCGCCGGCGGAGCCGGCCTGCGGGCCGTCGTGGGTTGCGGCGAGGCCGGCCTGCGCACCGCCTGCATCACCAAGGTATTTCCCACCCGTTCGCATACCGTCGCGGCGCAGGGCGGCATCTCCGCCTCCCTCGGCAACATGCACAAGGATGACTGGCGCTGGCACATGTACGATACCGTCAAGGGATCGGACTGGCTCGGCGATCAGGATTGCATCGAGTACATGGTGCGTAACGCCCCGGAGGCGGTCTACGAACTCGAGCACTGGGGCGTTCCGTTCTCCCGTACGGAAGACGGCAGGATCTACCAGCGCCCGTTCGGCGGCATGACCATCGATTACGGCAAAGGCCAGGCCCAGCGCACCTGCGCCGCCGCCGACCGCACCGGCCACGCCATGCTGCACACGATGTACGGCCAGGCGGTTCGCCACACCGCCGAGTTCTTCATCGAGTTTTTCGCGATCGACCTCATCATGGACAGCCAGGGCGTCTGCCGCGGCGTGATCGCGCTGAAGCTCGACGACGGCACGCTGCATCGCTTTCGCGCCCAGACCACCATTCTCGCCACCGGCGGATACGGACGCGTCTATGCCTCCTGCACCTCGGCGCACATCTGCACCGGCGACGGCGGCGGCATGGCGCTGCGCGCCGGCCTGCCGTTGCAGGACATGGAGTTCGTCCAGTTCCACCCGACCGGCATCTACGGTTCGGGCTGCCTGGTCACCGAAGGCGCGCGCGGCGAAGGCGGCTACCTCGTCAACGCCGAAGGCGAGCGCTTCATGGAACGCTACGCGCCATCCGCCAAGGACCTCGCATCGCGCGATGTCGTCTCGCGTGCGATGACGATCGAAATGCGAGAGGGCCGCGGCGTCGGCAAGAAGAAAGACCATATCTTCCTGCACCTCGATCATCTCGACCCGAAAGTGCTGCACGAGCGGCTGCCGGGCATTTCGGAAACGGTGAAGATATTCGCCGGTGTCGACGTCACCCGCGAGCCGATCCCGATCCTGCCGACAGCGCACTACAACATGGGCGGAATCCCCACCAATTTCCACGGCGAGGTGGTCACCAAGAGGAACGGCGACGACAATGCGGTGGTGCCGGGCCTGATGGCGGTGGGCGAAGCCGCCTGCGTCTCCGTCCACGGCGCCAACCGCCTCGGCTCCAACTCGCTGATCGACCTCGTGGTGTTCGGCCGCGCCGCCGCCCGGCGCTGCTCCGAAAAGCTCACCGCCAACGCCAAGCAGCCCGATCTCCCCGCGGATTCCGGCGACATGGCGCTCGGCCGCCTGGATCGATTCCGCTATGCTTCAGGCGGCACGCCGACCGCCAGGCTGCGCGAAAACATGCAGCGCGTGATGCAGGCCAACTGCGCGGTCTTCCGCACCCGGGATACCCTGACGGAAGGCCAGAAACTGATTCACGAAGTCTACGAGGGAAGCGCCGACATCGCCGTGTTTGACCGCTCGCTGGTGTGGAACACGGACCTGATGGAGACGATGGAATACGACAACCTCATCTCCCAGGCGGTGGTGACCATGGATTGCGCCGCCAACCGTACTGAAAGCCGCGGTGCCCATGCGCGCGAGGATTATCCCGGCCGCGACGATCAGAACTGGATGAAGCATACGCTGGCGCGGCTGGATAATCGCGGCGTCACCACGATCGACTACCGTCCGGTTCACGACTACACGATGACAAACGACGTTCAGCCCGTCCCGCCGAAGGCGCGGGTGTATTGATCCGAAGCCAGAGCCTTTATCGCTTCTGACGGAATCAGAAGCGAGACTCCATGATCTTGCTTTGACGCGTTTTCTTCACGCGAACCGGTATCCACCTCGCTCGAAAACGCTATAATGACGTCATGCGCGGCCATGAACCGTGCATCCGTCGCGAGCGGATGGATTGCCGGATGAAGGCAGCGATGACGGACAGACAGCAAGGACGCACCGATGGTTAAGTTCGCGCTTCCGAGAAATTCAAAGGTCACCGGCGGCAAGACCTGGCCGAAGCCGGAAAGCGCGACCGAAACCCGCGAATTCAAGGTCTATCGCTGGAACCCGGATGACGACGAAAATCCAAGGCTCGATACTTTCCATGTCGATGTCAACGAGTGCGGCCCGCGGGTGCTCGATGGCCTGATCTGGATCAAGGATCATATCGACCCGACGCTGACCTTCCGCCGCTCCTGCCGCGAGGGCGTGTGCGGTTCCTGCGCCATGAACATCAACGGCCAGAATACGCTGGCCTGCACCAAGTCGCTGCACGATATTTCCGGCGACGCGGTGAAGGTCAATCCGCTGCCGCACCAGCCGGTCGTGAAGGATCTCGTGCCGGACCTGACCAATTTTTACGCGCAGTATGCCTCGATCGAGCCGTGGCTGAAGACCGCGACGCCGACTCCGCAGAAAGAGTGGCGACAGAGCCGCGAGGACCGGGAAAAGCTCGACGGCCTCTACGAATGTATCCTGTGCGCCTGCTGCTCGACGTCATGCCCGAGTTATTGGTGGAACAGCGATCGTTTTCTCGGTCCCGCCGCGTTGCTGCAAGCGGCGCGATGGATCACCGATTCGCGCGACGAGGCCACCGGCGAGCGGCTGGACTATCTCGAAGATCCGTTCCGGCTCTATCGCTGTCACACCATCCTCAATTGCACCAAGGCTTGTCCGAAGAATCTGAATCCGGCGGAGGCCATCGCCATGCTGAAACTGAAACTGGTCGAGCGCCAGGTTTGATTCTCGAGTCGGGAACATCACAGCACGGAAACCGTTAGCGTTTCAGGTCTGGAGCAAATCATCCGAGGTTGCCGGGAACACCTGTCATCTGAAACGCTGAATGGGAGAGGGTCGATGGGCGATGAACCGACGGAAGCGCCGCCCGCCAAACCTGGCCGTCCGACGGAGCCGCCTCGCGAAGACCCGCCCGGAAGCCCCCAACCCGGTCCAGACATTCCGCCGCCGAGGCACGAACCGGACGTGCCCGTCCCGCCGCAGGAATTACCCGGCCAGATGCCCGATGAGCTGCCGCCGCAGACTCCTCCGACACCGCCCGCACAGCCTCCCGCCACGATGCACGCGCGTCGCAAGGCGTGATGTGATCAGATGCGATATACACTTGTGATCCGCGGCCCGAAAATAAAAACGACCTTCGCTGACGGATCGCTGCCACACTACAGCCTTATCGCTATCGGTTGATTGCGCTCTCCGCCACTGGCAGCAAGCCCGGATCTGTTGCCGAAATCCCTGTTGGAAGAATTGTCATGACGAATTTTCGCCTGGTCCTGCTCGCCGCTTCGGCTCTCACTGTCGCGTCGCTGACGCCGCCGCCGTCACACGCGCAATCCGCGCTGGTCCAACTCGCGCAGGCGTCCGCGCCAGCCCAGCAGAGCGAAGGCAAGGGACGGCGACGGAAAGACTCGCGCCCGAACGACGCACGGAATCACCAGGCGCCTCCCGGCGCTCCGGCACGGCCCGCCCCGCCGACCGCCGCGGGCCCGCGGCCGGTGATACCTCCGCCGCAAGCAACGCCCCCGGCGACCCCGAAGCCGCCTGTGCCGCCGGCAATCACGACACCGCCGTCACCGTCGAAGAGCGAACCTCCGGCTGCGGCAAAACCGGCCCCGACGACGCCTGCTCCGACCGCGCAGCCACGAACCACGACACCCGCCGCTCCCGCTTCGCCCACAGCCGCGCCACCGGCCGAAGCCCCGAACGGAACGAAAGCGGGAGCCCAGCCCTCCGCCCCCGGTAGCCGAACGGCGCTGCCGCCCGGCGCGCCGGTCTCCCGTCATGGACCGCCCACCGTTACAACGCCGCTGCCGCCGCCGCCGTCAGGCGTGAAGGAGTTGACGCCGATCGCGCCCAACGCCGCAAGGCAGGGCCCCCGCAACATCGACTCGTTCCGCTCCGAGCGACGGCAGACCGAACAGGGCGGCCGCACCATCATCACCGAACCGGGCCGCGTCATCGTGCGCGATCCGAGCGGGCGGTCTTTCATCCGGCACAACGAGGAAGATCGTTTCCGCTATGGCGCGCGCAATATCCGCCAGGAGCGGGTCGGCAACGACACCCGCAACGTGGTGACGCGGCCGGACGGCACGCAGATCATCACGATCAACGACCGCGATGGCCGGATGCTGCGGCGAATCCGCCGCGACCAGCGCGGTCAGGAAATGATCATCATCAACAATAGCCGCGGCTACGGCGGCGGCGCGGCCGGCGTCGCCGCAGGCGTCGTGGCCGGCGCCATCGGCGGTTACTTCGTCTCGTTGCCGCCGCCATCCATCGGAATTCCGCGCGACCGCTACATCGTCGAGGCCGAAGACGCGCCGCCGGAGGTGATCTACGAAACGCTGCTGGCGCCGCCGGTGGAGCCGATCGAGCGCGCCTATACGCTCGATGAAG
>CAZOOO010000116.1:0-9457 GCA_964581435.1 uncultured Hyphomicrobiales bacterium | reverse complement strand
CCGCTTCTTCGCCGAGTTGAACGAGGTGTTTTCCGATCCGCTGTTTCGCCAGATCGACATTCCCAAGCAGGAATTGCGCGATCTGGCGGAACTGTGCCCCGGTGTGACCCATGCGCTGCAGCGCCTCTATGCCGCCTATACCGAGGCACGGCGCGGCGAAACGCTGGCGGCGGCGCAGTTCGCCGGCCGTGACGCAAGCCCGGGCGGACGCTTCGAGGCCAATCCGATCGAGCGGGTTCGCGACCTGATCGAGGCCAATCGTAATTACTTCCCCGAGCTTGAACAGGCCGCGGAAGCGCTGCGCGACGAGATCGACGTTCCCGCACAGGACCTTTTCGCGGCACTCGGCGCGCGGTTGCGCGACAGGCATTCGATTCAGACCCGTATCATGCCGGTGGATGTCATGCGCGAGACGCTGCGCCGCTTCGACCGCCACCGCCGCCAGCTTCTGGTCTCCGAACTGGTGGACGGCCCCGGCCGCGCGTTCCAGCTTGGGTTCCAGATCGGGCTTGCCGAATGCGCGGCCGCTTTGGATGCCATCCTCGCGCGGGCCGGCGCGCTCGACGACATATCGCGCCGGCTCTATCGCATCACGCTCGCGAACTACTTCGCGGGCTGCGCGCTGATGCCCTATCAACCCTTCCTTGCCGCGGCGGAATCGCTCGGCTACGACATTCATGTACTGGCGCAACGCTTCAACACCGGCTTCGAGCAGGTGTGCCACCGCCTGACCACGCTGCAGCGGCCCAACGCGCGCGGCGTGCCGTTCTTCATGCTGCGCGTCGACAATGCCGGCAACGTCTCCAAGAGATTTTCATCCGGCACGTTCCCGTTCTCGAAGTTCGGCGGCACCTGTCCGCTGTGGAATGTCCACTCGACGTTCGATACGCCGGACCGCCTCTTGAAACAGGTGATCGAACTGCCGGACGGCACCCGCTACTTCTCGGTCGCACAGATGGTGCGCCGGCCGGTCGCGCCGCATCCGCTGGCGCAACCGCGCTTCGCGATCGGCCTGGGTTGCGAAATCCGCCACGCCGCAAGGCTCGTCTATGCTGCCGGGATGGATCTGGACAATTCCGAGGGCACGCCGATCGGCATCAACTGCCGCCTCTGCGAGCGCGAAAACTGCGCCCAGCGGGCCGAACCCCCGCTCACGCGCGCGCTGATCCTGGACGAAAACACCCGGCGCATGACGAGCTTTGCGTTCAGCAATGCGAGGGAGGTTTGAGAGTGCGGATCACGTGCCATCCCCGAGCGCTTTCTTCGAATCGTGCGACTAAGGATGCTCCATCAAAGGTTGGGACTAAACATCTCTAGATCACGTTCATGATCGATTCCAATATTTTGAGACGCGGGATGCGGGCGGAAAACCGCTGCACACTTTTCCTCATCCCGCTCTAGGACAGCGCGTCGATCGCATCGTCCGTGAGAACGCCCGGCACGATCGTCACCGGAATCGGAAAGTTCCCGGCGGTCTTGGCCATCGTCGTGATGATCGGGCCGGGACCTTCGGGACCGCCGCTGGCGGCGAGCACCAGCATCGAGATATCCACGTCCTTGTCGATGACATCCAGAATTTGTTCGAGCGGATCGCCCTCGCGAATGACCCGTTCCGGCGTGATCGCGGCGATCCCGTTGGCCCTGCCGGCGGCGCGGTCGAGCGCCGCGTTCGCGCCTTCATAGGCCTCGGCCCGGATCACTTCGGCGACGCCGAGCCATTCCTGATTGCGGTCTTCCGGCTCCACCACGCGCAACATGATGATGCCCCCGCCGACGCGGATGGCGCGGCGGCTCGCGTAATAAACGGCGCGATCCCATTCCGCGCTGTCGTCGACCACGACCAGATATTTCGGCTTGTGACCGCTCTCGTAGCTTCGACGTTGTGCGCTCATGCCTGTCCCGGTGCTGAATCAGCAAACCGCGGCCATGCTGCCACGGCAGGGGCTGCCCCGGCAAGCAGGTTCCGGAGCGCGCCGGGTCAGCGCCTGCGGATGAAACCGACGATGTCCTTCACCGCGTCCATGGTTTCCGAGGCGACCTTGCCGGCACGCTCGGCGCCTTCGATCAGAATGCGGTCGACATGGTCCGGGTCGTCGGTCAGCCGTTTCATCTCGCGAGCGATCGGCGACAGCTTTGCGACCGCGAGATCGACAAGATTGGATTTGAAGCTCGAGAATTGCGCGCCGCCGAACTCCGCGAGCAGCGCGGACTTGGGCTTCTCCGACAGCGCCGCATAGATGCCGACCAGATTGTCGGCCTCGGGGCGGCTTTCCAGCCCCTTTTCCTCCGATGGCAGCGGTTCCGGATCGGTCTTGGCCTTGCGGATCTTTTGCGCGATGGTGTCGGCGTCGTCGGTGAGATTGATGCGTGAATAATCCGACGGATCCGACTTCGACATCTTCTTGGTGCCGTCGCGCAGACTCATCACGCGCGTCGCAGGCCCCGTAATCACGGGTTCCGGCAGCGGAAAGAATTTGTCGCCATGACCGTTGGCGGCGATCGATTCCGAAAAATCGTTGTTGAATTTCTGCGCGATATCTCGGCTGAGTTCGAGGTGCTGTTTCTGGTCCTCGCCGACCGGAACGTGGGTGGCGCGATACACCAGGATATCCGACGCCATCAGCACCGGGTAATCGTAAAGTCCGACCGAGGCGTTCTCGCGATCCTTGCCGGCCTTTTCCTTGAACTGGGTCATGCGGTTGAGCCAGCCGAGCCGCGCCACGCAGTTGAGCACCCACGCCAGTTCGGCATGTCCGGCCACCTGACTCTGGTTGAAGATGATGTGCTGCCTCGGATCGATGCCGCTTGCGATAAAGGCAGCCGTGACTTCGCGGGTGGCGCGCCGCAGCTCATCGGGGCCGCCCCAGACGGCGACGGGCACGGTGATGGCATGAAGATCGACGACGCAATAGAGACACTCGTGGTCGGCCTGCAATTTTACGAAATTAACGATGGCGCCGAGATAATTGCCGAGATGCAGATTGCCGGTCGGCTGAACGCCTGAAAAAACCCGTGTCGTCATCGTCAAGTTCCTGTTTGCCGGCGCGTGATTCGTCAACATGCTCGCGAACGCGAGTCCAATTGACGTTGGTCCGACGCGCCGTCCATTGCCACGCACGACCTAAGCGCGCAAGTCGCCGGATCGCGATCGCAGCAACGCGGCTTGCATGTCGTCCCGATCGATGACCCGGAACGTCAACAGCAGCAGGCCGTAGATCGCGACACCCGCGGCGATCAGGATGACGAGCGCGGCGGCCTGAAGCAATCCATGCGCGCCGGACGTCGGGAACAGCAACCGAACGGCGAGCCACAAAAGGCCGCCCATCCCGAGCGCCGCCAGGGCGATCCGCGGCAGACGCCGCCGGGCTTCGGCGTCCACTGAAAATCCAAAGGTTGCGGCGATGCTGCGGACGAGGCTCGCCGCGTTGCTCCATGCGCCGAGCGCGACGGCAATTGCGATTCCCGCGACCCCAAACAGCTCTCCGGCCATGAGGGCGAGAACCATCGCAACCGCGATCCCCTTCAGTGTGGCCATAAGCGGCGTCATTGTATTGCCGCGCGCGAAGAACGCCGGAGACAGCGTCTTGATCAGGACATAGGCGGGCAGGCCGAAGCCGAGACAGCCCAGCACGAGCGCCGTGGCACGCGTGTCGGCCGCGGTAAACGCGCCGTGCTCGAACAGCACCCGCACGATCGGCTCGCCGAGGACGATCAAGCCGACCGCCGCGGGCAAGGCGAGAGCCGCCGCCAGTTCGATCCCGCGCGACTCGGCATGGACCGCCGCCGCGCTGTCGCCCTTGTTGAGGGCGCGGGTGATTTCCGGCACCAGCACGGTGCCGATGGCGGCGCCCACCATTCCCAGCGGCAACTCGATCAGACGGTTCGCGAAGTAAAGCCAGGACACGGCCGACGGCGATGACGACGCGATGATCGCGCCGGCGACGATCAGCAGTTGCGGTCCTGAATTCGCGATCATGCCGGGGACGGCCTTACGGGCAAAATCCCGCATCCCGGAATCGAACGATATCCGCAAGGGGCTTGCGAGATCGTCGCGGCGGGTCAGGATCGCGAGCACCACGAGTTGCAGCAGTCCCGCAGCGCTCACGGTTGCCGCCATCACCGGTGCGGCGAAGCCTGAGTCCCGATGCGACAGCAGCAGCAGCACGGCGACGAGAATCAGGACGACATTGAACAGCAGCGGCGAGAACGCGGTGATCGCGAAGCGATGCCGGGCGTTCAGCAGGCTCATGATGACGGTCGCGGGGCCGGCGAAAGCGAGATAGGGCAGCATCAGCCGTGCGTCGGTGACGGCGAGCCGCAAGCTCTCGCTGCCGGCAAAACCCGGCGCGAGCACCCTCACGAGAAGCGGCATCGCCACGCCGGCGATGACGGCCAGCGCGATCAGCGTCGCGCTCACGGTCGCGAGCACATTGCCGGCGAAGGCCGATGCGGCGACAGGGCCGCTGTCCTCGCGCAGACGCATCCATGCCGGCACCAGCGCCCCGTTCAGGGCGCCTTCGCTGAGCATCCGGCGGATCACGTTGATGAACAGAAACGCCATCAGGAAGGCGTCGGCGACCGGGCCCGCGCCAAGCAGTGCCGCGGTCAGCGCATCGCGCCCGAATCCGAGCAGTCGCGAGGCCAGGGTGCCCGAGGAGACGGTGAGGACGGAGCGGATCATGGCGAGGTCGGCCGTACCGTGCTTGATGGCGTGGAGATGCCGTGATAGGCGGCAACTTCACGGGTCGGGAGTCTGCCCGGATTCCTTGCTTTTCCGCAATTGCCGCGACAGGATATTCTTAATGGCTGCAGCGAAATACGACGTGCTTGCGATCGGCAATGCGATTTTCGACGTCCTGGTGCGAACCGACGAAGGCTTTCTCGCCGCCCACGGCATGACCAAGGGCGGCATGGCTTTGATCGACGAGGCGCGCGCTGCGTCGATCTATGCCGACATGGGACCTGCGACCGAGATGTCGGGCGGTTCGGCTGCGAATACCGTCGTCGGTCTCGCGGGGTTCGGGGCCCGCGCCGCCTATATCGGCAAGGTGAAGGACGATCAGATCGGCCGTCTCTATACCCATGACATTCGCGCCGCCAAGGTGGCTTTCGATACGCCGCCGGCATCCGACGGCCCCGCCACCGGCTGCTCCTACATCCTGGTGACGCCGGACGGCGAGCGCACCATGAATACCTATCTTGGCGCGGCCCAGGACCTGTCGCCGGCGGACATCGATCCGGACACCGTCGCCGCCGCGTCGATCCTCTATCTCGAAGGCTATCTGTGGGACCCCAAAGCCGCCAAGGAGGCGTTCCTCAAGGCGTCGCAGATCGCGCACGACGCCAAGCGGCAAGTCGCGCTGACCTTGTCGGATGCGTTTTGCGTCGATCGCTACCGGGACGAATTTCTGCAACTGATGCGAAGCGGCGCGGTCGATCTCGTCTTCGCCAACGAGGCGGAGCTGCATTCGCTCTACCAGACATCCGATTTCGGTGCCGCGCTGGGACAGTTGCACAAGGACGTCGCGCTCGGCGTCGTCACTCGCAGCGAGAAGGGTTGCGTGGTTGCGACGAGCGACGAAACGACGATAGCCCCGGCGTGCTCGATCGACACGCTGGTCGATACCACGGGTGCCGGCGATCTGTTCGCCGCCGGCTTTCTGTTCGGGCTGGTGCGCGGCGCGAGCTATGAAGAGGCCGGCCGCCTTGGCGCGCTCGCCGCAGCTGAGGTGATTCAGCACATCGGCGCGCGGCCTCAGGTGTCGCTCAAGGAACTGGCGCAAGCGAACGGCTTGCCGATGTAAGCCGCATCAGTTTTCCGGCAGCGGGATGAACTCGCGCTCGTCCGGCACGGGCGCGAAACGGCCGGTTTTCCAGTCCTGTTTTGCCTGTTCGATGCGCTCCTTGCTGGATGACACGAAATTCCACCAGATGTGCCGTGGCCCCTCCAGCGCATCGCCGCCGAGGAACATCATCCGCGCCGGCTTTGTCGCACGCACCGTGACGCGGTCGCCGGGACGGAAAACCAGCAATTGCGGCGCCTCATGCCGGTCGCCTGCGATCTCGATCTCGCCATCGACGACATAGACGGCCCGCTCCTCATGGTCGGCGTCGAGCGGCACGCTCATGCCGGCATCGAGAGCGACCTCGGCATAGAACCACGGCGACACCATCTCGACGGGCGAGGTTGCACCGAACGACCGGCCGGCGATGACGCGGGCGCGGAATCCTTTATCCCGCACCGTCGGCAGGCTGCCGGCGCCGTAATGCTGGAACGAAGGCGCGATTTCCTCGCGGTCCGCCGGCAGCGCGATCCAGCTTTGCAGGCCGAGCATTGCCTGCCCGCTCGCGCGCTGCGCGTCCGGCGTCCGTTCGGAATGCGCGATGCCACGTCCCGCCGTCATCAGGTTCATGGCGCCGGGCTGGATTTCCTGGATGTTGCCTTCGCTGTCGCGGTGCAGGATGCTGCCGTCGAACAGGTAAGTGACAGTGGCGAGCCCGATATGCGGATGCGGCCGCACGTCCATGCCCTTGCCGGAGACAAACTGAACCGGACCGAAATGGTCGAAGAAGATGAACGGGCCGACCATCTGCCGCCTGCCATGAGGCAGCGCGCGGCGCACGGCGAATCCGTCGCCGAGATCGCGGACGCGCGGCACAATGACAAGTTCGAGCGCATCGCAGGATTTGGGATCGCCGAGTGCGGGATCGTTGAACGGAAGCCAGCTCATGATGTCCTCCGTCAGGCAATGACGATTGAACCCTGGAGTCCGATCCAACTGCGTTGAATCAAGCTCTTTCCTACTCTTTCGGCTGAGCCCAGCCGATGTACGATCGCAAGGGCGCCGACGAATGATGCCGCGCTTTGCTTCCGGTGGCTGCTGCGATAGCGGCGGCGTTGCGAGGCGGGCGACCCGCCATCAGTCGAACAGGCCGAACGGATCCCATGCGGCGTTGCGGGCATAGCGCGGGCGCTCGGCCTCGGGCGCGATTCTTGCGGGACGGGCGGCGACATGCTTGCGCGTCGCCGTCTTCGCGGCGGCCTTGGGCCGTTCCGCAGGGGCTTCAGTCGCTTCCTTCGGCATTTCCGCGCGCGCTTCATAGACGTGGTCCGCAGGCAAATAACGGAGCTGGCGTTCCCACTGCAGACGATCGGGGGTAGGCGCCAGCGTGGCGACGTTCGGATAGATGACAGGGCGGGGAGGGTGCTTCGCCCCTTCGAAGCGGGGCTCCGAGCGGCGCCAGTTCTCCGTCGAACTGAAAACCGCCTTTCCTCCGGCTGATGCCTGGTTCGCGGATTCGGATTTTACCGGCATCGCTCCCGCGACCACGATCGCAGCTTTGTCAACGCTGGCGACGCGATCACCGGGCCACATCAAGTCGGCCACAAAAAGCAGGCCCGCCAGACAGCAACCCATCACGATAAAATAACGGAATACCGGCATCATACTCACCAGCCCTGACTCGGAAACAAAACGCGATCCGTAAGATTAGGTTCCTGATGTCGGGCTCAGGTTCAAGCAAATGTCGGAAATATGGTTCACGCGCCCGGGTTTGGAATATGTTGCCGCAGATGCCACGAATATGTGACTGCGAGCCGTCCTGTCGTCGGATAAGTCGGACGCGACGGCGGAGTTCGTTGCCTGCGCCTGCGGGCCGATCTGACGGCGATCATCCCGGCGCAGATGAGTTTCCGCCGTTCGCTCAAGGCCGCAGGCGGCTATCTGATCGGAGCCATCGGCGTGGCGGCCGATGCGGCCGCATCCGTGTTTATCCGCCCGTTCCTCCGACCGTTATCCGCTCCATTCGCAACGTGGGCTGACCGACACCGACGGGTACGCCCTGACCGTTCTTGCCGCAGGTGCCGATGCCGTCGTCCAGCGCGACATCGTTGCCGATCATGGTGATGCGGTGCAGGTCGGTCGGCCCGTTGCCGATCAGCATCGCGCCTTTCAGCGGCGCGCCGACCTTGCCGTTCTCGATCCGGTAGGCCTCGGTGCACTGGAACACGTATTTGCCCGAGGTGATGTCGACCTGGCCGCCGCCGAAATTGACCGCATAGACGCCGTTCTTCACCGACGCGAGGATTTCCGCCGGATCGCGATCGCCCGCCGGCATGTAGGTGTTGGTCATCCGCGGCATCGGTACGTGGGCATAGTCCTGACGGCGGCCGTTGCCGGTCGGCTTCATGCCCATCAGCCGCGCGTTCTGGCGGTCCTGCATGTAGCCGACCAGGATGCCGTCCTCGATCAGCACGGTACGGCCGGTCGGCGTGCCCTCGTCATCGATGGAAAGCGAGCCGCGCCGCGCGGAAATCGTGCCGTCGTCAACGACGGTGACGCCCTTGGCCGCGACCTGCTGCCCCATCAGTCCCGCGAAAGCGGACGTCTTTTTGCGGTTGAAATCGCCCTCGAGGCCGTGTCCCACCGCTTCGTGCAGCATCACGCCGGGCCAGCCGGGACCAAGCACCACGTCCATCTCCCCGGCCGGCGCGGGGACCGATTCGAGGTTGATCAGGGCCTGGCGAACCGCGCCGTCGGCGGCCTTGCGCCAGGCTTTGGTGTCCACGAAACGCGCATAGCCCTCGCGGCCGCCGTAACCGGTGCTGCCGGTTTCCTGACGGTCGCCCTGCCCGGCGACGACGGAAATGTTCACCCGCACCAGAGGACGGATATCACGATAGCTCTCGCCGTCCGGCCGCAAGATTTCCACGACCTGCCATGTCGCGCCGAGGCTGACGGATACCTGACGCACCCGCGGGTCGCTGTCGCGCACGTAGGCATCGATCTCGGCGAGCAGCTTGACCTTGGTCTCGAAATCCGGCCCGTCGAGCGGATTGTCATCGCTGTAAAGCCGCACGTTGGTATGGCCGGGAGCGGCCGCGAAGGTACCCTGATAGCCGCCGCGCACGGCGCCGACCGCATCGGCGGCGCGGATCAGGGCAGGCAGCGACACGTCGGACGAATGGGCGTAGCCGACGGCGTCGTCCTTGACCGCGCGAAGGCCGAAGCCTTGCGAGGTATCATAGGTCGCCTGCTTGAGCCGGCCGTTGTCGAACATCAGCGCTTCGCTCTGGCTGTACTCCAGGAACAGCTCGCCGTCGTCCGCGCCTTTGAGGCCCCGCGCGACTTCGTTGCGTACGGAATCGCGGTCGAGATCCGCGCGGTCGAGCAGAGAGACGGTGGGGGGACTGGTCATGCGAACTCCGGGTGCAACGTGCCCGTTCCGGGCGGTTCAGGCGGGCAGACATTCAAGATAGGCATGATTGCAAGATAGGTATCATCGCCGCCAAGCGGGAGGCTCTCCCGCCAAACTTCATCCGTGGTACAGCCGCGAGTGCGGTGGTTCAGAAGTTCGCATCGAAGGTTGCGGCAAGGAAAGGGTATGCGAACTTCGGAATCGGGACCACTAGAGCGGGATGAGGAAAAGTGTGCAGCGGTTTTCCGCCCGCATCCCG
>CAZOOO010000115.1:0-9476 GCA_964581435.1 uncultured Hyphomicrobiales bacterium | reverse complement strand
CGGCCTGCACGCGCATCGCGTCCTGCAAGCCGCCGACGGTGTTCTGCCAGCGCGATCGCGCATCCGCGATGAGCTGCCGGTCCGTCGCCGACACCGACACGCTGCCGTACTTCTGCTGGAACGCCTGGTCGATCTGCTGGACATTGAAGGCGATGTTCTGCGCCTGATTTAGAAGCTGCTGCGTGCGCTGGACGTTCTGCTGAATCTGTTGAAGCGCGGAATACGGCAGGCTCGCCAGATTGCGCGCCTGGTTGATGAGCATCTGCGCCTGATTTTGCAGGCTGGTGATCTGGTGGGTGATCTGCTCAAGCGAACGCGCGGCGGTGAGCACGTTCTGCGCATAGTTCGACGGATCGAACACGACGAGGGCATGGGCCGGCGGGGCCAGCATCGGCGCCAGCGTGGCGGTTGCGGACAGCAGCACGACGGCAAGCCGTGCTGCGCGGGAACGGCGCAGGTTCATGAGTGCATCTCCTTGCTGGTGAGGTTGGGAATGAGATCGATGGCCCAGCCGACATCGCGGGCGGCGAGCCATGCGGTGAGAAAGCCGTCGCGGCCGTGCTCGGCGACGATCTGCGCGATCAGCGTTTGGTCGGATTTGGCGGATGCGGCGCAGAGCGCGAGACCGACTTCGGACAGGCCCAGCTCGAACAGGCGGTTGCCGCGCCGCGACTGGCAGTAATAATCCCGCTTGGGCGTCGCCCTTGCCAGAATCTCGATCTGCCTGTCGTTCAAGCCGAAGCGGCGATAGATCGCCGTGATCTGGGGTTCGATCGCCCGCTCGTTCGGCAACAGCAGCCGAGTCGGGCAGCTCTCGATGATGGCCGCCGCAATGGCGGAATTATCGATGTCGGACAGCGACTGCGTGGCGAAGATGACGGATGTGTTCTTCTTGCGCAGCGTCTTGAGCCACTCTCGCAATTGACCCGCGAAGCCTTCGTCATCGAGCGCAAGCCAGCCCTCGTCGATGATGAGCAGCGTCGGCCGCCCATCGAGGCGATCGCCGATGCGATGAAAGAGATAAGCCAGCACCGCCGGCGCCGCTCCCGTGCCGACAAGGCCCTCGATCTCGAACGCCTGCACATCGGCGGAGCCGAGATATTCGGCTTCCGCGTCGAGCAACCGACCGTAGGGGCCGCCGACGCAATAGGGCCGCAGCGCTTGCTTCAGGTTGTTGGATTGCAACAGAACGCACAGCCCGGTGATGGTCCGTTCTTCGACCGGCGCGGTGCCGAGCGACGTCAGCGCCGTCCAGAGATGCTCCTTGGCTTCCGGCGTGATGGTGACACCTTCACGAGTCAGGATCGCCACGATCCAGTCGGCGGCCCAGGCGCGCTCATAGGTGTCGTGTATGCCAGCGAGCGGCTGGAGCGAGACGGAAGCGTCCGAGCCTTCGGTCAGCCCGCCGCCGAGATCATGCCAGTCCCCACCCATGCTGAGCGCGGCGGCGCGGATCGAACCGCCGAAGTCGAAGGCGAACACCTGACTTCCGGCGTAGCGCCGGAACTGGAACGCCATCAGCGCCAGCAACACGGACTTGCCGCTGCCGGTCGGACCGACCACGAGGGCGTGGCCGACATCGCCGACGTGAAGGGAAAACCGGAACGGGGTTGAGCCTTCGGTCCTGCCATAGAGCAATGTGGGTGCGCCGAGGTGCTCGTCCCGTTCCGGCCCCGCCCACACCGCCGACAGCGGGATCATGTGGGCGAGATTCAAGGTACTGATCGGCGGCTGCCGGACGTTCGCGTAGAGCTGGCCGGGAAGCGAACCGAGCCAGGCATCGACGGCGTTGACCGTCTCCAGCATTGCGGTGAAGTCGCGCCCCTGGATGACCTTCTCGACCAGCCGCAATTTCTCGTCGGCGATGCGCGGATCGGCGTCCCAGACCGTGATGGTGGCGGTGACGTAGGCCATGCCGGCGACATCGGCGCCAAGCTCTTGAAGTGCCAGATCGGCGTCGGCGGCCTTGTTGGCGGCGTCGGTGTCCACGAGCACGGATTGCTCGTTCGTCATCACTTCCTTCAGGATCGCGGCGATGGATTTGCGCTTCGCGAACCACTGCCGCCTGATCTTTGTCAGCAGTCGCGTCGCATCTGTCTTGTCCAGCAGGATCGCGCGCGTCGACCAGCGATACGGAAACGCCAGCCGGTTGAGATCGTCGAGGATGCCCGGCGTGGTCGCTGTCGGGAAACCGACGATGGTGAGGACGCGCAGATGCTGATCGCCAAGGCGCGGCTCCAGCCCACCGGTGAGCGGCTGGTCGGCCAGCAGCGCGTCAAGATAAACCGGCGTCTCGGGGGTGCGGACACGATGGCGCCTGGTCGAGATGGTGGAATGGAGCCAGGTCAGCGTTTCGCTGTCATCGAGCCAGGCGCATTCCGGCATGAAGCCGTGAAGGAGCGCCAGCACGCGGTCGGTGCGGTCGATGAAGGTGCGCAGAATCTCATGGGGATCGACGCCGGATTGCTCGCGGCCCTCGTAGAGCCAGGTTTCCGCGCGGGCGGTGTCCTCGGCAGGCGGCAACCAGGCGAAGGTCAGGACGTAGCTGGACTCGAAGTGCGCGCCGGCTTCCTCAAACTCGGCCTTGCGCTCGGCGTCGACCAGCGCGGACGCCGGATCGGGAAAGATGCTGTTGGGATAGCTGTTCGAGGGGTGGCGCTCCGCCTCGACGAAAATGGCCCAGCCTGAGCCGAGACGGCGGAAGGCGTTGTTGAGCCGTCCTGCAACACCGACCAGTTCGGCCGCGACGGCGGAATCCAGATCGGGACCGCGAAACTTTGCGCTGCGCTGGAAGCTGCCGTCCTTGTTGAGCACGACGCCGGGGCCGCCCAGTGCGGCCCACGGCAGATAGTCGGCAAGACGTGAAGCGGTGCGTCGATATTCGGCGAGGTTCATCATGCTCGTGTTTCCCCCTCACACCGCCAGATGGCCGGGGATGCGCAGATGCCGCCGCCCGACTTCGACAAAGAGCGGATCGAGCTTCGCCGCCCACACGGCCGCGAAGTGGCCGATGGCCCAGATGGCGAGACCGACCAGCCAGAGGCGCAGGCCGAGCCCCACGGCTCCGGCGAGTGTCCCGTTCATGATGGCGATGGAGCGTGGAGCGCCGCCGAGCATGATGTGCTCGGTGAGCGCACGATGAACCGGAATCGAGAACCCCGGCACGGCGTCGAGTTGTTCGAACGCGGCCGCCATCAGATGAGCGCCCCGCCGCCGAACGAGAAGAACGACAGGAAGAAGCTCGATGCGGCGAACGCGATCGACAGGCCGAACACGATCTGGATCAGCCTGCGGAAGCCGCCGCTGCTGTCGCCGAATGCCAGTGTCAGCCCGGTGACGATGATGATGATGACCGCGATGATCTTGGAGACCGGCCCCTCGATCGACTGGAGAACCTTTTCCAGCGGCTGTTCCCATGGCATCGACGACCCCGATGCGTGGGCGACTGTCGTGATCATGATGTTGATAGCGAGCGTGGTCGCAGCGGTCGCGACCATGCGAGTGCCGCGCGAGAGCATGTGGGTCATTCGGCGTCTCCTGTGTCTGGTGTAGTTGGTGTGATGCGGTAGTCGCCGTTTGATCCGAACCCTTCGACGCGCGCGAGTTCGGCGAGCCGGCGCGCGGCCCCGCGACCCGAAAGCACCGCGACGACATCGATGGTCTCCGCGATCAGCGCCCGCGGGACGGTGACGACGGCTTCCTGGATGAGTTGTTCGAGCCGGCGCAGCGCGCCGATGGCGCTGCCGGCGTGAATGGTGCCGATGCCGCCCGGATGGCCGGTGCCCCATGCCTTGAGCAGATCGAGGGCTTCCGCGCCGCGCACCTCGCCGATCGGGATGCGGTCGGGTCGCAGGCGCAAGCTGGAGCGCACAAGATCGGAGAGCGTCGCCACGCCGTCCCTGGTGCGCATGGAGACGAGATTGTCTGCGCGGCATTGCAGTTCGCGCGTGTCCTCGATGATGACGACGCGATCGGCACTCTTCGCCACCTCGGCGAGCAATGCGTTGGTGAGCGTGGTCTTGCCGGTCGAGGTGCCACCCGCGACGAGAATGTTGGCGCGGGATACAACCGCCGTGCGCAGCGTCACGGCCTGGTCGGCCGTCATGATGCCGGCGGTCACATAATCGTCGAGCGTGAACACGGCGACGGCGGGCTTGCGGATGGCGAAGGCCGGCGCGGCCACGACCGGCGGCAACAGGCCCTCGAAGCGTTCGCCGGTCTCAGGCAGTTCGGCCGACACGCGTGGTGAACGCGCATGCACCTCCGCACCGACATGGTGCGCAACCAGCCGCACGATGCGCTCGCCATCAGTGGCCGACATCGTCTCGCCGGTGTCAGCAAGACCTTCGGACAGCCGATCGATCCAGATGCGGCCATCGGGATTCAGCATCACCTCGACGACACCAGGGTCTTCCAGAAACCGCGCGATGGCGGGACCGAGCGCGGTGCGCAACATGCGCGCGCCACGCGCGATCGCTTCCGGCTTGTCGTGAGTGGCAGTCATCCCCGGCCCCGCTTCATCACGGGGCGCGTCACTGAAGTCCCCGGATGGGGACGACTAAAAGAGCCTCAAAACGGACTCGTTCAACAAGTTTTGGTCGTAGTAGTAGCGTAGCGCGCAAATACAGGAGAACGGCGGCCCTGAGAGAGTCTGATGATCGCTGTGCGAACGGGGAATTTCGAATCAGCCGTCTGCGCTTGCCTGAGCTTCTTCGATGGATGGCTGAGCGACGGCATTGCTGCGAGCGTCACTCCTTGGTCCAGTCCTCCAGTCGCAATCCGGCGATGCGCTCGAATTCAGCGGTCTCACCCCTCAGCCGTGAAATCCGCGCTGAAGCCGCGTGCAACGGCCGCCCGCAGCGATACCCAGCGTCCGGAGGCATTCGGGCGCGGGCGCAGGATTACGGCGTCTCCCTCGCGCGATACCTCGATCTCGTCGACGGCGAAACGGAAATTCCTCGGCAACTGGACAAACTGGGAATTGCCGGATTGGAAGACTTTGGCGATGTCGGGCATGATGACCTCCTATCGATACGGCGCTGTACCTATACGCCATATGCGTCTTGAAGGTGGTTCATGTAAGGCCGCTATCCCTCCGCTTCATGAGCGGTCTCCGCCGGGGCGACGTCCTCGGAAATCTCCTGCCGCAACTTCGGCCCCTTCGCCAGGCGGCGGCCGAGCGCGGTGATGAAGGCTTCATAACGCCTGCTGGACACGGCGCGTGCGGCCTGCGCCGCTGGCTCGGGAAGCGCGGGCGTCGTGGTGATCCAGAAGCGGATGAACACCGCCAGGCTCTCGACGGCAATTCCGACGTCACGCTCCACGCGCGTCATGCGCCGGTCGAGCTGATCGAGGCGTTTGACGACGATCGCTTCTCGGCGCTCGGCATCGTCGGGCGAGAGGAATGATGCGATGGCGGCTTCCGCAATCATGGATTGCGACTGGTCACGACGCGCGGCGAAGTCGGTCAGTATCCTGGCGACGTCGGGGTCGAGATAGGCCGTGAATTTCACTTTCTTCCTGGCGTAGACCATGGAGTTTACAAGTCCATATTGTCGGCAGGGTCGAGCGAGACTTGTTGCGCGAGGCCCTGCATCTGGCGCACCATCTGCCGATTGCGCACAGCGTCATCCTCGTCAGTGTCGTCGGGCGGCTCGAATTCGTTCTCGATCGGCTTCTTCTTCTCCACCGGCTTTACGCGATGGAGTTCGTGTTGCAGCCGGCGTTCGGATTGGGTCGGGTCATCGTCGTCGGATCGGTTCTCCAGTTGCGATTCATCCTGCCCCGGTCGCGCGGGGACAGGGAGGCTGCTCCAGTCATCGGGATGCGATTGGGTGGGCTTGGACAAGGTCGGCGGCGACAGCACGCGCTGCTTGAAACGAGCATCTTCATAGTAACGCGCTTTCCTGGCGCGGATCGGGGGCACGCCTGCCACCATCACGATCTCGTCGGACGGCGGCAACTGCATGATTTCTCCCGGCGTCAGGAGTTGGCGGGCGGTTTCTGAGCGCGACACCATGAGATGGCCGAGCCAGGGCGACAGGCGATGCCCGGCATAGTTTTTCATCGCCCGCATCTCGGTAGCGGTGCCGAGGGCGTCGGAGACGCGCTTGGCGGTACGCTCGTCGTTCGTGGCGAAACTCACACGTACATGACAGTTGTCGAGAATGCTGTTGTTCGGCCCATAGGCTTTCTCGATCTGGTTGAGACTCTGCGCGATCAGGAAGCCCTTCAAGCCGTAGCCCGCCATGAAGGCCAGCGCGGTCTCGAAGAAATCCAGCCTCCCCAGCGCGGGAAACTCGTCCAGCATGAGCAACAGACGATGCCGTCCGGTCTTGGCCTGCAAGTCCTCGGTCAGGCGTCGGCCGAGCTGGTTCAACAGCAGGCGGATCAGCGGCTTGGTGCGGTTGATGTCCGAGGGCGGCACCACAAGATACAGCGTGGTCGGCTGCTCACCGCCAACGATGTCGCTGATGCGCCAGTCGCAACGTCGCGTCACCTGCGCGACGACGGGGTCGCGGTAAAGCCCAAGGAACGACATGGCCGTGGAGAGCACGCCGGATCGCTCGTTGTCGGATTTGTTTCGCAATTCGCGCGCCGCGCTGGCGACGACGGGATGTGGTCCCGCCGCGCCAAGATGGGCGGTCTTCATCATGGCGCGCAGGGTCGACTCGATCGGACGTTTCGGGTCGGAGAGAAAGTTCGCAACCCCGGCCAGGGTCTTGTCGGGTTCGGCGTACAGGACATGCAGGATCGCTCCCACTAGCAGGCTGTGGCTGGTCTTTTCCCAATGGTTCCGCTTGTCGAGAGAGCCTTCGGGATCGACAAGGATGTCCGCGATGTTCTGGACGTCGCGCACCTCCCATTCGCCTCGACGCACTTCGAGCAGCGGGTTGTAGGCGGAAGAGGTCGGATTGGTCGGATCGAACAGGAGCACGCGGCCATGCCGCGACCGGAAGCCGGCCGTGAGCTGCCAGTTTTCTCCTTTTATGTCGTGGACTATGCAGCTTCCCGGCCAGGTTAGGAGAGTTGGCACGACGAGGCCGACGCCTTTGCCGGATCGTGTCGGTGCGAAGCACAGGACATGCTCCGGCCCGTCGTGACGGAGATATTCACGCTCATAGCGGCCGAGCACGACGCCGTCCGGATCGAGCAGCCCGGCGGCTGCCACTTCCTTCTTCTCGGCCCAACGCGCCGAGCCATAGGTGGCGACATCCGAGCTTTCTCTCGCACGCCAGACCGACATGCCGATCGCGACGGCGATGGCGATGAACCCGCCCGACGCCGCGATGATCCCGCCCGTCGAGAAGATCTCCGGCGCATAGGCGTCGTAGAAATACCACCACCACATGATGGCAGCGGGAAAGTAGATCGGCACGCCAAAGAGCATGAACCACGGGTGGCCAAGCTGCGCCTGATAGCCGAGACTCCAGGCGACATATTGCGTTGCGCCCCAGGTGGTGACGAGAACGATGAGGAAGACGATCGTGACCGATCCCCAAAGGATTTTCGTTCCGGACATGGTGAGAAGTCCTTTCTAGAGGCCGAGTCCGCGCTTGCGGCCAAAATCCCAATCGACGCCGCCGTCACGCGCGACGCCGGAGACATGGCGACCAAGTTGCTTTTCGAGAGAGGGCGACCAGGGCACGAGCTGGAAGCCGAGGCCATCGTCGATCATGGCAAAGCGACCGGAGGAGAGCGTGAAACGCTGGCGGTAAGAGCCTGCGATATATTCGCCACCGCCGGCCTGGTTGAACGGCAGGCCGGTATCGGCCGCGAGCTTCTTGCCGAGTACGCCGATCTCGCGATCCCGCAGCGTATTGAGCAGCCGGCGCGCGAAAACGACGCGGCCGTTCTGCCGCTCGGCCAAACCTTCGCCGATCAGGCGTTCGGCGCGCTCATTCATCGCCTGACGCACCTCGGCGCCGAAGCCACCTTGTGAGAGCGCGATGGGGTCACGGGTGACAGCCTGGCGGTCGAGCCAGGTTGCGCCGGTCGCAGTCACCTGCGCCTGCACATCGAGATCGGAGCGGACGGCGAGCGCGACGCGTCGCTCGCCACGCGCATCCTCATAGGCGCGCAGTTCGACGATCGAGCCGGGCGGGCTGTCACCGGCTGCATCGAGATGCGGCAGCTTGATGTGGTGGGTGCGGCCATCCACGCCGTCCACCACGGCATAGGCCGTGCCTCTCAGTTCGTCATCAAGACCGCGTTCGACCAAGCGGCCGATGACGGGAACGTCGAGGCTTTCCGATGCGAGGACATAGTTCGCCGATCCGCGCTCGATGCCGCGTTCGGTCAAGGCGCGGTGCATCCGCTTGATGATGTCACCGCGCTCGCCGAGTTCGCGCAGGACCATCTCCGCCTCCGGTTTGATGAACCATTGCAGATGTCCGACGTGGCTCGCCACGCCGAGGACTTCGAGCGTGCGGAGCCGACCGACCTTCAGCGTATGGAATTCGTCGGGCTGGCGATCAGCGTGCGGGGCGAGATTGACGATGCCGGCCTTGCCGGCGTCGCGGGCGAGCTGCCGGTCGAGCTGCGTCCAGCGTTCCGCCTCAATCTGACTTTCGAGCGTCCGATGGATGTCGAGATCGGTGCGCAGCCCGAGTTCCTGCGTGATGAGATCACGCGCCCGATCGCGCATTCCTTCCTTGATGTAATCGCGGGAGATCACGAGGTCGTGGCCATCGTCCCGCACGCCGCGGACGATCAGGTGGACGTGCGGATGCTCCGTATTCCAGTGATCGACCGCCACCCAGTCGAGTTTCGTGCCGAGGTCTTTTTCCATCTGGCCGACGAGATCGCGGGTGAATTGCTTTAGGTCGGACATCTCGGGGGCGTCGTCGGGCGAAATGATGAACCGGAAATGGTGCCGGTCGCCTTCACACCGCTCGGCGAAGGAACGGGCATCCGCATTCTCCGTCTCCGGCCCGAACAGCCGCGCCTTTTCGCCGTCGCGGGTGACGCCATCGCGGCGCAGGTAATTGAGATGCCTGCCAAGCGGAGCCGACCGTGGCGTATGCCGCACGACGCGGGCCTTGACGACGGTGCCGCGCGTGCGGGAGGTGATGAGGCGGTTGGCCTGGATGCTGGCGCGCTGGCCGCGCCCGAAGCGGGAGCGATTGCCGGATACGATACGCCCGGACCGCGAGACCCCGCCACCTGCCTTCTTTGCTGCGGCGAGCGCCTGTGCGATGAAGGGCCGCGCCTGTTGCGCGCGGGTCGATCGGATGCGTCCCGGTCGAACGCGAAACTCGCGATCATCGGGCATGACGCGGCCTCGCACGGTGTGAAAGAGATTGCATATTCAAAGATGTGAGCGCGGAGCGCACGGTGCGCGAACGCGCCGCACGGTGCGGAACGCACCAGAAGTCTGAACAACAACAACCGCCCGACCGAAGCGCACCGTGCGCTCTTTTATCCTGCCCTCTTAATCGGTCGGGATCTCTCGCTCGTTTTCGCCATCGTCGTTT
>CAZOOO010000114.1:0-9624 GCA_964581435.1 uncultured Hyphomicrobiales bacterium | reverse complement strand
AACGGCATCTGGCTCGAAAATGCCGCCGGCGAGATCAGCGGCAATCTCATCGAGAAAATCGAAACGACGGGCATTGTCTCCTTCGATGCGCTCGGGTTGACGATCGCGCGCAACACCATTCGCGCGACAAGGGATAACGGCATCGAGATCCTGCGCACCGCCATCGGCGACGACGGCTCGATCGTCACCGGCAACCGGATCGAAAACATCAAGGCCGGACAAGGCGGCTCCGGCCAGCACGGCAACGCCATCAACGCGTTCCGCGCCGGCAACGTCATCGTCAGCGGCAACCGCATCAGCGACTGCGATTATTCCGCCGTGCGCGGCAACTCGGCGTCGAACATTCAGATCACCGGCAACAGCATCAGCAATGTGCGCGAGGTGGCGCTCTACTCCGAGTTCGCCTTCGAGGGCGCGGTGATCGCCGGCAACACCGTGGACGGCGCGGCGGTCGGCGTCTCCGTCAGCAACTTCAACGAGGGCGGCCGGCTTGCGGTCGTACAAGGCAACATCATCCGCAACCTGTTGCCGAAACGACCGATCGGCACCGCGCCCGACGACGACGCCGGCATCGGCATCTACATCGAGGCGGATACGTCGGTGACCGGAAACCTCATCGAGAACGCACCGTCGTTCGGCATCATCGCGGGCTGGGGCAAATATCTCCGCGATGTCGCGATCACGGGCAACGTCATCCGTAAAACCTTCATCGGCATCGGAGTTTCGGTCGTGGACGGCGCCGGCACGGCGTTGGTCAACACCAATGTGATTGCGGACGCGCCGCGCGGCGCGGTGGTCGGGCTTGACCACGCCAAGCCGGTGACGCCGGATCTTTCCGCCGACGGCGCCGCCAAGTTCACGCAGATCGTCGTCGGCGCCAACGCGGTGCGTTGAAATCAGGACATGCTTCGCTCGAAAACGCTATGAGCGTGCCGGGCCGGCGTATCCTGGAGGGCCGGCCGGCGGCGACCGCAGTCGTCAACTCGGTCACCTACGCCGCTTTTTCGCGGACCGGTATATCTTTGTTCGCTCGCAGCGTCGTGTCCTCTTGTAATCCGGCAATCGCCGGCGCTGCATGCGCCACCGCAGCTTCGGCCGGCGACTTTCCGGTATCATCCTGAATAGCGGGAGAGATTTTCGAGGGTCGAGCGGGCTGCGACCGGTCGACCATCCGATCGTCTGGCATCACCTCGCGACGCGCCAGCATTCGCCAGACTTCGACCACGGTCTTTGCCTCGCGCAGGTTTTCCAGGAAGGCATTTTCGGAATGGTAACGTCGCCACCTGCCGCTTTCATAAAGCTCGATCAGAAAATCGAGCCGCTGTTCGGCAAGCACGCACCAGCGATTGAGGATGTCCTGAGCGTGGTCGGGCGCACGCCCGAAATCGTTGCGTTGAGTCATTGGGGATAGTCCGCAGGGAGGGAAACGGACGCAGACGCAACGAACGAATCATATAGTGCTATGGGTATTATTCTGTGGAAAATATCGGCGATGTCCAGCACTTTGTGGCGCGAGTATGACGCAACTGTGGAGCAATCACGGGGATGCGGTCGGAGCGCGACCGCAAGGGCGTCGGCTGCCTGGATCGAGGCAAGCCGTGCTTACTCCGCCCAGATGAATGGCAGGCTGCCGACCGGGATGACAGCCGGCCTCCAATAAAATACCCCGCCATGTTGGCGGGGCTGTGTGTGAGAAGTGGCGGGGTTTGAACTCAGTAATGACCATAGAAACGCCGCGGCCCATATAAGCGTGGGCCGTAGTACGGCGGAGCATAGTAGCGGCGCGGTCCATAGTACCCCCGGCCATAGTATCCCGGACCATAATATCCCGGACCGAAGTTGTACCGAGGCCTATAATAACGGCGCCCATATCCATAGTACTGAACTTGCTCGACGTGAGAAGTCGCATCCGCCGGCGTAACAATCGCGGCCGGCGCCAAAGGAGCCGCCGACGCAGTACTGCCACCGAATGCCATGGCTGCTGCGGCCATGACGACGGCCGCAGCGACGAGTTTAAGGTTCCAGATCGTTCTCAATCTTACGCTCCTTCTTTGGTTCCAGGCGCTCCACCTAACTGAACGTCTATAGCGGGCAAAAGGTTCAACTTTTTGACATCCGTCCCTGCCGGGAATCGAACAGACACGGCGGCGGATCCAAGTCTTGCGGCTGTCGCAATTGGCCTCGAACACCAGAATGAAAAGACCTGCCCGGGGGTTAACCGTAAATCCCACGACATCAAGAAATCCTTTATTTATGGGCAGTTCTTGAAATCGAAGCTGTGCCAACTTGCAGCAATTTGCGCGAACGAATCTCGAACATGCGTCAACTGTGACGCAAAACTGACACAGCCTTGTTCCCTCCCTAAAGGCGCCCTGGTCAGATCGGGACGTTGATTGGTCTCCGCAGCCAGATATTCTAAAGTCGGCAGACAACTGGCGCCGCCAGCAAGAGGACCTTCCTGTTGGCTTTACTGACCAAGACATCCCTAACGTTAAAAAACGATCAAAGAAAAATTTGAAGAGAGGTCCAGCGATTACCGGGCAATTGACGTCGAGATGATACGCGAGACCAATACCAAATTGACTGGGTTTGCTAAAATAAAACTCGGAGACTCGATCGTTATTACAAAGAGCTGCAATGCGGTCCATGGCGACGGAAAGTACATTTGGAGTTACCAATAGATGTACAGGATCTCAGCCGAAGATGATTATCGGCAGCAGTAGCGATTTTTGGAATTTCATTTCCACCCAAAATTAAAGAGGTTTCGACATGCTAAAGGATATATTAAAGCGCGTTGTCGGCGCCGCCGGATATCAATTAGTTCCCGCGGGCCAACTGTTAAATGCCGAAGCGAACTATCCAATCAGCCCCAAGCCTCGCTGGGGTCAGCAATGTCCACCCCATCCGCAGTTGCAACGAGTATTGGAGGGTGAGCGCTCTCTGTACGAAGAGACGCTCAAACAACTTAAGGTTTGCACCCCGGTTATGTGGGAGATAAAGCACGACCTAGACGAATATAATCCGTCAGCTCCGTTTTGGGATAACGATTTCTTTCAGTCATTCGATGCTGCGAGCCTGATGGGCTTTCTGTTATCGCGGAACCCTAAGCGATACATGGAAATCGGTTCGGGCAATTCGACATGTTTTGCGCGGCATGCAATCAGGTCTGGGAAGCTGAGAACCACCATAACCTCGCTCGATCCATCTCCGCGCGCAGAGATCGATGCTTTGTGCGATCACGTGCGACGCGTGCCATTGGAAGAGTGTGACGTCTCTGTCTTTGACGAGCTGGAGGCCGGTGACATACTGTTTTTTGACGGTTCACACAGAGTTTTTCAGAATTCTGATGTGGTGGTCTTCTTTTTGGAAATCATACCGAGGCTAAAGCCAGGTGTATTGGTTCACATTCACGATATCTTCTTGCCATCCGATTACCCGCTATCGTGGCGAAATTTTCTTTTTTCTGAGCAGTACATGCTAGCAGCCATGCTTCTCTGCAGAGAGGCACCAATCCGCCCGGTGCTGCCAAACTATTTCGTATGCAAGGACGATGAGCTCCGCAAACTAGCGCTGGATCTCTTTAAGAAGAAGGACGGGTCGTTCATGGACGCTGCTCTATTTAGAGGAGCGTCAGAATTGACGGGCTCGTCATTCTGGAGCGAGATCCGTTAAGTGCGCCTTCGATCTCAGAGGAAATGAGTCGCCGGATGCGGGGCGCCGAAGCGTTGATCGTAAGGAAATCCAACGATGAAATGGGCACTGGTCATGATGGCGATGGGCACGACGCCAATTCAAACAAATATGCTCTATGATGACTTACCGGCCTGCTATGCCGCTGAAGAGAAGATCGCCGCTGAGTATACCAATGCTTTCAATCAGTGGACCAAGACGAGCGGCGAAGAAGCCCTCATCCCCCCTTTCATAAGACAACGCGTTATGCGCGGAGTATGCGTTCCTTATCAAAGTACCGTTTCCGTACAGGACAAGGCGACCCCGTCCCAACTGGGCTTGGTACCGAAGCAGCCGGACGCAATGGGCCAGAGCGATAGAGGCGACGTCGGAGGCTATGCCACGCAGAAGCAGGTGATCAATCTGGCCGCAACTCTGAAGCGCATCAAAACGCTGGCGCGGACCGCAAAGGATAGCGAGGATGTGGACGTGCTGCGGAAAAACTTCGAAATGACCCTAACGCTCGTGGACAAGGCGCTGCGGAGGCAGAAATAGAAAACCCGCTCAGCCCCCCTGCGCCAGTCGCGCCCCTCTGAGGCGCAAAATGCCCAATCTAGCATTACAGTCGTAATTTTTATTGCGCGCGTTAGCGGATTCTGACTCGATTCATCCCCATGATTCAATCATGAACGACGGGCGCGTCGATCAAAACGGTACTGGAGTTACGCGCACGCCATGCCAAAAGCGAAACTCAGAGACAATTTGTTTGAGACTGTCCCGAGCCTGACGCAGAAGAAAAATTACCCCGTAAAATCAAATAGGTATAGAAATGAAAAGACCCGCCCGGGGGGACAACCGGACGGGTCAAGCCATATGGGCGCTTGGGGGTGGATGGGCGCTCGCGCCTGATATAGCCTCGGGGAGTTGGCCTCCCACATACCTTCTGTCGTCGCATCGCCGGAAAACGTTCAAGACGATCTGGAATTTTTTAAGGGTATGGAAAGGTTACTTATTTCGCGGACTGATCCGCGCCGCCCGGATTTGTGCTCGCCGGCGCTGGTTGAGAATCGCTTCCAGGCACGGCCTCGCTGGTCGTCACAGGGGCGGCACCGGATGCGGCCGCCGGCGCCGGATCGGGCACCGCCGTGGCCGGTGGCTCTTTGTCAGCCGCCGGGACCGCTTTGTCCGGGACAGCCTGCACGGCGCGATAGGCATCCGCCTCGCCAGCCCCGAACAGATCGTCACGGCCGGGCGCACCGAGGTCGCGCGCGCTTGTCGTCAGGATGGCACGGACTTCGTCGGGTTTCAGCGCCGGACTACGCTCCAGGATCAGGGCCGCGAGACCGCTGATGTAGGCTGCGGAGAACGAAGTCCCCGACGTCACCTGGTATTTGCCGTCCGGCGCAGGAAGGAAGATATCAACACCGGGA
The DNA here is from genome assembly GCA_964581435.1 of uncultured Hyphomicrobiales bacterium. Taxonomy (GTDB): domain Bacteria; phylum Pseudomonadota; class Alphaproteobacteria; order Rhizobiales; family Xanthobacteraceae; genus Nitrobacter. The sequence continues at coordinate 4,525 of CAZOOO010000114.1, read as the reverse complement.
GCCGCGACCGCGATATGGCCACCGCGGTTGGAAGCTGCAAACAGACGGTCGTCGACATCGGTCGCGCTGACCGCGATCACCTGCGCATCCGCTGCCGGATGGAGCGGCGGCGATTTCGGTCCGGCATTGCCGCTCGCGGCCACCATGACGATGCCCTTCTCTGCGGCGGCGGCGATGCCGCGCGAGACCAGCGCATCCTTCGGACCGGCAAAACTCATGTTGATGATCCGCGCACCGTGAGCCGCCGCGTGGTCGAGACTCTTCAGGATCGTGAACGAGGTGCTCTCGGCCGCGCCCTGCGTCACGCCGAAGGCGCGGATCGCGAGAATCCTGGCGGACGGAGCGCTCCCCATCAGCCGCGCATGGGCGACGATCGCGCCGGCAATACCGGTGCCATGCACGTGCGGCGTACCCTTGCCGTCGAGCGCATCGAAACGCGCCGCTATCGAGCCGGCAAGCTCGGGATGATTGGCGTCGATCGCGGAATCGATCACCGCGACAATAACGCCCTTGCCGAGCGCCAATCCATGCGCTTCGGGCAACCGGAGCTTTGCCAGCGCATATTGCGCAGGGTCGCCTTCGGTGGCTGCCGCCGTCTTCTGGTCCTGCAGAACATAGCGGAAATTCGGCTGCGCCGAACGCACGGCAGCATCGGCGCGCAGTTCACGTTGCACATCCTCGACCGGCCGGCGGCCGACGATGCGGAACAGGCTGACCGTACTGCCGGTCAGCGGAAAATTCTGCGAAGCGACCCGTTGCAGCCGGTGCCGCCGCGCCAGCGCGGTGAATTGCGCATCCGGCATCGCGGCCGTCTCGGCGACGATCTCGCCGGCCAGATAGTTGCGCGTCACCGCGGCCTGCCTCGCATTGCGGCGAGGCCCGCTGTTCTGATCCTGGGGCGGCGGACCACTGCCTCCGAGGTCGGCCACGAACGGACGGCCGTTGCAGTCGCCGCTCATCGCGCCATTGCCGCGTGTGCAGACCGGAAAGGTATTGGGCGCGTAGCGAATATAGGAAATGCCTGACGCCGTGACCCCGGTGGCCGGCTTTCGCGGCTTCGGTTCACGGACAGCCGTCTTGCGGGGCTGGGGACGCGACGGCCGGCTGCGCACATCGCCGTCGCGCTCGATGGCACGGTAAGGTGCTTCGACATAAGGAGCCCTGTTGGGAACTCCCGTGGCGCCGAGCATCAGCCCATATCCCAAGCCTAAACCCAGGCCCGAGCCTAAACCCAGGCCGCGCGGTCCTCCGCCCGGCGAGGGCGTCGGCGCGCGCCCTTGCATACCGAATCCCGGAGAGGTCCTGGAGCCCGGCATATAGCCTTGCGCATGTGCCGGCGAGGCATCGCCTGCGAGCCAGCACAGACCTGTCAAAGCAAAGAGCGCTGCGCTCCATTTCGTGATGCCCGTCATGCGCTGGCGCATCGCGTGGTCCTCCATCATGGCTTCTCCATAGCGTTTTCAAGCGAAGCATGTCCGCGGGCTCGACCCGGGGATGGACGCCGGTTCGCGTGAAGAAAACGCGTCAAATCAAAATCTGAGAGCCCCGCTTCTGATTCCATCAGAAGCGGGAAAGGCTCTCGCTCCGCGAAACGCAAACCGGTCGTGATCAGAATAAAGTTCACGTCCGCTACCGGTCGGCAGGGACCGCCAGGTTGACGATCGTTTCGCTCTGGAGCTTGCTCAACAGGCCGGGAAAATCCGTATCCTTTTGCTGATCGAAGCGCAGCCGGAACAGCCCGTTGCGGGAGGCCGAAACGATCGTCGCACGATAACTGTCCAGAAACGCGGTGATGTCGGACATACGCGCGTCCGGCGCGAACCGCACCAACGCCTGCGGTCCCGATTCCATGTCCAGCCCGCGGCTCAACGACGCATCCGGCGCACGGTGAGACGCCGTCTGAAACGATTGGCCACCATCGTCCTTCACCAGCATCGCGGCGATTATGCCAGCCTGGAGCACGACCACCAGCGCTCCGACCGCACCGGCCGCCGCCAGCGTGCGCGGCGACAGGTCGCCGAAGAACCGCGACACACGCGCCGACAGGCCGACGCGCGCTATCAGCCCGCCCGCCGCCGGTTCGGCGTCGATTGCGGCAAACAGCTTGTGCATCGCGCTGGCGGACGGCGCGCCGAAGCTTTCGTTGAGCGAGATGGTTTCGGCATATTCATCCCGGATCACCGCATATTGCTTCGCGAGGCCGGGATCGCGCGCGAGCGCCTCTTCGACCCGGCGCGCGTCACGCGCGTTCAGCGCACCGGTAGCGTGCCAAGGCAACAGCCCCTCGACATCTCCAGGCTCGCCGTCCGGAACCCTCTTCGCCACTGTCATGGCCAACCTCGTTCTATGCCCGCTGCCTTCAGCAGACCGGCCAGTTTCTTGCGCGCGTAGAACAGCCGTGTCTTCACAGTGTTCTCGGGTATTCCGACGATCTCGGCGACCTCTTCCACCGACTTCTCGTGGTAATAGACGAGATCGACGATCTCCCGGTGCTCCGCTGAAAGCAGCATCAAGCACCGGCGTAGCGCGTTACCCGTGTCCTTCTTCTGTACCGTCACCTCCGGATCGTCGGATTGATCTTCGATCGCATTGGCTGCCTCATCGTCCAGTTCGGCATCCTTCCTGCGACGGAGCGCCGACAGGGCCTTGAAACGCATGATCGCCAATAACCAAGTGGAGACGGCGGATCGGCCTTCGAACTTGCCGGCCTGACGCCATACATCGAGAAAAACCTCGCTGATGAGGTCTTCGGCGATCTGTTCGTTCCGCACGAGCCTCAGCCCAAAACGAAAGACCCTGACGTGATGACGCCCGTACAGCACCTGCATGGCGAGGCGGTCGCCTTGAGCGATCCGAGCGATCAGAGTTTCATCGGAAGCTGCCTGAGGCGCGCTCACTGGCCGACTCGCAGAATTGGTCGGGGCTGCGGGGAAGAAGGTTCGAATTGCAAGGTAAAATCTTCCGAAATTACAATCATTAGCCTCAGGCCAAGGCTAGGTTGCTCCCGAATCGGCGGAAAGGGCAAGCGCCACGCCGGCCTGGAAAAGGCAGCACCACCGGAGGCTGTCCGGGACCGGTTTCACAACGCGCAACATGCTTCGACAAGCGGAAATTTCCGTATAGAAATAATGCATTCAACATGTCCCGAGGGCACGGTAACCGAAACATGCCAAACTCGGGGCTTTTGCCGTAAAATTCCGCTGCCCTGTTGCTCATCGGCGGGCCATTTTGAAAGTATCCGGCACGGATCGCCCGGTTCCGCGATACTCTGCCTGAGTCGCAATCCCGGATCAGGGCGAATCGTAACCTCGCTGCGAAACTCCAGTAGAGCCATTCCAGTACAGAGCCATTCCAGGACAGAGCCATGGCTTCCAAATCGGCGGGATCGGCAAGTCTGCTCGATGAACTCCAGACCGTTCTCGCCCATGGCACAATCGCGCGGCGAATCGAAACACTGCAACGGGTCACCGACCTGTTCCTGAACAACACGGTCAGCTATTCCGACGAGCAAATCACGCTCTTTGATGACGTTTTCAATTGCTTGATTCATCACATTGAGAGTTCGTCGAAAGCGCTGCTTGCCAGACGCCTCGCTCCCGTCGCCAAGGCTCCGCCGCAAACCATTCACGTACTCGCCTTCGACGATCTGATCGAAGTCGCCGCTCCCGTGCTGTCGCAATCCGAGCGGCTCGGCGACGATGCGCTGATCGAGAGCGTGCGCAGCAAAAGCCAGGCTCATTTACTGGCGATCTCGACGCGGAGGGTCTTGAGCGTCGCTGTTACCGACGCTCTTATCGAGCGAGGCAACGATGAAGTCGTCAAAAGCACCGTCAACAATCCGGGCGCTGAATTTTCCGAACGCGGCTTCACGCAGTTGGTCGAGCGCGCCGAAGGCGATGACGACATCGCGACCTGCGTCGGGATGCGACCGTCGATCCCGCGGCATCACTATCTGAAGCTGATCGCGAAGGCCTCCGCCACGGTGCGGGCGCGTCTCGCGGCGGCTGACCCGGATCGGGCGAACGACGTTTCGGCCGCCGTCGGCGAGGTGGCGCGGCGAGTACGCTCGATGCCCGGAGCCATTGGCGTGGAAACGACGATCGCACACGGGCTGGTAAGGTCGCTGTACGAAGACGGGCGGCTGGACGAGCAGGAAGTCGCTTCGTTTGCGGAAGCCGGGAAGTTCGACGAAACCAATGCCGCCATTGCCTGCCTCGCCAATGTCTCGATCGCAGTCGCCGAAAGGATGATGATCGAATCCCAAACCGAGGGCGTTCTTATCCTGGCCAAGGTAGGTGGTCTCTCCTGGACAACGGTGAAAACCATCATCGACATGCGCCGCGATCTGACGCACCTTGAAGTGACGGATATCGATGCCGCGAAGCAGACTTATGAACGCCTGCGCCAGTCCACGGCGCAGCAGGTGCTGCGCTTCCATCGAACGCAACAGGCGGCCGCCGCGGGCGACGGCTAGAGCGTTTTCAAGCGAAGTGGATACCGGTTCGCGTGAAGAAAACGCGTCAAA
>CAZOOO010000113.1:0-9675 GCA_964581435.1 uncultured Hyphomicrobiales bacterium | reverse complement strand
AGCGCCGTGTCCTGGCCCGCCTGGATCGGAATCCACTCGTCGCAGTACTTGGCGATCTGACTGAAGTCCGGTGACAGAACCACGAACTTGGTGCCCTCGGTGCGAGCTTCCGAGATGAAGTGCACGTCGGGGGTCCGCGTCATGTTCATGTTCGCAGCCATCGAAACGATGAACTTCGAATTGTACCAGTCGGCGCTTTCGCAGACGTCGGTCTGGTCGCCCCAGATCTCCGGGAACGACGTCGGCAGATCGGCGTACCAGTCGTAGAAACTCATGTTAACGCCGCCGAAGAGCTGCAGGAAGCGCGACCCTGCGGCATACGACAGCATCGACATCGCAGGGATCGGCGAGAAGCCCATCACCCGGTCCGGACCCCATTTACGCGCAGTATACAGAGCAGCCGCAGCGATCAGCTCGACCAACTCCTCCCACTTGGCGCGGCGGAAGCCGCCCTTGCCGCGCGCCTTCTGGATGCGCGCCCGCTTTTGATCGTCCCCGACCAGCGACGCCCAGGCCTGCACCGGATCGGGGTGCGACGCCTTGGCCTCACGCCAAAGGTCATAGAGAGGACCACGAATATAGGGATACTTCACCCTGATCGGGCTGTAGACGTACCAGGAGGCCGAGATGCCACGCTGGCAGCCGCGCGGTTCATAGGGCGGCAGGCTGCGCTCAAGCAGCGGATAGTCGGTCTGCTGCATCTCCCAGGTGATGATCCCGTCCTTGACGTAGATCGCCCAGGAGCAGCCGCCGGTGCAGTTCACGCCGTGCGTGCTGCGGAAGACGTTATCGTGGGACCAGCGATTGCGGTAGAACTCTTCCCACTTGCGCTCCCGGGGATTAACGAGGTCAAGTATCCAGCTCATCAGTGTCTCCTCGGTGCGTTCGTCCGGCCGCGAGGCCTATTACTATTACCGTCAGTTCCCTTAAACCTTCCGATCCAACCGTCAGAATACATACCCGTAAACCAACCGCCGTTGTAAGGGCCGGTGCTTCGTCCGGTCGTAGGCGTAGCCATCATCGGCCGCCGCACACCGAACTTCAATCGGTTCCGCCACCTAAATCCTGCGATCAACAGAAGAACTACAGCACCCAGACCGGTCAGGCCCGCCAGCTGCCATATTGCCGAGGCCGAACGCACAGCCAACCCTTCCTGAGCAAGGAAAGCCGCAACGTCTGCACGCTCCTGCGGGGTTGGGGGCTGCTTGGTCCAAACCGCCTTCATGGTTGGAGTAGGCAGACCCGCCAGCCAGGAGGACAGTCCGCTAGCTCCGCCAAGCCGCTTCGACACCGTGGTCAGGTCGGGACCGAGCGCGCCACCGCCGAAAGCACCAAGACCGCCGGTGCTGTGACAAGCCATGCAGGGCGGTCCACCGTTCGCAAAGCGCCCGTTACCGGTGAACAGATCCTTACCCTTCTCAGCGTCGCCCTTGAGGGCCGGGGCCGCCGCAGCCGAGGATGAACCACCCCCGCCCGACTCCAAGAATGCAATAATATTATCAACCTCGGCGGAGGTCAGCCCCAAATTGGGCATTTCCATGCCGTTAAATTTACCGAGCAACTCGACCGCAGTCGGATCTTTCTTGGCGATCATTGCATCCGGCTTCATGATCCACTCATGCAGCCATTCGTGAGGACGCTCTTTCGTAACGTTTTTCAGGTCGGGACCGACAAGATCCCCCCCGCCTATACTATGACATGCACTACATGTCTTATCATCGAATAATTTCTTACCTGCCGCTGCATCGGCTGCGTTAGCCACTGTCGGCAACGCTGCCCATATGGCTGTCGTAGCTAGCGCAACAACGGGCATAAATCGCCACGACGCTAGGGGCTTTTTGCTCATGATCCCTCGTCCTCAGATCCATATGATCGGGCGGGCATTAACTTTATGTCAGACAATAGACGTTTCCCGCTCGTGACCCGCCGTTCTCAGACCCACATGATCGGCGACGGTAGGGTTATGCTAGACTAGAATCGTTAGAAAGCGCAAGGGCGTTGATCCTCCAAATGAGCATTTTTTTCGTCGCAGGGAAGCAGCGCTGGAGAACAGCGGCAGGCTATCGCCCGCTTCCGATCCAATTGCGCAATCCAGCCCGGCGCACGCTCAGATTACGCTTCTTTTTCATCCGGCAAGTCCTCTATAATTGGTATAGTGTACGAAGCTGCGGAAACGACGCGACCCGACCCGGATCGAAACCAGACGTTCGAGCAGGCTGAACGGCTGTCGCCAATTTTGTAAGAGGACGTTTCTCCATCGCTCGGGCGATGGCACGCTCCGGTTCACTTCGATGCCGCCGCGTTGCCGGACTTGAACGATAAACCAGTTCCCCGGAAACGCCACTTGAGGCGACCTGATCGTCGCGACGAGACGAGAACCGCTACCGATGCAGCCTCCAAGTCCAACCTCGCCAAGTCTAATCTCGCCAAGTCCAATCTCGCCAAGTCCGGCCTCACTGCAGCGACGGACCGGCAATCCGGTTCCCATCCGAAATTACATTGAAGCCCTGCACAAAATCCTCGATCATACGTCGGAATTTTCCTCCCACGGCCCAGGAGACTATCATGGCTAAGTCGCGCTTGCCCGCGTTCCTGCAGGACCATCCAGGTCTTGGCGGCCTTGGCAACGTGGAACTGCCGCGACTGAAGCTGCTTCAGGCTTCATCGCCCGAGCTTGCCCAATCCGAGAACGCAAAAGAGGGGGAATTCTGGCACAGTCTGCTGGGTCGAAGCGTCGGACCGTCCATCCGCATCTGCCCGGTTTTTATCAACTGGTGCTTTATCTTGTGGCGTCCGCGGGAGGCCGGCGGCGGCATTCTCGCTCGTGCAGACGACGGCAAGCATTGGACGCCCGCCGATGCCGAATTTACGGTCAAGCTCAAGAGCGGCGACGAAGTCACGTGGAAGACCGGCCGCACGGTGACGGCATCGGGCCTGAACAAGCGCGGCAGCTATAATCCGAACGATCCCAATTCCCCTCCTGCCGCCACGCGCTTGTATTCGGTCGTATGTTCATTTCCGGATCATCAGAACTGGCCGCCGGCGGTGGTGACCTTGCAGCGGGCGTCGGCCAAGGCGGCGACCAAGCTGATCGATCAATTGAAGATCCTTCGCGCGCCATCTTTCGGGGTTATTTTGGAGATGTCCTCGGTGAAAGATGAGTCTCCGTCCGGGGAGTTCCACAACTATGCGTTTGAGCTGTACGGGCCGGTGGAAGACAAACCGTTCTACGAGGAAAACTCCAGGCAGTACCGTTTTTTCATCGAGCACGGCCTCAAGGTGAAAGACCTGGAGCGTGCGCAGGATGACTAGAGCGGGATGAGAAAAAGTGCGCAGCGGTTTTCCGCCCGCATCCCGCGTCTCAAAATATTGGAATCGATCACGTTCATGATCCTAGGGTGGTTCAGGTTCAGAAGATCGCTTGCCGGACTCGGGTGGGGCAATGAAGCGAACTTCTGAACCACCACACCAGGCTGACGAGCAGGCATCGATGGCGCCCGTGAGGGGATCGTCGCAATCAGATCGAGGGCGCGTTGCTGGTGTCTTCCGACGAGCGTGAAAGCGACGATCACGCTTATGATCCACCGCGAACGTGAGTTCCATAGAAAAACAAGTGCGTTTGGACGGGCAAAGCCGGCGCTCAGCCGTGGGACGGTTATGGGACATCGTTTTTGTCCCCGGCGAATGGCTGCTTGCGAAATTTTCCGGTTTGGACAAGTCGCGATGGCCGATTTTGTGGGTCATCGGTCTCTTTTTGATTCAGGCTATCCCGGCAACAATCATTCGCGCTTCCAACCTTGAGGAAGGAAGAATCATCGCCATGGCGCGCGGTGCCGTGGAAGATGGGCATTGGCTCATGCCGTTCATCTATGGCGGCCGGTTTGCGGAGCGGCCCGTCTTGTTATCCTGGATAGCAGCATTATTCGGCGAAACGACGGGAGGGGTGACGCTGTGGTCGTTGCGCATTCCGCACCTTGGCTTCTTCCTTGCCGGCGCGCTGCTGATCTACGGCTTGCTCAGATCCGTTACCGGCAAGAGCGCCGCGATCTTTGGCGCGCTTTGCTGGATCAGCATGCCCGTCGTTGCGCCCAAGTTCATCAATGCCGAACCCGACATCGTCCTTTCGGTCCTGCTGTTCGGCGCGTTCTGCATGTGGTGGCGGGGAACCCGTGATAACGGACCAACGCCCGGACGATGGCTCTGCATCGGCGTTTTGATCGCGCTCGCCGGCCTGACAAAGGGACCGCAGGAAGTCGCTTACTTCACTCTCGGTGTTGGCGCTTACATCCTCTTGAGACGGCGCGATCAGATTCCGGCATTCATCGCGGCGCACATTGGCGCCGGACTCATCATCGGCGGCTGGTATGGCCTCGTTTATCAGCCGGGCGACATCGATGCCTGGAAAGCTCATTCGCGTCTGACGCAGACGACCGCCGGCATGGCGACGATTCTCGGGCATGTGGATTTCGTCAAGAGTTTGGCTGTTGAATTTCTGCCAGGCTCCATCCTGATAGGCCCCGCCATCATGATCGCCACCCGCAGGTGGCGGGATAATGCGCGGCATGACCTGCTGCTTGCCGCGGTCCTTTACTCAGTCGCTTGCACCCTCGTTCTCCTGTTCTGGCCGGGCAAAGTGGCCGCGCGTTATGCGATGCCCGGAACCATGACGCTGGCAGTCATTTGCGGGCTGATGTTTGAAGACTGGCGCCACAGCCACCCCAGAATCATCGTGTCCGCCCTGGTCGTGACCTGTATGATTTTTGGCGGCCTGCTCGTTAGAGGCTGGATCGTGATGCCCATCGCTCCGCACCTGTTTCAGGAAAGCCGTCTGGCCGGCCGGGCAATTGCCGCCGCCCTCCGGGAAAGACCGGGACCGCTCTACGTTGCAAGCGGAGATTCGACCGATCACAACATGCTGGTTTACGTGAGAGAACCGGTAAACGCAGTCGCGTTGGACGATCTGGCCAAACTGAACACCTCAGCCATCGCGGTTTTACGCCCCGAGCATCGGCGCGCCGTGCTTCAAATGAGGCCCGAGCTACAGTTCATCGAAAAGGGTAACGTCGTCTCCGGTAAAACTCACTACGACATTGTCGAGATCATTCCTCCAGGATGAACCATGCAGATTTCACAAGCGGGTTGCGGTCATGTCAGTCTCTGGTCCGAGCGGAGCATGGCCCGCGCCCGGCACGCGGTCCTCATTCGCTCGATTGATCCGCTGCGCGACGATGCTCGGTGTGGCGTCGGCTCGCAGGCCCCGCGATTTCAATTGACCTCGCAACCCGACCCGGTACTCTCAGGAGACCGGAATATACGCCGTCTGATTTTGTCACGGACCGCGGCAGCCCCTCCCCGTTCGAAGACCAATTGATATGCTCGGTAAGCTGACGATTGACGCCCTGCCGTTTTATAGCGGCATCGCCATGGCGGGAGCGCTGACCGTCGTGTGCGGCGGACTGAGCGTGGCCGCGCTCATCACATGGCTCGGCCGATGGCGCCATCTGTGGTCCGAATGGCTGACGAGCCTCGACCACAAGAAGATCGGCATCATGTATGTGATTCTGGCGCTGATCATGTTGGTGCGCGGCGTCATCGACGCCCTGATGATACGCACCCAGCAGGCCTTTGCATTCGAACCGCACGGCTATCTGCCGCCTGAGCATTTCGATCAGATCTTCACGTCCCACGCCACCATCATGATGTTCTTCGTGGCGATGCCGTTTGTGCTCGGCCTGTTCAGCATCATCATTCCGCAGCAGATCGGGGCGCGCCAGGTCGCGTTTCCGTTCATGAACGCGGCGGGCCTGTGGCTGACAGTATCAGGCGCCGCGTTGGTGATGATCTCGCTCGTCGTCGGCAGGTTCTCTACCGCCTATTGGACCGCCTACCCGCCCCGATCGGGCGTGCAGCTCAGTCCGGACGTTGGCGTCGATTACTGGATCTGGGCCGTCCTGCTCAGCAGCGTCGGCGCGATACTGGCAGGAATCAGTTTTCTCGTTACGGTCGTCAAGCGGCGCGCGCCAGGGATGCGATTGATGGCGATGCCGCTGTTCACCTGGACGGCGCTCTGCACCAGCATATTGATCATATTTTCCTATCCGGCCCTGATCGTTGCCGCGGCGCTGCTCGGTCTCGACCGTCATCTCGGCATGCAGTTTTTTGCCGGCAGCGACGGCGTCGCAAACTATGTCAGCCTGTTCTGGATCTGGGGGCATCCACACGTCTACATCCTGATTTTGCCGGCTTGCGGCATCTATTCGGAAGTCGTGGCGACATTCTCGGGAAGGCGATTGTTCGGCCATGCGGCGCTCGTCTACTCCATGATCGCGATCACCGCGCTGGCGTTGGTCGTCTGGCTGCACCATTTTCTGACCATCGGCTCGGCTGCAGACGTGAGCGCATTCTTTGGCCGTGCAGCTCCGCTCATCGCCGTGCCGACCATCGTGACAATCGTCTGCTGGTCGCTCACGATCTATCGCGGCCAGGTGCAGTTCTCGGTGCCGATGCTGTTTACGCTCGGGTATATCGTCACGTTTCTCGTAGGCGGGATCACCGGATTTTTGTTCGCGGTAGTGCCGGCTGGCATCCACGACACCACCTTCCGGGTGGCGCATTTCCACAACCTGCTGATCCCCGGCGCGCTGTTCGGCTATTTCGCCGGCTATCAGTATTGGTTCCCCAAGGCGTTCGGCTTCCGGCTCGAGGAAAAATGGGGTCGACGCGCCTTCTGGTGCTGGCTCGTCGGCTTCTGCCTGGCCTTCATGCCGCTGTACATCCTCGGCCTCATGGGCATGCCGCAGCGTCTCAATCGCAACGATGTTGCCGATTGGCAGCCCTATCTCATCGTCGCCCAGGCCGGCGCCCTCTTCATCCTATGCGGCGTCGTCTTCCTGGCCATCCAGATCGCCGTCAGCATCCGCGACCGCAAAGCGCTGGCAGCCTCAAGCGACGATCCATGGAACGGCCGGACACTCGAATGGGCGACCGCCTCCCCGCCCGCAGCCTATAACTTCGCCGCCGTGCCGCGCGTGCACGGCATCGATCCATGGTGGACCATGAAGCAGGCGGGAACGGCGGACGACGGACCCGCGCGCTTTCATGACATCATCATCCCCGGCAAGAGCCGCGCCGGCATCATGCTGGGTGCGACGTCGTTCGTATTCGCCTTTGCCATGATCTGGCACATCTGGTGGCTGGCGGCCGTCGGTGGGCTAGGCATGTTTGTCGCGGTGCTCTCGCAGACGTTTCGTGATGATGCCGGCCAACGCATTTCCGCGAGCGACGTCGAAGCGATCGAAAGCCGGCGCCGTCTGGCCCGCGCTCGGACGTGAAGCGCCGACGGGACAGATACCCCTCATCACCGCCGATCATGGCGATGAAACCGATGCTGAAACAACCGATGCTGAAACAGTCGGGCGCGCACTTGAGGAGAAAACCTGCGGCTTCGGGCTCTGCCTGATAAGCGACGCGATCATCTTCGCACTGCTGTTTCGCGATTCTCATCGCGATGGCGCGAAATACCGCAGACGGATCGGCCGGACACGGCCTGTTCCAGTTCTCCCGCATCGTCGCGGAAACCATGCTGCTACTGGCGAGCAGAGCGACCCTCGGCTTCGCTATAGCGTTTTCGAGCGAAGTGGAATCCGGCTCGCGTCAAGAAAACGCGTCAAAACATAAAGATAAAGATGGAGTCTTTCGCCGCTTCCGTGAAGCGGTGAAAAACTTCAGCGCTGCGACGGCCTCCGGGCAACGCCGACGTGCGATCGCCTGGCTGGGGATGACCTTTATGCTCGGGCTCGGCTTCATCGCCACGGAGATTTCGCAGCTCCATGGCATGGCCGTCGCCGATGCCGGCCCGTGGCAAAGTGGCTATCTTTCCGCTTTTTTCACGCTGGTCGGCACCTGCGGGGCTCACGTCAGCCTCGGCCTGGTCTGGATCGCCTTGCTGGGAGGTGAACTCGCATGGCGTGGGCCGCCCCCGGCCGCAACCTCGCGCCTATACCGGCTGGGCCTGTTCTGGCATTTCCTCGTGATCGTCTGGATCAGCATCTTTGCCTTCGTTTACCTGCCGAGGCTTATGTAGCTGGCGGCAACGCCGCAATGTTCGAAAAATCTGCCTTTCGCTCCGCTGGGGATGCCGCGATGAAATCGCGCTTTGCCGGCGTTGGACAGAATCGTATTGGCGTCAGCCGAGGTCGTTGGTGCATTCGCAGAGCGTTACGAACTGGACGAGACTGCCGATGGATGACCTTCCTGTTTTGCCCGGAGAAACCAAGCCCGGTCGTGATCCGCCCAAAAGATCGGACCGATCCGACAGATCAGCGAGATGTTTGACCGAGACCGTCGCGCCGACGGCACATGAGTGGCAAGCATAAGCGGCGGGCGGAGACCGCAAGCTACGTCGCACGGCGTTGGCTGCGCCACCAGAAGCCGAAGGTGAAAAGCACGGCTGCGGCGAGACCGAACCAGGTGATGGCGTATTGGATGTGATCATCCTTCAAATGCACATCGAGCGGTCCAGGCTTCGGAACACCGCTTGCAGGCACCGGCGTCTCAAGGTCGATGTAAAACGGTGCAACGTTTCCCCAGCCGAGAACCTGCGCCATCGCGCCGATGTCGCGCGAGAACCACAGCCGCTTGTCGCGACTGGAAGCCGGCGTCAGCGCGCCAGCTTTTTCCGGGAAGCGAAGATAGCCGGTCATCACGACGGGCTGGCCGGTCACCAGCGGTTTCACGGCGTGATCCTGCTGGCTGCGATCCTGCATGGTGTTCTGCACGAATCCCGCATTAACGACGAGTGTGCGACCGTTGGTCAATCGAGCGGGCAGAAACGCCCACGTGCCAAGCCCGACATCCGGACGCACCGCCGAGCCGGAGCTGTAGACCATCGCGTCGGGCCCCTCGTAGGCCGCCGAAAGACTCACCCGACGAAATTCGTCCCTCGCCGGCGAGAGCGCCGCCCAATCCGTCGGCGCAGGTAAGATGACGGGCTCAGCGGCCAATCGCTCGGTGAGCGCTGCAATCAGTGCGTGCTTTTCAGCCCCCCGCCGCAACTGCCAAACACCAAGACCGACGAGCACCGCAACCATGGCTAGCGCAACGAGGCCGAGGCCGAACCCAGCGCCACTTCTGCTGCGGCGGGAAGCGTTCATGGACGATTGCGCGGGACTAAGCGTCCCTCGGCAGCCTTGTGATGGAATTGGAGGCTGATCAGGAGCGACTTCATGGCGCGTAAAGGCCAGAGGGTGACCGCGAGGACGAGAGGGATCCAGAGAATTGCGTGGATCCAGAGAGGGGGCTGGTATTTGACTTCGACGACGAGTGCGGCTGCGACGACGATGAAGCCTGCGATCAGGATGATGAACACGGCGGGTCCGTCGCCGGCATCGATGAAGGAGTAATCCTGCTCGCAGCGATCGCAGGAGGGCCTGAGGGTGAGGAATCCGGAAAACAATTTTCCCTTGCCGCATCGCGGGCATTTGCAGGCGATTCCGCGCAGGATGGTCTGGGACAGTGTCGGCCGAGCGTAGAAATTGGACATCAGCATTCTCCGAAAGAGAAAAGGGCGGCCCGGCGGCCGCCCTTGCTCTTGATGGTGTTGAGCGGGCTGGTTCCCGGTCAGTGCGCGGCGTGGGCCATGGCGGCGGCGCCGTTGCCCCAGACATAGATGCAGAC
>CAZOOO010000112.1:0-9712 GCA_964581435.1 uncultured Hyphomicrobiales bacterium | reverse complement strand
GTCGACCAAGCTGGTGCATGGCGGGCTGCGCTACCTCGAATATTACGAATTCCATCTGGTTCGCGAGGCGCTGATCGAGCGCGAAATCCTCTGGCGGATCGCTCCGCACATCATTCGCCCGCTGCGCTTCGTGCTGCCGCATCACGCGGGCTTGCGGTCGGCATGGCTGCTGCGGTTCGGCCTGTTCCTATACGATCATATCGGCGGCCGAAAGCTGTTGCCGCCGACGCGCTCGGTCGATCTGTCGCGCGACGGTGTCGGCAAGCCGCTGAGCCCCGGCCGCTACCGCAAGGGTTTCGAATATTCCGACTGCGTTGTCGACGATGCCCGTCTCGTCATTTTGACCGCGCGCGATGCGGCCGATCGCGGAGCGGATATCCGGACCCGGACGCGCGCGGTCGAGACCCGCCAGTCCGACGGTCTGTGGCACATCACGGTCGAGGATGCGCCGAGCGGAGAACGCAACACCATTGCGGCGCGGGTGCTGGTCAACGCGGGCGGTCCGTGGGTTGAACAGGTGCTGCGGCTGGGCAGTGGCGTCACCAGCCGCGCAAGAGTGCGGCTGGTGCAGGGATCGCACATCGTGGTCGGGAAACTATACGATCACGACCGCGCTTACATCTTCCAGAACAGCGACGGCCGCATCGTGTTCGCGATTCCCTATCAGGATGACTTCACCCTGATCGGCACCACGGATCGCGACTATGAGGGAGACCCCGCCAGGGTGAAGGCCTCGGACGAGGAAATCGCCTATCTTTGCGCATCGGTCAGCGAGTATCTGGCGAAACAGGTCGTGCCGCGGGATGTGGTCTGGTCCTATGCCGGGGTGCGGCCGCTCTACGATGACGGCGCCAGCGAAGCCAAGGCCGCCACGCGCGAATACGCCTTCGAACTCGATACGCCCGGCGCCGCGCCGCTGCTGTCGGTCTACGGCGGCAAGATCACGACCTATCGCCGGCTGGCTGAAGAGGCGCTGGAAAAGCTGTCGCCATATCTGAAAGGGACAAACGCGCGCGAGGGCTGGACGGCGAAGGCGGCGCTGCCCGGCGGAGACATGAAAGTGTCGGCGGTCGCGGCGCTGACGGCGGAACTGATGCGCGGCTATCCTTTTCTGACGGAGGAACACGCGAGTCGTCTCGCGCACGCCTACGGCACCCGCGCGGCCGAGATGCTGGGCGCGGCGAAAACGATGACGGATCTCGGCCGCGAATTCGGCGCGACGCTGACCGAGCGTGAGGTCTGCTACCTTATGTCCGACGAATGGGCGTGCACCGCGGAGGATGTCATCTGGCGGCGCTCCAAGCTCGGCTTGCGGATGTCGGCGGCCGAGATAGCGGCGCTTGAGGCCTGGTTTGCGGAGCGGACGAAGGCCGGTCGCCCCAGGCAAGCGGAAGCGCGGCTTTGAATGTCGATCGACCGACGTGAGTCCGTCGCGATCTTAATGCCCGAGTTGTGCCTTGTAGTCGTCGAGCACGCCCTGCACGCGGTAGCAACTTGTTGCATCCGGCGTGAAGCTCACCCACTTTTTTTCCGCCTCAACGAACACCTGCGAATTCTCCTTGCCGTGCGCGTCGCCGGCCGCCATGTTTGCCTTGTCGGATTTCGAAAGATAGGGATCGAGCGCTTCCAGGAGATACTCGGTTTGACCCGGCGCAATCAGGTCTTGTTTCTCGCAGCGCGCGGCGGCGGCGAAGAAGGAGCCGGCGCTCATGGCGACGTAGCGCGACATCGCCTGTGCCGGTGCGATCGGAAGGATGACGATCAAGAAAACCATCCAACGCGATGTCGTCACTTCGTCGCTCCCCACTTTGTCGTGACAGTAACGTGAGGAGGACGACGATCAATTCACAGATTGTCTCTGTGCACGGTTACGTTAAGCGTGTGGATGAGTGCCGATGCGACCCTGCAATTGGATCAATTCTAGAGCACGTTCGCTTCTGACCGAATCAGAAGCAAGGCTCTAGATTATTATTTTGACGCGTTTTCTTCACGCGAACCGGATTCCATCCTCAAGGGCAAGCCCGAGGACATGCTTCGCTCGAAAACGCTATAAGACAAAATCTATTGCTGGGATCGCCTTGATGATCAACGATCGTAAGCAGGCGGCGCGGTGGAATACGCCGCGCGGCTTCATCCTGGCAGCGTGGTCGATCCCATTAGCATCTGGTCGATGGCGCGAGCACACAGACGTCCCTCGCGGATTGCCCACACGACCAGCGACTGGCCGCGGCGCATGTCGCCGGCCGAGAACACTTTTGGCAGCGAGGTTTGAAAGTCCCGCGTATCGGCGCGGACGTTGCCGCGCGGGTCGAGGTCGAGGCCCAGCGTCTTGAGCAGGCCCTCGTGAACCGGATGCACGAAGCCCATCGCCAGCAGCACGAGATCGGCTTCCAGCTCGAATTCGCTGCCCGCGATCGGCTGGAACTTGCCGTCGACACGTACGCAGTGCAGCCTGGACACCTTGCCGTCGATGCCGGAGAACTTCTGCGTCAGCACCGCGAAGTCGCGCCTGGCGCCCTCGGCCTGGCTCGATGACGTGCGCATCTTCAGCGGCCAGTCGGGCCAGGTCAGCGCCTTGTTCTCATGCTCCGGCGGCGCCGGCATGATTTCGAGCTGGGTCACCGATTTGGCGCCTTGCCGGAACGAGGTGCCGATGCAGTCCGAGCCGGTGTCGCCGCCGCCGATCACCACCACGTTCTTGCCGGTCGCGAGGATGTCCGGCGCGTCGAAGGTTTCGTTGCCGTTGCGGCGATTCTGCTGCGGCAGGAAATCCATCGCGAAGTGAATGCCGGCGAGATCGCGGCCGGGGATCGGCAGATCACGCGGGGATTCCGCGCCGCCGGTCAAAGCCACCGCGTCATGGTCTCTGACGAGTTGCGCAGCATCGATCGCGCCTGTTGTGTCACCCCCGACCGGCTTGCCGTAGTGAAAGATCACGCCTTCGGCCTGCATTTGCTCCAGGCGGCGGTCGATGATGTGTTTCTCCATCTTGAAGTCGGGAATGCCGTAGCGCAGCAGCCCGCCGGCTTTGGCATTCTTCTCGTAGACATGCACCTCATGGCCGGCGCGCGCGAGTTGCTGCGCGCAGGCGAGCCCGGCGGGACCCGAACCGACCACGGCGACTTTCCTGCCGGTCTTTTGCGCCGCGACCAGCGGCTTCAGCCAGCCGTTGTCCCAGGCGCGATCGACGATGGCGCATTCGATCGTCTTGATGGTGACCGGGTTGTCATCGATGTTCAGCGTGCAGGAGGCTTCGCACGGCGCCGGGCAGATGCGGCCTGTGAACTCCGGAAAGTTGTTGGTGGAGTGCAGCGTTCGCGAGGCCTCTTCCCAGTCATCCCGATAGACGAGATCGTTGAAATCCGGAATCTGGTTGTTGACCGGGCAGCCGGGCGTGCCCGGGGCGACCGAGCCGGTGCCGTGGCAATAGGGAACGCCGCAGTTCATGCAGCGCGCGGCCTGGTCGCGGGTCTCCTTCTCGGGTAGCGGGATCACGAACTCCTTGAAGTTCTTCACCCGCTCCGCGATCGGCGCATACTTGCGGTCGTGCCGCTCGATTTCCAGAAAACCCGTGATCTTGCCCATATCGAACTATGCCATCACTTCACTTTGAGTGGATTGAATTCCCAGGCCGCAGGCGGTGTCTCCTTGCCGTAACGAAGCGGCAACTCGGCATACTGATGGGCGCGATCGACGCCGGTCAAGCGCATGCCAACCTTTAGTTCGTCCATAGTTATACCTTCAAAATCCGAAACTAGAATCGAACCGTCCCGGGTCTTTGCGACGAAGCTTCCGGTCGCAGGCGATAGGTCGACGATTGTTCCCGCTTCAATGCTGGCGGGGAACAGCTCAGAATCGAACGGCTGAACGTGATTGATTCTGACACGCGTGCCGCCGACAAAGGCAAACGACCCAGGGTAAGGTGGCGCTACTGCGCGGACGAGACGATGAATTTCGTTCGTCGTCTCACTCCAATCAATGCCGCCATCATCAGGAGTTCTCTTAGGATAGAATGTCGGCGAGCCCGAACTCTGCGCAGAGAACGGCACAGCGCCATGTTCCATGGCAGGTAAATGCTTTAAAAGCAGAGCTTGCATCACCGCGCGGTTCTTATGATGCAGAGACTGTATGTCATCATGCTCATTGATCTCGAAGGCCTTTGACTCGACGATGTCACCATCGTCAACGCCTGGCTTGTAGCGAAACAAGTTGGTAATGAATCGCCTTTCGCCCGTGATGAGCGACCAGTTCATGGGCGAGCGTCCGCGGCCTCGCGGCAGCGGATTTGGGCTACCGTGCATGCCAAACGCGCCAACCCTCAAAGTGTCGAGTACCGCTGAAGGCACAAGTCGTTCCCAGCCAACGACGAAAAGTACGTCGAGTGCTTGCTCAGCGAATGCGGCAAGATCGTCGGAATGCGACAAGTCGTAATGCTTTGCTTCTATAAGCCGGATCCCATTGGAAACACAGAGTTCGCGTATCCGGTCGCCGTCATAAAAGGCGATGTTGTCACGCTGCTTGTGGTCATTGCGTAACGTGAACACGCATGCAGGTTTATAACGGTCGCTGGCGAGCAGGCCGCTAATGAGATCAAGAGTCGTCCCCTTAGATCCTAAAATCCCGATTCTGAACTTCGATGACATCAGCAAAAACTTTATTGAAGTTGGACCTGACATACAGGGCAAGTTCGTTCTCGCGACGAGAGCGAAGCCGATGCCATATGTCTGAGATGCTTTCGGCTTCGGTCCACCATCCAGGATGCAGCAAGAGTTGCAGTTTAGGACGTTTGTCGCCCAACCATTGCGGCAACCGTTCCATAAACATCATCGAGCGGCGTGAGTCGGAAAGATAGCGGTCTGCGTTGAAGAACTTTGGATCGTACGCATTGATGAACTGGCGATAGCTGCGCCCCACGACTGTCGGTGTAGGTCGGTGAAAACTGATAACATTGTCGATTGGTGTGACGTGGCGGTTGAACCAATCGATTGTCCGGGCGATATCGGCTTCCTCTTCCCCTAACAGCAACTGGTCGATGTGGAGGCCTACGCAATGGCCAATCTCACGAAGCCGTTTGACGATGGCTAGCGTTTGTTCGCTGAACAGATTGTAAGTTTCAGCATTCAGCTGAAAGAAAAAATTACTACGTGCGTTTCTCCGCGCCGTAATCTCACCCAATGCCAGCGCATTGGCCGGGGAGATGTCAACGTCGTGGCGCAGCAGAAAAGTGTGGTCGGAGTAAGCGGTATCGTCAAAACGTCCGAGCGAGTATCCAGAATCCTGGATGAGCCCAACAAGCGCGTCGAAGCTCTCAAGGCCAAAAGTGGTTGGTGTGGGCAGTTTCATAACTTTTTCCGAATCCGAGGCCAAGGGTCAGCATGATTAAAAGGTCTACTCGGCAGCCTGCACGGCCGATGCCCTTTTCGCCGTATCCCTGAGCGCGCGGCGGTATTCAACCGGCATCACCTTGCGGAACTTCGGCAGGTAAGCCTTCCAGTTCGCCAGAATGTCGGCGGCGCGTTTGGATCCGGCGAGCCTGGCGTGGCGCGTGATCAGCACGTGCAGCCGTTCGACATCGGATTCCAGCAGGTTCTGGAACACGTCGACGCGCCCGTGCGCCTCGAGGTCGCCCGTGTGATGATAGGTGCCGGCATTGATCATCTCTTCCGACAGTACCGGTTCGAGATCGACCATCGCGAGGTTGCACAGCTTCGGAAAGTCACCGGCCTCGTCGAGCACGTAGGCGACGCCGCCGGACATGCCGGCCGCGAAATTGCGTCCGGTCTTGCCGAGCACGACGACGATGCCGCCGGTCATGTATTCGCAGCAATGGTCGCCGGCGCCCTCGACGACGGCGACCGCGCCGGAGTTGCGCACGGCGAAGCGCTCGCCGGCGACGCCGCGGAAGTAGCATTCGCCCTCGATCGCGCCGTACATCACGGTGTTGCCGACGATGATCGATTCTTCCGGAACGATGCCGGAGTTTGCCGGCGGCCGCACGATGATTCGTCCGCCGGAAAGGCCCTTGCCGACATAGTCGTTGCCTTCACCCTCAAGGTCGAAAGTGATGCCGCGCCCGAGCCATGCCCCGAACGCCTGACCGGCCGTGCCCTTGAAATGGACCTGGATGGTGTCGAGCGGCAGGCCGGCATGGCCGTAGATCCTC
Organism: uncultured Hyphomicrobiales bacterium; assembly: GCA_964581435.1. Classification (GTDB taxonomy): domain Bacteria; phylum Pseudomonadota; class Alphaproteobacteria; order Rhizobiales; family Xanthobacteraceae; genus Nitrobacter. Next base: position 3,549 of record CAZOOO010000112.1, on the reverse strand, counting down.
GCGACGGTGCCTGACAGCATCGCGCCCGCTGAGCGGTCGGTATTGTCGATCCCGGTCTCGATCGTCACCGGCGCGCCGCGATCGAGAGCGGGCTTTGCCTGTGCGATCAGCTTGCGGTCCAGCACATTGTCGAGGTGATGGTCCTGCGTCTCGGCGTGATGGATCTTCTGGCCCGGCGCTTCCTTCTGCCGGTAGAACAGCTTCGAGAAGTCGAGTCCCTTGGCCTTCCAGTGCGTCACCAGCGCGGTCTGGTCGAGCATCTGCACCTGGCCGACCATGTCGTTGAAGGTGCGGTAGCCGAGCTGGGCCATGATCTCGCGCACTTCCTCGGCGACGAAGAAGAAGTAGTTGATGACGTGTTCGGGCTGGCCGGTGAAGCGCTTGCGCAGCACCGGATCCTGGGTCGCGACGCCGACCGGGCAGGTGTTGAGATGACACTTGCGCATCATGATGCAGCCGGCGGCGATCAGCGGCGCGGTGGCGAAACCGAATTCGTCTGCGCCTAGCAGCGCGCCGATCACGACGTCGCGGCCGGTGCGGAAGCCGCCGTCGACCTGGACGGCGACACGCGCGCGCAGCTTCTCCCGCACCAGTGTCTGGTGGGTTTCGGCAAGTCCGATCTCCCACGGCGAGCCGGCGTGCTTGATCGAGGTCAGCGGCGAGGCGCCGGTGCCGCCCTCGAAGCCGGCGATGGTGACATGATCGGCGCGGGCCTTGGCGACGCCGGCGGCGACCGTGCCGACGCCGATCTCGGACACGAGCTTCACCGAGACCAGGCTTTCCGGATTGACGTTCTTCAGATCGTAGATGAGTTGCGCGAGATCCTCGATCGAATAGATGTCGTGATGCGGCGGCGGCGAGATCAGGCCGACGCCCGGCGTCGAATGGCGCACGCGCGCGATGGTCGCGTTGACCTTGTGGCCGGGCAACTGTCCACCTTCGCCGGGCTTTGCGCCCTGCGCCATCTTGATCTGCATCATATCGGAGTTGACCAGATACTCCGTGGTGACGCCGAAGCGCCCCGAGGCGACCTGCTTGATCGCCGAGCGCATCGAGTCGCCGTTCGGCATCGGCTTGAAGCGGTCGGCTTCCTCGCCGCCCTCGCCGGTGTTCGACTTGCCGCCGATCCGGTTCATCGCGATCGCGAGCGTGGTATGAGCCTCGCGCGAGATCGAGCCGAAGCTCATGGCGCCGGTCGCGAAGCGCTTGACGATCTCCTTCGCCGGCTCGACCTCGTCGAGGGCCACGGGCTTGCGCCGGTCGTCTTCCGCGGTCCTGAACCGGAACAGGCCGCGCAGCGTCAGCAGGCGCTCGGACTGTTCGTTGAGTATCTTCGCGAACGCGCGGTAGCGCTCCTGCGAATTGCCGCGCACGGCGTGCTGCAGGTTGGATACCGACTCGGCGGTCCAGGCGTGGTCTTCGCCGCGGGTGCGGAAGGCGTATTCACCGCCGACATCGAGCGCGGTCTTGTAGATTTGCATATCACCGAACGCGTCGGCATGACGCCGCACGGTTTCTTCCGCGATCTCGCTGAGGCCGACGCCCTCGATGCGGGTGTGCGTGCCGGCGAAATACTTTGCGATGAAGTCGGCTTTCAACCCCACGGCGTCGAAGATCTGCGCGCCGCAATAGGATTGATAGGTCGAGATGCCCATCTTCGACATCACCTTGAGCAGACCCTTGCCGATCGACTTGATGTAGCGCTTGACGATCTCCTTGTCGTCGAGGCTGCCCGGCAGGCGCTCCTTCATCGCGATGATGGTCTCGAACGCCAGGTAGGGATTGATCGCCTCGGCGCCGAAACCGGCGAGGCAGGCGAAGTGGTGCACTTCCCGCGGTTCGCCGGATTCGATGACGAGGCCGACCGAGGTGCGCAAGCCGACGCGGATCAGATGATGATGCACGGCGGCGCAGGCAAGCAGCGAGGGAATCGGAATCCGGTCGATACCCATCATGCGGTCGGACAGGATGATGATGTTGACGCCTTCGCGCACCGCCGCTTCCGCGCACGCGCAAAGCTCGTCGAGCACCTGCTCCAGGCCGTCGGCGCCGACGCCGGCGTGGAAGGTGATATCGAGGGTGCGCGAGACGAAGTGCGACTCCGCGACATCGGAGATCGAGCGGATCTTCTCAAGATCGGCGTCAGTGAGGATGGGCTGCCGCACTTCGAGCCGTTTGGTCGAGGCGAGGCCTTCGATATCGAACAGGTTCGGCCGCGGTCCGATGATCGAGACGAGACTCATCACCAGTTCTTCGCGAATGGGGTCGATCGGCGGGTTGGTGACCTGCGCGAAATTCTGCTTGAAATAGGTAAAAAGCTGCTTGGGACGATCGGACAGCGCCGAGAGCGGCGTGTCGTTGCCCATCGAGCCCGACGCTTCCTCGCCGATAGACGCCATCGGCATCAGAAGGATGCTGATGTCCTCCTGCGAATAGCCGAACGCCTGCTGACGATCCAGCAACGGCAGGTTCGAACGGGCGGTCTTTACCGGTGCGTCCGGCAGGTTCTCGACCTGGATCTGGGTGCGGCCGAGCCACTCCCCATACGGATGGCTGTTCGCCAGCGTGGCCTTGATCTCGTCGTCGGGGATGAGGCGCCCCTGTTCGAGGTCGACCAGCAGCATCTTGCCGGGTTGCAATCGCCACTTGGTGACGATCCGGTCTTCCGGAATCTTGAGCACGCCCATCTCGGACGCCATCACGATGCGGTCGTCGCTGGTGACGAGATAGCGCGCCGGACGCAGGCCGTTGCGGTCGAGCGTGGCGCCGATCTGGCGGCCGTCGGTGAAGGCGAGCGCCGCCGGGCCGTCCCACGGCTCCATCAGCGCCGCATGATATTCGTAGAAGGCGCGTCGCTGCTCGTCCATCAACGGATTGCCCGCCCACGCCTCGGGGATCATCATCATGACCGCATGTGCGAGCGAATAGCCGCCCTGCACCAGGAATTCGAGGCTGTTGTCGAAACAGGCCGTGTCGGACTGGCCTTCGTAGGAGATCGGCCACAGCCGGTGGATGTCCTTGCCGTACAGATCGGAGTGCACCGACGCCTGCCGCGCCGCCATCCAGTTGACGTTGCCGCGCAACGTGTTGATTTCGCCGTTGTGCGCGACCATGCGATAGGGATGGGCCAGCGACCAGGTGGGGAAGGTGTTGGTGGAGAAGCGCTGATGGACAAGCGCCAACGCCGATTCGAAATCCGGCTCGTGCAGGTCGGGATAATAGCTGCCGAGCTGGTCGGCGAGAAACATTCCCTTGTAGATCACGGTGCGGCACGACATCGACACCGGATAATAGCCGGACAGGCCGCGCTCGCGGCGCTCGAAGATCGCTTGCGAGATCGATTTGCGCAGGATGTAGAGTCGCCGCTCGAACTCGTCTTCGGTGGCGGTCGCGCCGTTGCGGCCGATGAACACCTGCATGTTGGCGGGTTCGGTCGGCTTCACGGTTTCACCGAGCGAAGAGTTGTCGGTGGGCACTTCGCGCCAGCCGAGCAAGGTCAGGCCTTCGGCCTTGATCTGATCGGCGATGATGCTCCGGATGATCTCGCGC
>CAZOOO010000111.1:0-9910 GCA_964581435.1 uncultured Hyphomicrobiales bacterium | reverse complement strand
CGCGGCCCTTGCCGACGATCGCCTTGGTGCCGTCCCATGCGCCACGGCGGCGCGCGCCGGCGAGCCGCCAGTCGTCAAGACCGTAAAGATTCCGGAAGATGCGATCCTTGTCGTCGAGCATCAGGCTTTGCCCTTTTTGGTCGCGTCATCGGCGGGCGGCTTCGGCGTGGGACTTTCCCGCCGGCTTGCCGAATCGGTCGGCTTCTTGGCGTCCGCATCGGTCAATGCCGGCTGAGCGGGCGACCGCCGTCCCCCGTCGCCTTTCACGGCCGCCGCACTCAACGTGGTCGGACCGCCGACCGGCGCGGAAAACTGGCGATCGATCTGCGGACCGGGCTTCGGCGGCTGGCCCGCGGCAAACCCGTCCAGCACCTTGCCGAAGTTCTCCTTGGTCAGATCCTCATAGGTGTCCTTCCAGATCAGCACCATCGGCGCGTTGACGCAGGAGCCGAGGCACTCGACTTCCTCCCATGAGAAGTCGCCGTCTTTTGAGAGATGAAACGGCTCGTGATGGATACGGCTCTTGCAGACGGCGAGGATGTCCTCCGCGCCCCGCAGCCGGCAAGGCGTGGTGCCGCAGACCTGGATGTGGGCCTTCCTGCCGACCGGCTGAAGTTGAAACATGGTGTAGAAGGTCGCGATCTCCAGCATCCGGATGTAGGGCATGTCGAGCATGTCGGCCACGGTGCGGATCGCTGCCTCGGAGATCCAGCCGTCGTGCTGTTCCTGCGCGCGCCACAAGATTGCGATCGCAGCCGACGCCTGGCGACCTTCCGGATATTGCGCGATCTGCTTCTTGGCCCAAGCGAGGTTCTCCTCGCTGAACGCGAAACTCTCGGGCTGCTGTTCTTTCGGTGCCAGGCGGCGAACGGACATCGTACTCTAGTCTCTCAATGAACACGTTGCGACGCGGTCGCGTTCATGCGGTGAAAACGATCCTGCCAGAATGCGCTCGAGGTTCCGAACACGTTGTATCCAACGTGAGAAGCGACCTTGATGCGGTCCAGAATGGAGAGTTCGGTCAACGTCTCGAAGCGACCACTGGCCGGATCGTGCACGATCAGCGTCAGCGGGGTCTGTTCGAGAATGTAGCGCGATACGGTGTGGTTTCGGTCGTTGCCGTGTTCCTCGCACAGGATCACGGCATCACCCTGCAGCACGCGGGTGCCGCCCTTGATGGCTTCGATCTCGACGCCTTCGACATCGAGCTTGATGAGGTGCTTGCCATCCGGTGAAATCCGGCCATCGTCGAGCATATCGTCGAGCGAAAGCACGGGCACGCTTTCCCCGCCCGCATCGGCAGCGCCTGCGATGCTGAAAGCCTCGTGCTTGGTGCCGGACAGGCGCGCGGTGCCGCGCGTCGCGCCGATCGCGCTTTGCATCACCTCGAACCGGTCGCCGTTGATGACAGCGTTGTGAGCAAGCCTGGCGAAATTCTTCGACGACGGCTCGATTGCGATCGCCTTGCGCGACCCGAACGGCTTGCTGGTGACCAGCACGGACCAATAGCCGTAATTGGCGCCGCAATCGAGCAGTGTATAGTCGACGTCGGCCGATGCCCGAAACAGCAGCTCAAGTTCCTCTTCGTAATTGAAGGAACGATTCAGCAGCTTGCTCCAATAGCCATCGCCATACGGAAACGCGAACGTCGCATCGGGATTGAGCCGGACGGCGATATCCCGCTCCGGCAAGGTTCTGCGCAGCAGGTTGGCGCACCAGTTGTAGCCCCGATGCGCGAACAGCGACGACACCTTGGAACCAGCCACCAGCGCCAGCGACGCCGCGCGCTCCCAGGCGTTCGCGCCCTGAAGAACGCCGGAGGTCCGGTCGAACTGGATCGGCGGCTGTGCGATCACCGGTCAACCTCTCCGAACACGATGTCGAGCGAGCCGAGAATGGCGGAGACGTCCGCCAGCAGATGTCCCCGGCAGATGAAATCCATCGCCTGCAGATGCGCGAAACCCGGCGCGCGGATCTTGCACTTGTAGGGCTTGTTGCTGCCGTCGGAGACGAGATAGACGCCGAATTCACCCTTGGGCGCTTCCACGGCCGCATAGACTTCACCCGCCGGAACGTGGAAGCCCTCGGTGTAAAGCTTGAAGTGATGGATCAAAGCCTCCATCGAGCGCTTCATCTCGCCGCGACGCGGCGGGAAAATCTTGTTGTCCTCGACCGCCACCGGCCCTTGCCCGCCGGGAGCCCTCAGCTTGGCGATGCACTGCTTCATGATGCGAACCGACTGCCGCATCTCTTCCATGCGGATGAGATAGCGGTCGTAGCAGTCGCCGTTCTTGCCGATCGGAATATCGAAATCCATTTCGGCGTAGCATTCGTAAGGCTGCGACTTGCGCAAATCCCAGGCGGCGCCCGAGCCGCGAACCATGACGCCGGAAAAACCCCATTCCCACGCCTGTTGCAGCGTGACCACGCCGATATCGACGTTGCGCTGCTTGAAGATGCGATTGGCGGTCAGCAGCCTGTCGAGGTCGGCAACGACCTGAAGGAACGGATCGCACCAGGCCTCGATGTCGTCGATCAGCTTGGGCGGCAGGTCCTGATGCACGCCGCCGATGCGGAAATACGCGGCATGCATCCGCGAGCCCGACGCGCGCTCGTAGAACATCATCAGCTTCTCGCGCTCCTCGAAACCCCACAGCGGCGGGGTGAGCGCGCCGACATCCATCGCCTGCGTGGTGACATTGAGAAGGTGAGAAAGTATGCGTCCGATCTCGCAATAGAGCACCCGGATCAATTGGCCGCGTCGCGGCACCGCGATCCCCAGCAGCTTTTCGGCCGCAAGACAGAAGGCGTGCTCCTGATTCATCGGCGCGACGTAATCGAGCCGGTCGAAATACGGGATCGCCTGGAGATAGGTCTTTTGCTCAATCAGCTTCTCGGTGCCGCGGTGAAGCAGGCCGATGTGCGGATCGACGCGCTCGACCACCTCGCCATCCAACTCCAGCACCAGGCGCAACACGCCGTGCGCCGCAGGATGCTGCGGGCCGAAATTGATGGTGAAATTACGCATACCGGGAGTTACGGCACCAAGCGCTTCGGTCATCAGCTACCCGCCTTGCCGCCCGTCGCCTTCTCATCACCCGGCAGCGGATAGTCGGCTCCCTCCCATGGTGACATGAAATCGAACTTGCGAAATTCCTGATTGAGACGCACCGGCTCGTACACGACCCGTTTCTCGGCGTCGTCGTAACGCACCTCGACGAAACCAGTCAGCGGAAAATCCTTTCGCAGCGGATGTCCGTCGAATCCATAATCGGTCAACAAACGCCGCATGTCGGGATGCCCGGTGAAGATCACGCCATAGAGGTCGTAGGTCTCCCGTTCGAACCAGTCCGCGCCGGGAAACACGTCGATCAACGATGGCACCTGCGTGGTCTCCGAAGCGTGAGCACGCAGGCGGATGCGCGCGTTCAGCGTCGGCGACAGGAAATGATAGACCACGTCGAAACGCTTCTCACGGCCGGGATAATCGACCGCAGTCACGTCGATAAAGTTGACGAAGCGGCAGCGCCGGTCGTCGCGGATGAAGCGGGCGACCTCGACAATCTTCGCGGCCTCGACCGTCACGGTCAGTTGACCGAACGACACGGAATGACCCGTGGCCGCGCCCGGAAGCGTGGCGACGATCATCTGGCCCAAGGCATCGAGCCTGCTCTCGTCCATCCTCATCAACCTCAGCGTTCGATGGTTCCAACTCGCCGGATTTTCTTCTGCAGGAGCAGAATTCCGTAGAGCAGCGCTTCCGCCGTCGGCGGGCAGCCCGGCACGTAGATATCGACCGGCACGATGCGGTCGCAACCCCGCACCACAGAATATGAATAATGATAGTAACCGCCACCGTTCGCGCACGATCCCATCGAGATCACGTAACGCGGTTCCGGCATCTGGTCGTAGACCTTGCGCAGCGCGGGCGCCATCTTGTTGGTCAGCGTGCCGGCGACGATCATCACGTCCGACTGGCGCGGCGAGGCACGCGGCGCAAAGCCGAAACGCTCGACGTCATAACGCGGCATCGAGACCTGCATCATCTCGACCGCGCAGCAGGCGAGGCCAAAGGTCATCCACATCAGCGAGCCGGTGCGCGCCCAGGTGATGAGATCGTCGGCGGCGGCGACGAAGAAACCCTTGTCGGACAGTTCGTGATTGACCTCGAGAAAGTACGGATCGCTCGCGCCGACCGGCCGGCCGGTGGCGGGGTCCAGAATCGAGGTTTCCGCCGCGCCCGTGACGGGGCCGCCGGCGTAAGCGACCTTTGCCGTGGGAGAGTTCAATCCCATTCGAGAGCGCCTTTCTTCCATTCGTAGGCAAAACCGACCGTCAGCACCCCTAGAAACACGATCATCGACCAGAAGCCTGTCACACCGAGCTTGCCGAACGTGACCGCCCAAGGAAAGAGAAACGCAACTTCAAGGTCAAAAATGATGAAAAGAATAGCGACCAAGTAAAACCTGACGTCGAACTTCATCCGGGCATCATCGAATGCGTTAAACCCGCACTCGTAAGCGGAAAGCTTTTCCGGGTCCGGCTGCTTGTATGCGACGACGAATGGAGCGATCAGGAGCACGGTGCCGATCGCAGCCGCTATTCCGATAAACACTACAAGCGGAAGATAGTTCTGTAAAATACCGCTCATAGACGCTTCCCCTCGCTGCGGCGCTTTACCCGCAGATTTGTTGGTTCTTGGAACTTTTGAGAGGCTTTAGCCCAGCACAACAGGGGTGGCAAGATAGCCCGATTTGACGCACCCATGACAGAGGTCTTGCACCTTGACATCGGAGCGTGGGGCCGCCGTCGGCGATAAACCCGCTGCTCGCTCACCCGTCGAACCACGGCCTGAAAAATCAGGCCCGATGAAACCATTTCGGGAGTGCTGCGAAGCCGCGCTGAAACAAACCGGTTTTATTGCTTGCCCAACGGACCACGAAGGGCCGCAAGACGGGAGGCTACCATGAACCATTCGATCCGGAGTGCAGACCGCGCCACCCACCTGAAGATCGTGATCGTCGCGCTTGTCGCAGGCGCCGTCTTGACAGCTTTCGGGACTTCCCTTCGCTCGAGCACCGACTTCGTCCAAACTGTTCATGTGATCAAGGCCGGACAACCGACGATGGTATCCGCTTCGGCAGCGTCGCTCGTGAGGTGATCCGGATTTCGAGCAGGACCCGCGCCGCCATAAACTATTGAATTTATTTCATCTTCAAGCGCGCGCCCTGTGTACATGCAAATGTGCACATGCAATGCGTCGGCGACGGGACCGCCCTGATCGTCGCCGGCCTCAAAAGCTCGACGCCGTGAACCCGGTTGGTCACGGCCGGTGCGCATCGCCGCACGCCGTTGCGCGGCGCAAAAGCTTGCCGCGCCCCCGTCGTCTTGCGTTCAGCGCATGCGCGTCTAAATCGTGCCTGGATCGAGTGTTCAGCCGGCGCGATCATCGCGAGTAAGATGGACAGCGATAAATTGAATCACCGGCGCCGCGAACAGAACCGCGGGCAGCATGACGGCCCAGGACACGATCCAGGAAATCAGCCAGTTGCTCAGGAACCGTCCGCTTCCCCAGAGAGAGATACTCGCGACCGCAGCAGCGATAAAGCTCGTGAGGCCGGCCTGAATAACCCCAAAGACGAAATGGCAATACCGCCGCGGGATCCCTAGCATTTTTAGCCTCCAAGCCCGGCTGTTCAGACTCCCGCATCTTACCCGGCCAGCGGAAGGCCGCTCGCTATTGAGCGTCTCGCGCACGTAGCGTTACGCCGCCGCACCCGTTCCGCGAAATCGCGCGACGATATTCCAAATTTGAACTTTAAGTCGAACGCCGTGTGCGGAATTATGTCGAATCGCAAAACTCACGGGAGATCTAAGTCTTTGAAAACACTGGCGCGAGAGACGGGACTCGAACCCGCGGCCTCCGCCGTGACAGGGCGGCGCTCTAACCAACTGAGCTACTCCCGCGGATGCCGTGTATCCGCAATAGAGGAGAGGGCTTAAAGGCGAGGCCTTTCCAAGTCAAGGCGGTTGCGTATCTCCTTAACTGACGGGTCTTTTTGAGACGTCGATGCAAAAAATAGGCTATTTACAGGCAAAACAGCGCGGTCGGCACCTCCCCGAATCAAACAAGGGCTGATACGCCTTGCTTTCCGAAAACGGCAACGACGAGGAGAGCTATATCATGGCGAAAAAGGCAGCGACCCCGAGCACCGTGACGCTGAAGCATCTCGCGGCGGCCCTGGCCGAGGACCATGAATTGTCGAAGAAGGCCGCCGAGGCTATCCTGAGCGACATGGTCACGCGCATCACCAAGCATCTCAAGAAGGGCGATCGTATCCGCATTGTCGGCCTCGGCATCCTTCAGGTCCGCAAACGCGCCGCCCGCAAGGGGCGTAACCCGGCCACCGGCGAGGAAATACAGATCAAGGCCTCCAAGAAGGTCGCGTTCCGTGCCGCCAAAGAGCTCAAGGAAGCTATCTGACCAGCCGGGTCTAAAACACTCCGTTCAAACGCTGGAGGATTTACCAGCGACGAACCGATCGCACACGCAAAGCCGGGATCGCTCACTTTGGTGAGCTTGATTCCCTGCTTTACGGCCCTGCCCTGGAGTCCCGATGGCCGCTCCCATGACGTTCAATCACACGGTAACGGAGCGCTTCCTTCGCTATGCCGCCATCGATACCCAGTCCGATCCGGCGTCTTCAAGTTATCCGTCCACCGAGAAGCAGAAGGATCTCGGGCGCCTGCTGGTGAGCGAATTGCAAAAGTTCGGCATCGCGGATGCTCACCTCGATCCGCACGGCTACGTGTACGCGACACTTCCGGCGAACAGTTCGAAGCAGGTTCCGGTCATCTGCTTCTGTTCGCACATGGACACGTCGCCGGACTGCTCAGGTGCAAACGTCAGACCGCAGATCGTCCGGAATTATCGCGGCGGCGACATCCCTCTCCGCGGCGATCCGTCGCAGACCATCCGCGCAGCGGAAAATCCGGCGCTGGCTGATCAGATCGGCAACGACATCATCACGTCGGACGGCACCACGCTGCTCGGCGCCGACAACAAAGCCGGCGTTGCCGAAATCATGGATGCGATCCAGATCCTGCTTGCCAGCTCGGAGACCAGGCATGGCACGATCAAAATCCTGTTCACGCCCGATGAGGAAATCGGACGCGGCGTCGACAAGATCGACCTGAAAAAACTCGGCGCGGACTTCGCCTACACCGTCGACGGCGAGACCACGGGTCATATCGAGGACGAGACGTTCTCGGCTGATGCCGCGGTTATCACCATCAAGGGAGTCAGCGCCCATCCCGGCTTCGCCAAGGGGAAGATGGAACATGCGATCAAGATCGCATCCCGCATCGTGGAGCGGCTCCCGAAAAATACCTGCTCGCCCGAGACCACCGACGGCCGCGAAGGCTTTCTGCATCCGACCGACATCAGCGGCACACTCGAGAGCGCAACGCTAAGCCTCATTGTGCGCGATTTCATGGAAACGGGGCTGACAGAGAAGGAGGCCATGCTCGAGGGCATCATCCGGGATGTCATGGCGGACTTCCCGCATTCGACGTATCGGCTGGAGATTCAGCCGCAGTATCGCAACATGAAGCAGATCGTGGATCGCCACCCGGAGGTCGTCGACAACGCGATGGAGGCGATCCGCCGCGCCGGTTTCAAGCCGGTCAAAGGCAGCATTCGCGGCGGCACGGACGGCTCGCGGCTGTCATGCATGGGGCTTCCCTGCCCTAACATCTTCGCCGGCGAACACGCCTTCCACTCGCGCACCGAGTGGGTCAGCGTACAGGACATGGAAGCCGCCGTGCGAACTATCGTGCACCTCGCTGCGATCTGGGAAGAACGCGCCTGAAAATTCTGAGATCGCGAGCAATAGATCGGATATCCGGATACCGCGCGGTCGTCGCGGGATACCGCCGCGCGAACATCGTTAATCTTTCCTAAAAGTCGCGTGATATGATCCTCGAATCATCGGGGGTTCAAGAATGCTACGCACCATTTCGCTCGCGGCCATCGGAGTCGCCATGATGGGCGCGGCGGGATCAGCCGCCGATCTTCCGGCGCACAGCCGCATCGGAAAAATCTTCGCGGAGCCGGCGCCGCCACCGGTCCGGGTCGCGCAGGAGAAAGATTATCCCGAAAGCGTGCTCTACCGGTTTCGGATTCCGCCGCCGGTGCCAGGTTATTACGGAAGACCGAACGATTTCTACTATCGCCCGTACTATGAGGATCGGTCGGTAATCTCGCTCTATTTCGAGCGGTTGCCCTATGCCTGCGGCCTGTACGGATATTGTTAGAGCCATCACCCGAAAAGCCGGAGCCAGTTTCAGTCAACAATGCGCCGCTATCACAGGTTGCGCGCAGTCACGATCCAGATCGACGCCGGAAGCACCACCGTCTGCTCCCGGGCGAACGGAGCAAGGACTTCCCGGATCGAGTTCTCCGCGGCAGCGACGACTTCAACAGGCTGCCCGTCAAGCGCGCGGCTGGCCGGACCGATCTGAAGCGCTGACTTGACTGCGGCATCCAGTCCGCAGCCGACCGAGATATCCAGCGCAAGCTCGCAGGCTTCCATCGCTATTTCGGAGAAGCCGGCCTGGCCGAGAATGCGATGAACACGCTCCTCGGACGCGAACGAGAAAGGTCCGGGATCGTCCGGCCCGAGATCCGGCAGATTCGGGACGTGCTTGTAGGCAGCCTGGAGCGGAGTCATCAGCCAGGGATTAAGGCGAGGCTCCCGCCAGCAAATGAATGCCAGGCGGCCAAGGGGCCGCAACGCCTTGCGCAGGTTCGCGAATGCTGAGGCCGGCTCGGCGAAGAACATCACGCCGAACCGGGAGGCGATCAAATCGAACCGCGCCGGCCGGAACGGATATTCAGCGGCATCGGCCAGCCGGAACTCAACCCGGCCCGCCTGCGGCGCGATCTGCCTTGCCCGTTCCAGCATCGGCACCGATACATCGATGCCGAGGACATAACCTGAAACGCCCACCTGCTCCGCGAAGGCGCGCGTGGTTGCTCCACAGCCGCAGCCGACGTCGATGATGCGTTCGCCGGGCATGGCCTTGGCCCGGTCCAGCAGGATGGTGGAAACCGGCTCCAGCAGTTCATCCTGCACGTGCTGACGATCGGCCCAGCGCTGGCCGCCGGGTCCATTCCAGTAAGCGATCTGGTCCGCGTTCTGCGTCTCAGGAACCTGTACCATCGCCGCCTCCACGAAATTCGAGCGATTGCCCTTCACAAAATCCGTGACTTAAGGCCGATTATGAAGGAAACCACGCCATCTATGGCTATAGCGTTTTCGAGCGAAATGGGCGACCTGTTCGCGGGAAGAAACGCGTCAAATCGATATCTGGGAGCCTCGCGCCTTTTTCCATGAGAAGCGAACGTGCTCCAGACCGAGAGATCCGATCGCGTAAAAGCACGGACTTTACCATTCGGCAAACGCGACAGGGGTGAGGCCGCCTGCGGTTCGAACCAGAAATGAAGGAGACGAGGATGGCGGATGAGGAAGATAAGACGATCGTCGAGCAAGGCCCTTCCATCGGTGAATACCGCCGGGAGTCGATCCCGGAATACATCGTCGATTCGAGCGGCGCCCGGTTTGAGTTTGATCGTATCGCTCTCGAAGGCGACGGCGGGCTCGAGCCATCACAACTGGCCCGGAATGAATGCCTTATCTCACCCGGCCTGATCTATCGTAGAGTTTCATCATGATCGGCGCGAGTGTAGGCAACGCGTCTGCGGCTTCTGGTTTGCACCGGGATCGACGGCGAGCCGTATCCGATAGGCTGCGACAGCAGCTTGCATGCAGGGATGCGTCGGGGCTAAACAAAGAGCCGAGGGCGGCTAGCTCAGCTGGTTAGAGCATCTCGTTTACACCGAGAGGGT
>CAZOOO010000110.1:0-9973 GCA_964581435.1 uncultured Hyphomicrobiales bacterium | reverse complement strand
ACACGTCCACATTGGCGCTGAGCGAGTTGTCCTGGATGAACTCGCGGCGCGGTTCGACCACATCGCCCATCAGCTTGGTGAAGATATCGTCGGCCTCATCGACCTCCTTGATCTTCACCTGTAGCAGGGAACGCTCGTTGACATCGAGCGTCGTCGCCCAGAGCTGGTCCGGGTTCATCTCGCCGAGACCTTTGTAGCGTTGGAGCGCGATGCCCTTGCGCCCCGAATCGGTTACCGCCTCGAACAGGCTGACCGGACCATGGATCGCGGTTTCGGTATCCTTGCGCCGCAGGAGGCCGGGTCGCGGATAGGCTTCCTGCAATTTCGCAGCGTATTCATCGAGCTTGCGCGCGTCGGCCGAGCCGAGCAGCGCGTCGTCGATCATGGCGACGTCCTTGACGCCGCGTATGGTGCGCTCGAAGAAAAAGCCCTGACCTTCCGCAAAGCGGCCGGTCCAGCCGCGCTCGACTTCGTCGGCGAGCGCGTCCAGCCGCTTCGCGATGTAATCGGCGGCGGCGTTGGCCGTCGCCAGATCTTCGGTGATCCTCGGGTTCATCACGCCGGCGATCGCAGCCTGCTCGATGACCTTGCGGTTGTAGCGGCCATGCAGATTGTGCAGCACGTTGCGGATGACGCGAGCGTCCTCCACCAGCCCCAGCAAGTCGCGGCCGCCGCGGTCTTCGCCGGTGGCGGGCCTGAACACGCAGTCGTCGAGCCCGGTCTCGATCAGGTAGTCCTCCAGCGCGCGCTCATCTTTCAGGTATCGTTCGGACTTGCCGCGGGTCACCTTGTAGAGCGGCGGCTGCGCGATATAGAGATGGCCGGCCTCGATCAGCGCCGGCATCTGGCGGAAGAAGAAGGTCAGGAGCAACGTGCGGATATGCGCGCCGTCGACGTCGGCGTCGGTCATCACGATGATCTTGTGATAGCGCAGCTTCGAGAGGTCGAAATCCTCGCGGCCGATTCCGGTGCCGAGCGCGGTGATCAGCGTGCCGATCTGCTCGGACGACAGCATCTTGTCGAAGCGCGCGCGCTCGACGTTCAGGATCTTGCCGCGGAGCGGCAGGACGGCCTGGAATTCGCGGTTGCGGCCCTGCTTGGCGCTGCCACCGGCCGAGTCGCCCTCGACGATGAACAGCTCCGACTTCGCCGGATCGCGTTCCTGGCAGTCGGCGAGCTTGCCGGGGAGGGAAGCGACGTCGAGCGCGCCCTTGCGCCGCGTCAGTTCGCGCGCCTTCCGCGCGGCCTCGCGGGCGGCGGCGGCCTCGACCACCTTGCCGACGATGAGCTTGGCCTCGGTCGGATGTTCCTCGAACCAGGCGGCGAGCGCCTCGTTGATGACGTTCTCGACCACGGGGCGCACTTCCGACGACACCAGCTTGTCCTTGGTCTGCGACGAGAATTTCGGGTCCGGCACTTTCACCGAAAGCACCGCGGTCAATCCTTCGCGGCAGTCATCGCCGGTCAGCGCGATCCTCTCCTTCCTGGCCATGGCGTCGGCATAGCCGTTGACCTGCCGGGTCAGCGCGCCGCGAAAACCGGCGAGATGGGTGCCGCCGTCGCGCTGCGGAATGTTGTTGGTGAAGCAAAGGACATTCTCGTGGTAGCTGTCGTTCCACCACAGCGCGGCCTCGACGCTGATGTCGTTCATCTCGGCGCGGACCATGATCGGATCCGCCACCATCGCCTTTTTGTTGCGGTCGAGATACTTGACGAATTCGACCACGCCGCCTTCATACATCATCTGCTCGCGCCGCTCGACGGCGTGACGCATGTCCGAGAGCAGAATGTTGACCCCGGAGTTCAGGAACGCGAGTTCGCGCAGCCGATGCTCCAGCGTGGCGAAATCATACTCGATGTTGGTGAAGGTCTCGGTCGAGGCGAGAAAGGTGACTTCGGTGCCGCGCTTGCCGTTGGCGTCGCCGACGACCCTCAGCGGCGCCACCGCGTCGCCGTTGGCGAATTCGATCAAGTGCTCCTTGTCCTTGCGCCAGATGCGCAGGATCAGCTTGCTGGAGAGCGCGTTGACGACGGAGACGCCGACGCCGTGCAGCCCGCCGGAGACCTTGTAGGAATTCTGGTCGAATTTTCCTCCGGCGTGCAGTTGGGTCATGATGACCTCGGCCGCCGAGATGCCTTCGCCCTTGTGAATGTCGACGGGAATGCCGCGGCCGTCATCGCGCACCGTGACTGAGTTGTCCGCGTTGAGGGTGACCTCGACGGCGGTGGCGTGCCCGGCCAGCGCTTCGTCGATGGCGTTGTCGACGACCTCATAGACCATGTGGTGCAGGCCGGAGCCGTCGTCGGTGTCGCCGATATACATGCCCGGCCGCTTGCGCACGGCGTCGAGGCCCTTGAGAACCCTTATCGATTCCGCGCCATATTCGATGGCCGCGACAGATTCGGTATCGGCAATTGGCTGCCGGGCAGGTTCGTTCATGAAAGGCCTTCAGAAGGTGTCCCGGGACAGACGCGGTCGATGCGGCTGAGAAGTCTATTTCTGGCACGAAAGCGGCACCGCGCCTAGCGCAAAGTTAGGTTACATAAGTCTTTGAATAAATAGGATTTTTGTTATATTTTTCAAGGCGGAAAACAGACTGTTTGCGAAGCCTCCCACATCGCGATTCGCAAAACCCGGGAGCCTGCGCCTTGAGACGAAAGCTGTGGGATTTTTCAACTCCTGTCCTGGCCGATCCCCATGGCCTTACGAAGGTGGCTCGCGGGCAATGCGGCCCGAATCCACCTTGAAGGTTTCGCTGCCGGCACTGAGGCTGGCGAAGGCGGCCGGGTCGGCTCCGCTCATCCAGACCTGGGCGCCCAGACCGGCAAGCTCGCCGAACAACGCGCCGCGGCGGTCGGGATCGAGGTGCGCCACGACTTCGTCGAGCAGCAGCAGCGGGATGATTCCCGTCATCTCGGCGACGAGCCGGGCATGGGCCAGCACGAGGCCGATCAGGAGCGCCTTCTGCTCGCCGGTGGAGGCTTCCTTCGCCGGCATGTGCTTCGGCGCATAGATCACGTCGAGATCGGTGAGATGCGGACCTTCGAGTGTGCGGCCGGCTGCGGCGTCGCGGGCGCGGCCGGCGCGCAGCATCTCGCGATATCGATCCTCCACCACTGTGGCCGGCTCGGTCAGCAGCGCGTTTTCCATCCAGCCGTCGAGGCGGATACTTGCCGAAGGGAATGAGGAGGCCCCGCCGCGCGTCTTCAACGCGGCGGAAAGGCGTGTCACGGTCTGTGCGCGCATCGCCGCGACCGCGACGGCAAGTTCGGCGGTTTCACGCTCGACGGCGTCGCACCAATGGGCATCGTGGTTGCGCATCTCAAGCAGGCGGTTGCGCGAGCGCAGGCTGCGCTCCAGCGCCGAGACGCGGCCGGAGTGATCGCTGTCGATCGCCAGCACCAGGCGGTCGAGGAAGCGCCGTCTTTCCGACGCCGGCCCGGTGAACAGGCCGTCCATCGACGGCGTCAGCCAGACCATGCGCAGATGGTCGCCGAACGCGGCTGCCGATGCGACGGGCTCGCGGTCGATCCGGCAGCGCCGACCGCCCGGACCGGCTTCATTGCCCGGCGCGTCGATGCCGGTGCCGAGCGTCGCAAGACCGAGCGCGCCCTGCACCTCGGCCGACACCGCCCAGGAGCCGTCTTCCCTGTTGTCTGCGATGTCTTCGCGCGTGACACGCCGCAAGCCGCGTCCCGGCGACAGCAGCGATATGGCTTCAAGGCAATTGGTCTTGCCGGCGCCGTTCGGCCCGACCAGCACGACCACGTCGCCGCGCGTTTCGAACGTCGCGGCGCGGTAGTTGCGGAAGTGGGTGAGGCTCAGGCGGCGGATGCGGGAGGGGATCATGACGCCGAGCAATATTTCCCTCTCCTGCCAGGGGAGAGAGCAAAACCGGAGACTTGGCGATCCGAGAAATTCCTCACACCCGCATCGGCATCAGGACGTAGAGCGCGCCCCTGGAATCCCTGTCGTGCACCAGCGTCGGCGATCCGGGGTCGGCGAGCTTCAGCACCGCGGCTTCGCCCTCGATCTGCGCGGCGATGTCCAGGAGATAGCGTGAGTTGAATCCGATATCGAGTGCGTCGGAGGCGTATTCGACTTCAAGTTCCTCGGTGGCGCTGCCGGAATCGGGATTGGTCACGGACAGAACCAGCTTGCCCGCTGACAGCGCCAGCTTCACGGCGCGGCCGCGCTCGCTGGAAATCGTCGAGACGCGATCGACCGCGGCCTCGAAATCCTTCTTGTCGACGACCAGTTCCTTGTCGTTGTTCTGCGGGATCACGCGGCCGTAGTCCGGGAAGGTGCCGTCGATCAGCTTGGAGGTCAGCACGACGTTGCCGAGAGTAAAGCGGATCTTGCCCTGCGACAGTTCGATTCCGATCTCGGCCTCGCTATCCTCGATCAACCGCTGCACCTCGCCGACCGTCTTGCGCGGAATGATGATTCCGGGCATTCCCTCAGCGCCCTTCGGCAAAGCGAGATCGAGTTGCGCAAGGCGATGACCGTCAGTCGCGACGCCGCGCAGCGTCGCGTTATTTGCGGTGCCCGCGCCGTGCAGGTAGATGCCGTTGAGATAATAGCGGGTCTCTTCGGTCGAGATCGCGAACTGGGTGCGATCGATCAGCCGCTTCAGGTCTGCCGCGGCCAACGTGAAAGCATGCGTCATCTCGCCGGCCGCAAGATCAGGGAAATCATTCTCCGGCAGCGTCTGCAGGGTGAAGCGGGAGCGTCCGGCGCGGATGGTCAGAACCGAGCGGTCGCCGTCGCCTTCAAGCACGATCTGCGCGCCATCGGGCAGCTTGCGGATGATGTCGTAGAACATGTGCGCTGGAACCGTGGTCGAGCCGATCGTGCCGGTTTCCGCCGCCAGCGTTTCCGTCACCTCCAGATCGAGATCGGTCGCCTTCAGCGACAGTGTGCTATTCTCGGCGCGCACCAGCACGTTTCCCAGAATCGGAATCGTATTCCGCCGCTCGACCACGCGATGGACGTGGCCAAGCGATTTCAGCAGTTGCGCGCGTTCGACGGTGACCTTCATTGCAAATCCGTCCGATGAGAATTCACGTCATGCTGAAAATGCCGCGGGGACCCGCGGCAGTAACCCCAAGTTCAAGGCCGATTTGCTCAAATCCGGCAGGACCGCAAGGTGGCGCGGAAGCGCGCCCCGCGCAAGCCTTGGCTTGCCTGGTTCCGGCTTTTTTCCCGATGTTTTAGCGAATTCTCGCGCTTTTGCCTTAATCCTGAAGCTGGCGTTTCAGCAATTCGACTTCATCGGACAGCGTCGCATCCTTCGACACCAGCGCCTCGATCTTGCGCACGGCGTGCAGCACGGTGGTATGATCCCGGCCCCCGAACCGGCGGCCGATCTCGGGCAGGGAACGCAACGTCAGCGTTTTAGCCAGATACATCGCGACCTGCCGCGGCCGCACCACGTTGGCGGTGCGGCGCGAGGAAAGAAGGTCCGAGCGGCTTACATTGTACTGCCGCGCAACGACCCGCTGGATGTCCTCGATCTTGATCCGCCGGGGTTCCTGCGGACGGACCAGGTCACGGACCTCGCGCTCGGCCATTTCGAGCGTGACCGGCTGGGCGTTGAGCTTGCTGTGCGCCAGAAGCCGGTTGATCGCGCCTTCGAGGTCGCGCCCGTTATGGGTGACCGCTTTCGCCAGATAATCCAGGACCTGCTCCGGCACGTCGAAACTGGCGTGATGTATTCGTGCGGCTTCTACCCGCGATCTCAGGATGCCGAGCCGAAGCTCCTCGCCGAGCGAACCCATTTCCACCACGAGCCCGCCGGCGAGCCGGGATCGTACGCGATCGTCGAGGCTTTCCAGGTCGGACGGCGGCCGGTCGGCGGCAATGACGACCTGGCGGCCCGCATCGATGAGCGCATTCAACGTGTGGCAGAATTCGGCTTGTGTCGATTTACCTTGCAGGAACTGCAAGTCGTCGATGACCAGAACGTCGATGCCGCGGAGCGCTTCCTTGAAAGCGAGCGCCGTTTGCGTCTTGAGGGCGGCGACGAAGCCATACATGAACTTCTCCGCCGTCAGGTAGAGCACCCTGCGCTCCGGGCCCGCATTGCCCGCCCACGTGACGGCTTGCAGCAGATGGGTTTTGCCGAGGCCCACGCCGGCGTGGATGTAAAGCGGATTGAACATCACGCTGTCGCCGCGCCGGCCTTCGGCGACCTGACGCGCCGCCGCGTGGGCCAGCGTGTTGGAGCGGCCGGTGACGAAACTTTGGAACGTCAGCCTCGGGTCGAGAGGCGAACCGCCGAGCGCGTCGTGGTTGGCGGACGCCGGCACGGTTGCAACCGTTTTCAGTTCAGTGCTGTCTCGGCTCTGACTGCGTTCGAGGCGGCGCGCACCGGCCGCAGGCGCTTCCCTGACGGGCGCGGCGCAGCGCATGGCCGAACGCACCGTGAGATCGATCCGGTGAACGTCCGGCAGCTCGGCCTGCCAGCAGGCCAGCACCCGCTCGGCGTAATGCGCCTGGATCCAGCTTTTCAGGAACCGAGTCGGGACCGACAGGCGGACGCTCTCGCCATGAACGCTCTCCAGATCCATTCTCGCGAACCAGCTTGAATAGATGTCCTCTCCGACGGTCGAGCGCAATCGACCCTTCACACGCGACCAGCGCTCCTGTTCTGTGTCTGACATTTTTGTGACGACTTTTCTGGTTGGGTGATGTTCAGATGCAGCTGCTCCCTCGGAAGGTCACGCACTGTGATCCTTCGAAGACCTTCGTTTCGGCCACGACCAATCGTTCGGCAGGGCACCGCAAGCGACTCAGGTGGCTGAAAACGGAACGAAGGCGAGGTCAGCGGCGGCTAGAGGCGCCGCCTGTATAACGCACGGAAGAACGCAGAAATGTCGTCGTATTCGTGAAAACGTCCGTAGGATAATCCAATGAATGAAATCTGGTGGCGTTGTTTTTGTTTGACATAAATCCCCTCCTCGCTGCGGTGGGCCGCGCCGAGATATCCTCTCAGATCAATCTCAAATTCAGTCTGCGAACCCGAAGCCTGGTTGTCGGATCGCTACGCCCGCACTCTAATTCACCAAGTCAACTCGCCCGCTCCCCGCTGCGGAGATGCGATATGGCGTAAGCGTATTTCTTGCCGGCAAACGATTGAAGAAACTGTCGCAGCCGAGCCATTTCGGCACAGAACATCCGTTCTCATGTTGCTATGAGTTGCCATTCGCCATCACATGAAAAGCTTACCAACGTGAATATCGCCGCCGATATGCACGTCCACCCAAGGCTCTCTAATCCGCACTATCTGAAGAGCCGCGAGTGTCGCGAGCCCCCAGAGAAATACACCACGTTTCAATTCTCGCAACGGCTTTCGCGTCACGGCTGCGTCTCGCAAATCGAATGAGTGCGCGAGACATGCCCGGCCTCCGGCGCGCCCGATCAGCAACGGTTTGAATCTGCGCGCGGATTCGATGCCCTTTGTGAGGTGTTACAAATCCGCCGCGCTGTCTAAAATACTTTAAGAAAGGATAAACCAGGGCGAAGCGCGAGGTCGTTTTGGAAGTGCTTCCTCACGCTATGGAGATAAGTGGTTAGCTAGGCGCATTTTTTTCTGGCTGTTTTTACGGGTAGCCTGCGCCGGCCGCGCGCCCATGGGAGCGTCCTCGCTACTCTTCATGTTATATCTAAAAGGATATAGCGAGTTGGTGTCATGCGAAAGCCTCGATTTTTGAATGTGAGGAGGCCGCCGAACTCAGCCGGATGGCTGTTGCGGCAGGTCCCATCGATCGGATCGCGGTTTTTGTTTTGGTGCCCCGTCGTCGCATTCTGGAACGTGGGGTGAAACGGTCGCGGTGATCGAGGGCGTGATGCCTTCACAAGGCGATGCGGCGTGACGTGTTGAAGTGTCCCGTTACCGCTTTATAATCTGGCGGACAGAAAATTCCGGCACGGCCGCGCAAAAAAAAAGGCCTGGCGATCGGCCAGGCCTTCTGAGAATGCTGACGATTGTAGCGTTTTCGAGCGAAGCATATCCTCGGGCTTGACCCGGGGATGGAATCCGGTTCGCGTGAAGAAAACGCGTCGATCAAAGATTCTGGCGTCTTTGACTCAGTTCATTTTGCAAGCTTGGCGATTCGATGCGTCAGCCGGGAAACCTTGCGGCTCGCATTGTTCTTGTGAATGATGTTTTGCTGGCCAGCCCGCATCAGTTCCGGCTCTGCGCGCTTCATTGCCTGGATCGCGGCGTCGCGATCGCCCTTCGCGATCGCTTCCTCGACGATCCGGACCGAGCCGCGCATCAGGGTGCGCCGCGACCTGTTGATGGCGGTCCGGCGGGCAATCTTGCGTGTCGCTTTCTTGGCGGAGGTCGTATTGGCCATGGTCTCGACGAATCCTTTGGCAACGCCCCCCGCGAGAGGCCGGCCATTAGCCGGTCATTCGATTGCGCGGATGAGCCTGAATATTTTTTCCGGTGTTCCTGAAAATGCCGTCCCCGAAGCTTGCGAGGAGCCTTTTTCAAAGAACAGCGGCGGCAGGATCGCCCCGCCGCCATCGGCGGTCCTTATAGAGCCCCTGTTTTCCAGCGTCAACGCCTCCCGGCCTCCCGGCAGGTGCTGCAAGACAGCGCCTTCTCGAGGCTTTCGAAACAGACGCCGGCGAGGTTGAATTTCGTACCTTCGAG
The DNA here is from genome assembly GCA_964581435.1 of uncultured Hyphomicrobiales bacterium. Lineage (GTDB taxonomy): Bacteria > Pseudomonadota > Alphaproteobacteria > Rhizobiales > Xanthobacteraceae > Nitrobacter. The sequence goes on along the minus strand of CAZOOO010000110.1, from coordinate 1,307 downwards.
GGCTAAGGGGCGAGTATCCCGATTCCGCAGCTCGTTTGACGGAGTCGGTGGGCAATGAAGCGAACTTCCGAACCACCACACTAGCTGCTACCACAGGGAGACAAGGGGCAGGTGACGGCATGATCCGTGGGATTTTTCGTTTCATCGGGCTATTGCTGCTGGCTGGCGGCTTCATTTTTCTGGTCTATGATGGAGCCCGGTCAATCGCCGATCAGACCCTGCGGTTGACCAAACTTGGCGAATTCTGGAACGATATTCATCAGGCCAGCCAGCAAGCGGTTCGAACCCAGATCGAAGCCTCGGCGCCCTGGGCGTGGGATCTCGTCAAGCTGGTTTTGAATCAGCCAGCCTTCGCGGTACTCGGAGTTGCGGGCATTCTTTTGATGGTGCTGTTCCGGCCGCGACCGCCGCTGATCGGCTATTCGCGGGATTGAGCCGCGGAGCATCGGGACCAACCGACCGGCGAAGTGATGCCTTCTGTTAACCATAACACGGGTGCACAACCGCGCGATCTCGTGCCAAGGGACGGTCTCCCGGTATGGCTCGCGCGTGCATTTCCAATGCCTTCGGTGGCCGTGCTGACCGCGCTGGCGCTGTCGGGTGCAGCCCCCCCCTCCGGCGACCACTGTCCCCGTCGACGAACGCTGGTTCTGAGGCGCCGTTCTTGCTCCTGAGATGCCAGGCAAAGAAGGCGAGGGGGCGTACGCCGGCCAGATCGACAGGCCGCGACTATTGTCCTTTACGGCAGGGTGCAAACAATTATTAAACTGTTTTTCTCGTTTTCTCGACGATGGTCGCGCTACTGCCACATCCAGTTATGGCCCCAGTCGCCCTTCCAGCCCACAAGACGTCCTCTGCGGAATTGCAAATAGAGTCGGTCTCTGCGGTTGAAGAAGCCGTTGCCGCTCCGGAACGCCAGAAACACTTCGTTGCCGGGCGGGCCGCCGATGTAGTTCAGGGAGCTTCTGAGCGCATTCGCGGCAGCCATCCCATCCATGCCGAAAGCCAGCGGGATATTGTTTGAAAGCGTTGCCGTGAATGGCGGCGAATATCTCGGCCCCGCGACCGCCGGCTGCGCGTGTCCCGCGGAGATCCAGGCCGCGAAAAACGCAACAAGGTATGTCGACCCAAAGACCAATATCCGCTGTTTCATGATGTCGCCTAGTGTCCCGAATCCGAAGTTCGTCTCATTTGCCGCCCCCTCCTTAGCGAATTTCTGAACCACCACACTAGTGGTCCGATTCTAACATTTGCATCCCGTTGCGGCAGGGGTTTCCTGCAAATGTTAGAATCAAAGGACCACTAGC
>CAZOOO010000109.1:0-10180 GCA_964581435.1 uncultured Hyphomicrobiales bacterium | reverse complement strand
TCGCTTCTCGCGTTCGATGCAAACTGGGTAGCGAATGTCAAATCCACTCCACTAGAGCTATTCCGGCTTTGGCGGAATCAAAGCCGGGCTCCAGCTTTTTGTTTTGACGCGTTTTCTTTACGCGAACCGGTATCCACTTCGCTCGAAAACGCTATAGCGTCGAGGTGTGAAGATGGGAACGCGAGCGCAGTGCCGGGCCTGCCGCGACGTTCGGGCGCAGACGCGGCGTCACCTGAATGCAATTCCGGAAGGTACGGGTTGATCGAGCCTGCGCGCAGCTCCGTTTTCCGCTCCATGGCACTCGCTTCGAGCTTTTCCCGCAAACGAGGCGAGTAAGGATGAGGAATAACCGGGACGGACCCTCGGCACGGAGCGCGCCCCGCGCGAGGCGCTATCCGCCGCTCCGACGTTACTGGATCGAGCCGCGTTGCAAGTCCGCTTCGATCTGCAACTTCGAGCCGCCGCCGAAGCGCGCGCGATAGACCTGCAGGTTCTCCATGATGCGCTGCACGTAGTTGCGTGTCTCCGAGAACGGGATCAGTTCGACCCAGTCCACCGCATCGACCCCGGGATCCCGCGGATCACCGTAACGCGCGATCCATTTTTTGACGCTGCCGCGTCCGGCGTTGTAGGCGGCGAAGGTCAGGATATAGGAGCCGCGATAGTCCTCGAGCAGGCCGCCGAGTTCCGCCGCGCCAAGAGCGGCGTTATAAGCGGGCTCATTCCTCAGGCGATGAAGGTCGAAGCTGGCGCCGTATTTCTTGCAGACGTATCGCCCGGCATCCGGCGTCACCTGCATCAGTCCATAGGCGTTGGCCGGCGATACCACCGATGGATTGAAGGCGCTTTCCTGTCGGGCAATCGCATAGATGATGCTGCGCTCCACATCCGGTCCGATGGATCTGAACGGCGGAATTCCGCTGACGGGGTAGGCATAGAAATCGAATGGCAGGCCGCGATTCAGCGCGGCCTTGCCGGCGAGCAGCATTCCCTGCGCGTTGCCCTGGCGCGCCGCGAGTTCGCTCAGCCCCAGCACTGCATCAGGGTCGCCGTTTTCGCCCATATCGGCAAGGATCGGGATCGCGTATTCGCCCTTGCCGATCGTGTAAAGAAGCTGGGCGGCGCGCACGATCTCCAACCGCTCGACACCGCGGGACCTGTTGCCGGGAACGCCGTGCAGTTCGATCTGCGGTAGCCCGAGCTTCGCGCGCGCAAGCTGGCCATAGTAGCTGGTGGACTGCTCTGCCGCTGCGGCATAGGCGCGACGGGCCTCCTGAGCGCGGCCCGCCGCCTCGGCGGCGCGGCCCTGCCAGTAGCCAGCCCGCGCCAGCGCGGTCGGATTGACGCTGCCGACGCCGATGCGCGCAAAATGCCGAGCGGCCGTGTTGGGGTCCTTCAGGAAACGAAGAGCGATCCAGCCGGCGGTAAATTCCTGTTCGGTCTTGTAGATATCGCGCGAGGGAAGCGCCGCGTCGCGGGCGATGAGATACGCGGTGCGGTATTGCCCGACGTCGATCATCTTGCGCGCGAGCAGCCGCCGCTCGATCCACCACTGATCGACATTGTAAAGCCGGTTGGGATCCCGCGGCGCGCTCTGCATCAGCCGCGCAGCTTCCGCGAAGTTCTCTTCACGACGCAGGAGCTGAATAAGGGCCAAGACATAGCCAGGATCGCCGTGCAGTTCGCGTGGCACTTTCTCGAGCAGTGCGCGCAGGCTGGACGATTTGCGATCGGCCGCAATTCGTGCCTTCGCGAGGGCCTCGTGCGATCTCCCGAGCCGCTGGGCCGCCCGCATTCCGGCGTCGCGATCCTCGCCGTAAAGCATGTAATCCATGCGCGCCTTGTGGTCGCCTGGCGTAATCAGCGCTCCGAACATCTCCAGCGCTTTCTCCTCGACCGCCGCCGACATCGTATCGGTACGCCAGGCCTCGCGGACCAACTGCTCGGCGCGGGCGCGGTCGCCGCGCGCGAGCAGCGCGCTTGCCAGCGCGAACCGTCCCTTGGCCGACAGCGGTCGTTCATTTTCGAACCAAGCCAGCACGGCGGCGCCGTCGCGATGGTCGTCCCATAGCGCAGCTTCCGCGCGCCGGCGCAGGAATGTCTGCGAGGGCCAACTCGGATTGGAATCGATGAAGGCGCGGTAGCGCTCGGTCGGCGCGCCGTTGTCGTTGCTGCGCAGGATGATCCACTCGGCGAGCTTGCGCGCCACCGGGTCTGTCATGCCGGCCGCGACCTGCGTGGCGTCGGACGACTTCTGCCTGCGGGTCAGCTCTATGACATTCTCAAGCGCGGCGAGATCGCCGCGCGGGGTCGATGACGTTGCGGCCATCGCGGCCCTCGGAACGGGCTTGCGAGCCGAGGGCGCGGGAATCGTGGCGTGCTGACGTGTTGCCGGTTGAATGACCGAGGCCGCCGGGGGCTTGCCTTTGCCCGGAACGATGGTCTTGCTGTGCCCATGGCCGGAGACGGTCTTTGGAGCGACGTGGCCTGAAGGTTTCGACTTCGGTGTCGGCGTGGGAACTTTGGCGACTTTCTCCGCATGGGCGATCCCGGCCCAGAGCGCGGCCGCCACCAGGCTCGCGCCTAAAGCCGCAGTTCGTAGCTTTGATGCACGGGCAGGCAATGTCACGATAAATTCCTTTTCAGAGAATCGAACGGCCCCCTAAAATCTCATTACTATTTCATTGAATGTGTGGACAAAACACTAAAACCCCGACCGCCGGAGTCATATGCCCCGACAACGGCGAAATCGCGGCCACGGTTTCAGGCGCGGACCTTTCGCAGCAGCGCCAGACCCGATATGACTGGCGCAGCATCGAAATCGGCAGACGGCGAAGCCGCGCAACGTGTTGGAGCGGACCATGGCAAGCAGGGCGAGGTTCCAGGGATCGTACACGGCCCTGGTGACGCCGTTCAAGAACGGCTCCATTGACGAGGCCGCCTTTCGCGATCTGGTGAGCTGGCAGATCAGCGAAGGAGTTCACGGTCTCGTGCCCGTCGGCACGACCGGCGAGAGTCCGACGCTGAGCCACGACGAACACCGCAAGGTCGTGGAATGGTGCATCGACGAGGCCGGGGGGCGGGTGCCGGTGATCGCGGGCGCGGGCTCGAATTCGACTCGCGAGGCGGTCGATCTGGCCATGCATGCCGAGAAGGCCGGCGCCGACGCGGTGCTGGTGGTGACGCCGTATTACAACAAGCCGACCCAGGAAGGCTTGTACCAACACTTCAGGACGGTGAACGACGCGATCGGGATTCCCATCATCATCTACAATATTCCGTCGCGCTCGGTCGTCGATCTGTCCGTGGAGACGATGGCGCGGCTGTTCGAACTGAAGAACATCGCCGGGGTCAAGGACGCCACCGCCAATCTGGCGCGGGTCTCATTGCAGCGCCATGCAATGGGACCTGACTTCATTCAGTTGTCGGGCGAGGACATGACGGCGCTCGCCTTCATGGCGGCGGGTGGACACGGCTGCATTTCGGTCGTCGCCAACGCGGCGCCGAAGCTGTGCGCGAGTCTGATGACCGCCGTGCTGAAGGGCGACTATGCTACCGGACTCGCGATTCAGGACCGCCTTGTGCCACTGCACGAGGCTATTTTCAAGGAACCTGGTCTTGCCGGAGCCAAGCACGCGCTCAAACTGCTCGACCGGATCGACGAAGTCGTGCGGTTGCCGCTGATGCCGGTGACCCCGCCGACCGGAAAGCTCATCCGCGAGGCCATGGTGCATGCTGGTTTGATGAACTGACCGGGGCCAGTTGCTGCGCGCGCGTCGGTGAATATTGTTGGAGATTGCGATGTGGAAGGAATTTCGTGAGTTCGCGATGAAGGGGAATGTCGTCGACCTCGCCGTCGGCGTCATCATCGGCGCGGCCTTCGGAGGCATCGTGTCCTCGATGGTAGGCGACATCATCATGCCGATCATCGGTGCCGTTACCGGCGGCCTCGATTTCTCGAATTATTTCACGCCGCTCTCCGATTCCGTCAAAGCCTCGAATCTCGCCGACGCCAAGAAGCAGGGCGCGGTGCTGGCATGGGGTAGTTTTCTGACGCTGACGTTGAACTTCCTGATCGTCGCCTTCGTGCTGTTCATGGTCATCAAAGGGATGAACAAGCTGAAGCGCAAGGACGAGGCGGCCTCCGCGGCGGCGCCGAAGCCTTCTCGCGAGGAAGAACTGCTGACCGAGATTCGCGATCTCCTGAAAGCGAAGGTATAGGACGCAACGCCGTCCGATCGGCGGCGCCGCCGTCCGCGACGGATAACGCCCGGAGGTTTCAGGGACATGGCCGGAAAAGGCGAGCGCGCCATCAAGGTCGTCGCGGAAAACCGCAAGGCGAGGTTCAACTATGCGATCGAGGATACCGTCGAAGCGGGCATCGCGCTGACCGGCACGGAAGTCAAGTCGATCCGCAACGGCAAGACCACGATTGCCGAATCCTACGCCGATTCAAAGAACGGCGAGATCTGGCTGATCAACTCCAACATTCCCGAATATCTGCAAGCCAATCGCTTCAATCACGAGCCAAAGCGGCCGCGCAAGTTGCTGCTGCACCGGAAGCAGATCAACAAGCTGATGGGCGCGGTCGATCGTGAGGGGATGACGCTGGTTCCGCTCAAGCTCTATTTCAACGAACGCGGACGGGCCAAGCTGTTGCTGGCGATCGCCAAGGGCAAGAAACTGCACGACAAGCGCGAGAGCGAGAAGAAGCGCGACTGGGGCCGCGAAAAGGGCCGGTTGTTGCGGGCCAGGGGATGAGAGTCGCAAGAGCCTGACGGCGGTCGGTCCGGTAAATTTTGAACGATCGCTTCAACGTAATTTCAGGGTTGAGGTGATTTGCTCTCGGCATGCGCATCAAACAGAAACGCACCATTCGGCGGATGCGGCGCCGGCATCAACGGGCGTGGCTTGTACTCGACCCGGCCGACGGCAAATCCAGATCGGAATGCGAGGTGATGGACATCTCCAGCGACGGCGCGCGCCTGGTGGTTGCCTCGGGCCTGAGTGTGCCGAAGCGTTTCGGCGTCGCGCTTGTGCCGAATTCAGCGCCGAAAGAATGCGAGCGTGTCTGGCGAATCGGCGAGATGATGGGAATCCGCTTCACGGAGCCGAGATAGACTCCAGGTTTTTGATTTAACGCGTTTTCTTCGCGCGAACCGGATTCCATCCTCGGGTCAGGCCAGAGGACATGCTTCGCTCGAAAACGCTATGGAGCTTCAGCGTTACGTCAGATCGGCACGCACCTGCGCGAACACGCTCTCGAACATTCCGGGCGTCAGGACGCGCGTGTTGGTGTTGTATCGGGAGCAGTGATAGCTGTCATAGAGCCTGACCGGGCCGATGAAGTGCACCGCGCCGTGCGCGAAGGGTGCGGCCGCGACGCGGACTCCCAGCGCCTTCACAGTGGAATCGTGAGCGATGCGGCCGAGTGCGATGATCGCTTGCAGTCTGGGCATTGTCGCAAGTGTGGTGCTGAGAAACACGCGGCAGGTGTTGATCTCGTCCGGCAGAGGTTTGTTCTGCGGCGGCACGCAACGCACCGCGTTGGTGATGCGGCAATCGACCAGTTCGAGCCCATCGTCGGGGCGAGCCTGGTAACATCCGGCGGCAAAGCCGTATTTGAGAAGCGTCGCGTAAAGCAGGTCGCCGGCGTAGTCTCCGGTGAAGGGGCGTCCGGTACGGTTGGCGCCTTGCACGCCCGGCGCCAGGCCGACGATCAGAACGGCCGCATCGGGATCGCCGAAAGAATGCACGGGCGCGTTGAACCAATCCGGCTCCCGCGCCCGCACCGAGAGCCGGTAGTCGACCAGCCGCGGGCAAAGCGGACAGTCGCGGCCTGGTTCTGGGGTGGCGGAGGTCGCGCCGGAGAGCGGTTCGGCGCGCGGGCGTGTTTCAGTCCTCAAAGTCTTCGTCATCGTTCCGGGGCGCCATGGCGGCGGTACGCTGCAGGAATTGCGGCGCGTGGTGGCGCGACTGACGTTCCGACGGGTCGCGGCCGAGTTTCGGCTGCAGCTCGACGAGATCGGTGAAGACGTCGGCCTGACGGCGCAACTCATCAGCGATCATCGGCGGCTGGCTTGCGATTGTGGAAACGACCGTCACGCGAACGCCGCGGCGCTGCACCGCTTCGACGAGGGAGCGGAAATCGCCGTCGCCCGAGAACAGCACGATCTGATCGACATGCTCGGCAAGCTCCATCGCATCGACCGCAAGTTCGATGTCCATGTTTCCCTTGATCTTGCGGCGGCCGCTGGCGTCGACGAACTCCTTGGTGGCTTTCGTGACCACCGTGTAGCCGTTGTAGTCAAGCCAGTCGATCAGCGGCCTTATCGATGAGTATTCCTGGTCCTCGATGATCGCCGTGTAATAGAAAGCGCGGAGAAGGGTGCCCCGGGACTGAAATTCCTTCAGGAGGCGCTTGTAATCGATGTCGAAGCCAAGCGTCTTGGCGGTTGCGTAGAGATTGGCGCCGTCAATGAAAAGCGCAATCTTGTTGGAGGCAGATGGCATCGAGCGTTCTCGTGATCGTTGTTCGCGCTATTGGTGCGGCTGGGGCCAGCCTCACGGTTTAATGATGCAAATCGCGTCTTGCGGATCAAACTGGAGAAAACAATAGGCGCAATGAGGTTGAGACAAAGGCGGCGTCAAGGATATGATGGAGAAGCAATGAAGCGAATTCTTGTCCGATCGGGACTCTGTTCCGCTTCTCCGGATGCCGGCCTTCTGGCTCTATAAACCGGTATCAGAGACCGGCCGTCACGCCAAATGCTAAATTCCCTGTTGCGAAACCCGCAAACGCTCTGTACCTAGCACATATATTCACTAGTTTCAGCCCTGCAACGGAGCGACAGGCGATGGCGCGCGTCACCGTGGAAGATTGCATCGACAAGGTCGACAACCGGTTCGACCTGGTTCTTTTGGCCGCACATCGCGCGCGGATGATTTCGTCGGGCTCGCAACTTACGATTGATCGCGATAACGACAAGAATCCCGTCGTTGCGCTTCGTGAGATAGCCGAACAGACCATCTCCCCGGAGGATATGCGCGAGGAGTTGGTTCATTCCCTGCAGAAGTTTGTCGAGGTCGACGAGCCCGAGTCCGACACGGTGCCCTTGATCGGTTCGGCCGGCGCAAGCGTCGATGCGGACGATACCGAGGTTGCCGTCGAGCGTATGACGGAGGAAGAACTACTGAAGGGCCTGGAGGGACTCGCGCCTCCCGAGGAACAGCCTGAAGAAGACGAATGATCGGCTCGTTGCCAACAGTCAAAGTCTAAATGCCCAAGTCCCCGGTCGCGGTTGTAGCCGAGGCTGCAACGGGGATCGAGGCTTGGGTCGAGGTAGGCCGCTTCGCAACACCTTGAGCGCGTGCCAAAGTCGCCTGCCGTTGCAATAACAACTATCAGCATACTACAGGCAGGCGACCGACGCCGGGGTTGACGCCTCTTAGCTGGCGACGATCTCGATCGCTCCGTGGTCATCGCAATGATCGCCATGAGGATGGTGAAGCCGGCCGTTCACGAGGTAATCGACGTGATCGCCATGCGGTACGGCCTGGTGCCCGCAGTCGGGACCATGAACATGGTTGACGTCATGGCCCAGGTGACCGAATTCCGGCGTGCAACGGTCGGGATTCTCAGCGCTGACCTCAATGGCGTGCTCTTCAACGGCGTCGCCGGTCTGATGGTGCAGATGGCCGTCGTGCAGGTAATCGACGTGATCGCCGTGTTTGATCGCGACATGGCCGCATGAAGGCCCGTGCTCGTGGGGATGGTCGGCATGAGTATGGGTTGTCATGTGCTTTCCTTTCCTGGCTGGAGTTAAGTGGCCTTCACAAGCGTGCTCGATCGCATTGTCCACGAGGTTGAGAACGTGCCTGTCGGCTAACGAATAAAAAATCGTCTGGCCCTCGCGTCGCCGTTTGACGAGATGCGCCGTCAGCAAGACCTTCAAGCGGGCAGAGACGGTTGTGACTTTCTCCTGTTCGATCTCGGCGAGTTCTCCGACGCTCAGTTCGCGTTTTGACAATCGCAAGAGGATGCCAAGCCTGCTCGGGTCAGCCAGTGCCTTGAGCATTTCGGCCGCCAACTCGAGCTGATGCCGTTGAGGATCAGAAACCATCGCACAACATTTCTAATGTTCTAATGAATTATAGAATAATGGATAGCGTTTGTCAAGTGTCGGGGCTGGAGAGGGTGGGGGCCGGCAACGGCGGCGAAATGACACTGTGATAGTTGGGCAATCGCGATTCCAGCCTGGCTGTCGCCGCCGCTATTCCGCCGCACTTGTCATTATCGCTCTCAGGATCATGAACCGGATCCGGGCAACCGCTTGTCTTGCGCTTCTTTTCCTTGCGGGCACGCCGATGTCCGCGAGCGCTCATCCGCATGTCTGGGTCACCATCCGCAGCGAGGTTCTCTATACGCCGGACGGTCTGATGACCGGCATCCGTCACGCATGGACGTTCGACGATATGTTCTCCGCCTATGCTCTGCAGGGCATCCATCATGCGACGAAGGGACAGTATACGCGCGAGGAACTGCGTCCGCTCGCGGAGGTGAACGTGACATCCCTGAAGGAAAATGACTATTTCACCTACGCGAAGGCCGACGGCAGGAAAGCGGCGTTTTCCGATCCCGTTGATTACTGGCTTGAATACAAGGATATGGCTCTAACCCTGCATTTTACGCTGCCGCTGAAGACGCCTGTTGCCGCCAAGGCGATTCTGATCGAGGTGTACGATCCGACGATCTTCGTCGATTTCGGGCTTGCGAAGAATAACCCAGTTGCTTTGGCCGGCGCGCCCGCAAGCTGTCAGCTGATCGTCGATGGTCCTCGCGCGCCGACGGCCGCCGAACAGCTTCGGATGAGCCAGCTCGATCAAGAACCGCTCGATTCCGTCGATACTTTCGGACAGGTCTTTTCCAACAAGATCCGCATTCAATGCCCATGACAACGTCGTGAATCGAGAAATAGTCAATGACCGACCGTCACGGGTATCGATACTCATACGCGGCGAAGGTGGCGGTCTTTACCTGCGCGCTTCTTCTCGTTGCTTGCCTGATAGATGCGGCCACTGCGCAGAGCCTGTCGTTCGGTTCCCGGCAGTCGACGTCGCCGTCCGCGAGTGTCTTCGGCTGGATATTCAATCAGCAGGCCGCATTCTATCGCTCGCTTTCCGCTCTTATCCGCGCCAGCAAGACCGATGGCTCCGCCATATGGGGCCTGCTCGGCTTTTCGTTTCTCTATGGCATCTTCCACGCCGCCGGTCCGGGCCATGGCAAGGCCGTGATCTCCTCCTATCTCGTCGCGAATAATGAAATCTGGAAGCGCGGCGTGACGCTTTCGTTCGCGTCCGCGATGCTTCAGGCGATCGTCGCGATTGCGATCGTCGCCATCGGGGCGCTCGTCCTTGAGGTGACCGCAACGGCCATGGGCGATGCGGTCCGCGTGGTCGAGATTGTCAGCTATTGCCTGGTTGTCTTGATCGGCGTTCGCTTGCTCCGGGTGAAAGGGCGCAGTTTTCTGCGATCCTGTCGCGAGATCAGGCGTGCGAAGAGCCTTGGCGCCGCGGCCGTCGCCGCCGAGCGTCGCGTTCCGGATTTTTCCGAACCCGCAGCCGACTGTGGTTGCCATCATCATGGACAACACCGCGGTCGCCTCCGGCATGATCATTCTGACCACAGAGATAGCGATCCCGCTTGCGACCATGACCATGCATCCACATGCGGACACGCCCACGGTCCGGAACCGGAGGACCTCGCGGGCCCCGGCGGCTGGAGAAGGGGTTTCGCGGCCGTTCTGGCCGTCGGGGCGCGGCCCTGCTCGGGCGCAATCATCGTCCTGGTCTTCGCATTGTCTCAAGACCTGTTCTGGACCGGAATAGGTTCGGCCTTGATGATGGGGGTGGGCACCGCGATCACGATTGCCGCGATCGCAACGCTCGCTGTCTACGCCCGCAGTCTCGCCGGTCGCATGACAGACGCCCGACCGGGCAGGGGGACGCTTGCGATGAAGGGTATCGAGGTCGGCGCCGCGGCGATGATCGTCGTCATCGGCCTTTTCCTGCTGACAGGGTTCATGGCGAGCGAGCAGCTCTGGATGTTCAGCGCGTAGCGGCGATGCTAGTGGAGTGGATTTGACATTCGCTACCCAGTTTGCATCGAACGCGAGAAGCG
>CAZOOO010000108.1:0-10187 GCA_964581435.1 uncultured Hyphomicrobiales bacterium | reverse complement strand
CATGGATGTGCTGCGTCTCGACGCCCGCACCGATTTCCGCCTGGAGAAGCTCGCCGGCGTCACGATGTGGCTGACACCCGCCGACGCCGAGGCCGAGGCGGCGCTCGACAGAGCATGGACGCTCATGACCGGCGGCGCGCCCTGCGAGCCGCGCGACGTCGCGATCAAGGGCCATACCTTGCGTGTGCCGTGCTCGTCCCATGGCGTCGCGCGTTTCTCCTTTGCGGATCTCTGTGAGCAGCCGCTTGGAGCTTCCGACTATCTAAGGCTCGCGCGCGACTATCACACCCTTATGATCGACCGCATCCCAGTGATGGGCCATGCCGGCCGCGACGCCGCCAAGCGGTTCATCGCGCTGATCGACACGCTGTATGACAACGGCGTGAAACTGATGGCATCGAGCGACACCGATCCGCTGTCGCTCTATCGCGCGGGCGACGGCTTCGAGGCGAATGAATTCAAGCGCACCTCATCGCGTCTGATCGAGATGAGCTCGGAATCCTATCTGGCAAAGGCCCACGGCCGCAGCGATTCCGCCGCCGGCGGCTCCAGCACCGGCCTGGTCGAGACATGACATGGCAGGCTGCGGCGACTTGAACGGGTGACGCGAAAGGTCTAACCACGATCCTGCCGAGATTATCCCTCCTTGCCTCTTTGTCATCAAAGGACGAACTCCCCATGGCGCGCGACAAGATCGCCCTGATTGGCTCCGGTCAGATCGGAGGAACGCTTGCTCATCTCATCGGACTGAAAGAACTCGGTGACGTCGTAATGTTCGATATCGCCGAAGGCATTCCGCAAGGAAAATCTCTCGATATCGCGCAGTCGTCTCCGATGGAGGGGTTCGATGCCAGGCTGACCGGCGTCAATTCCTACGAAGGGCTTGAGGGCGCCGACGTCTGCATCGTCACTGCCGGCATTCCGCGCAAGCCGGGCATGAGCCGCGACGATCTGCTCGGCATCAATCTCAAGGTGATGGAGCAGGTCGGGGCCGGCATCGGGAAATATGCGCCCGACGCCTTCGTCATCTGCATCACCAATCCGCTCGACGCCATGGTGTGGGCGTTGCAGAAGGCATCCGGCCTGCCGGCGAAGAAGGTGGTCGGCATGGCGGGCGTGCTGGACTCCTCGCGCTTCCGCTACTTTCTTGCCGACGAATTCGACGTCTCGGTGGAAGACGTGACAGCCTTCGTGCTCGGCGGTCACGGCGACACCATGGTGCCGCTGGTGAAGTACTCGACAGTGGCGGGCATTCCGCTGCCGGACCTCGTCAAGATGGGCTGGACCTCGCAGGCCCGCATCGATGAGATCGTGGATCGCACCCGCAACGGCGGCGCCGAGATCGTCAACCTGCTCAAGACCGGCTCGGCGTTCTATGCGCCGGCCGCCTCCGCGATCGCGATGGCGGAAAGCTTTTTGCGCGACAAGAAACGCGTGCTGCCTTGCGCCGCCTATCTCAACGGCGAGTACGACGTGAACGATATGTATGTCGGAGTGCCCGTGGTGATCGGCGCCAAGGGCGTCGAGCGCATTGTCGAGATCGAACTGACGGGCAAGGACCGGGAAGCCTTCGACAGATCGGTCGCCGCCGTTCAGGGACTCGTCGATGCCTGCAAGAAGATCGCGCCCGACCTGCTCGACCGCTGACCGGCCGCGGCCGTCGCGAGGCCATGGCAAGGCGGCTGTCCGGTTGCCTGCATGTCGCCGGTCGGTCTGTGGCAGACGGAAACAGGTGAAGTCGAGAATTTTAGTCGCCAGAATTTTCCCTGCCAGAATTTTCCCTGCCGGAGTTTTCCCTGCCGGAGTTTTCCCTGCTACGGGTCGGAGACCATCGCGATGAACATCCACGAATACCAGGCCAAGGCGTTGCTGCGCGAGTTCGGCGTGCCGGTCTCGCGAGGAGTGCCGGTGCTGAAGGCGTCGGAAGCGGAAGCGGCGGCCAAAACGCTGGACGGCCCGGTGTGGGTGGTCAAAAGCCAGATCCATGCCGGCGGTCGCGGCAAGGGCAAGTTCAAGGAAGCCTCCGCCGGCGACAAGGGCGGCGTCCGCCTCGCCAGGTCGATCGACGAGGTGAAGACCTTCGCCGGCCAGATGCTCGGCGCGACGCTGGTCACCGTCCAGACCGGTCCCGCCGGCAAGCGGGTCAACCGCCTTTACATCGAGGAAGGCTTCGACATCGACAAGGAGTTCTATCTCTCGGCGCTGGTCGACCGCGAGACAGCGAGGATTTCGTTCGTCGTCTCCACCGAGGGCGGGGTGAACATCGAGGACGTCGCCCACGCCAGCCCCGAGAAAATCGTGACCGTCCCGGTCGATCCGGCCACAGGGGTCATGAGCCATCACGGCCGTACCATCGCCAGGGCGCTGGGACTGCGCGGCGATCTCGGCAAGCAGGCGGAGAAGCTGGTGACGCAGCTCTATAGCGCTTTCGTCGCCAAGGACATGGCGATGCTGGAGATCAATCCGCTGGTCGTCACGAGGCAAGGCGAACTGCGCGTGCTCGACGCCAAGGTGTCGTTCGATAGCAATGCCATGTTCCGCCATTCCGACGTGCTGGCGCTGCGCGACGAGACCGAGGAAGACCCCAAGGAAATCGAGGCGTCGCGCTTCGACCTGAGCTATGTCGCGCTCGACGGACAGATCGGCTGCATGGTCAACGGTGCCGGCCTTGCGATGGCGACCATGGACATCATCAAGCTCTACGGCATGGCGCCGGCGAACTTCCTCGACGTCGGCGGCGGCGCCACCAGGGACAAGGTCGCGGCAGCCTTCAAGATCATCACCGCCGATCCGAACGTGAAGGGCATCCTGGTCAATATCTTCGGCGGCATCATGAAATGCGACGTCATCGCCGACGGCGTCGTCGCCGCAGTCAAGCAGGTGGGCCTCAACGTCCCGCTGGTGGTTCGCCTCGAAGGCACCAACGTTGACGCCGGCAAGAAGATCATCCGCGAAAGCGGCCTCAACGTGCTGCCCGCCGACGATCTCGACGACGCCGCGCAGAAGATCGTCAAGGCGGTGAAGGGGGGCGGGTGACATCGTATCAATATCTCATGTTACCGGATCTGCGTTCGCCGGTAACCATCATCGCCATGCTTGTAGGTGCAATCGGCAGCGCTCGATTGTGGTTACAAGGCGCATCCTCGATCCGAGGACGGACTGTTCGATTCATTGTGATCGCAGCCCTGCTTGCTATCCCATTAGGTGTGTATTGGTTGCTGATTTTCGTACGATTCACTCCAGGTTACGATCCTAGTTTGCTGATGACCCCAATCGTCTTGCTGGGCGTTTTTGTTACGGGTCCAGTTCTCTTAGGGTTTATCTTGGGATCACTGGCCTGTGGAATAGCTTTGGCACTAGGTGCTGTACGGCAATAGTCCGCGGTCGTAATCAAGGGCTAACAGTTTTGATACCCCACCCGGCGCTGGCGCGCCGACTTCCCCCTTTCAGGGGGAGGTCATAAGCGGAGAGGCTCCTGATAATGTCCGTGCTGATCGACAAGAACACCCGAGTCATCTGCCAGGGCTTCACCGGCAAGAACGGCACGTTCCATTCCGAGGCCGCGATCGCCTACGGCACGAAGATGGTCGGCGGCACCTCGCCGGGCAAGGGCGGACAGACTCATCTTAACCTGCCGGTGTTCGACACCGTCCGCGAAGCGCGCGAGGCGACCGGCGCCGACGCCAGCGTGATCTACGTGCCGCCGGCCGGTGCGGCGGACGCGATCTGCGAGGCGATCGACGCCGAAATCCCGCTGATCGTCTGCATCACCGAGGGTATTCCGGTGCTGGACATGGTGCGGGTCAAGCGTTCGCTGTCGGGATCGAAATCGCGCCTGATCGGACCGAACTGTCCGGGCGTCGTGACCGCGGGCGAGTGCAAGATCGGCATCATGCCCGCGAACATCTTCAAGCCCGGCCATGTCGGCATCGTCTCCCGCTCGGGCACGCTGACCTATGAGGCCGTGTTCCAGACCAGCCAGGAGGGCCTCGGCCAGACCACGGCGGTCGGCATCGGCGGCGACCCGGTCAAGGGCACCGAGTTCATCGACGTGCTGGAAATGTTTCTGGCCGACCCCAGGACCAGCGCGATCGTGATGATCGGCGAGATCGGGGGTTCGGCCGAGGAAGACGCCGCCCAGTTCCTGATCGACGAGGCCAGGCGCGGCCGAAGCAAGCCGACGGTCGGCTTCATCGCCGGGGTCACGGCGCCTCCGGGCCGCCGCATGGGACATGCGGGCGCGATCATATCCGGCGGCAAGGGCGACGCCGCATCCAAGACGGCGGCCATGGAAGCGGCCGGAATCTTCGTCTCCCCGTCGCCGGCGCGGCTGGGAAAAACCCTTGTCGAAAAATTGAAGTCCTGATTCAGGTCTTGGTCTTTTCAGCGGGAAGTTTCCTCTTAGATAGGGTAACGTTTGGGTTCGCGCTGATCCTGCCGGGAAGGGCTGGTCTCGCGGGGGAAAGCGCGTGCGCCGTTTGTTGCGCGCATGACTGAAAACGTCAGGACGCGATATGTCTCGCCAGGACGCGAATGCCGCATTTGCCCTTTCCTCGTTCCTGCAGGGCGCGAATGCCAGCTACATCGACGCACTCTACGCCCGCTATGAGAAAGACCCCGGTTCGGTCGATGCCGAGTGGCAGGAATTCTTCAAAAGCCTGAAGGACTCTCCACAGGACGTTGAAAAGAACGCGCGAGGCCCGTCCTGGGAGAAGGCCAACTGGCCGCCGGTTCCCCAGGACGACCTCACCCCGGCGCTCGACGGCAACTGGGCCCAGGTCGAAAAGGCCGTCGGCGCCAAGGTGCAGGCCAGAACCCAGGCAAAGGATTCGGCGCTCGCCGGCGTGGATGTCAATCAGGCCACGCGCGATTCCGTTCGCGCGCTGATGCTGATCCGCGCCTACCGCATGCGAGGGCACTTTCACGCCAAACTTGACCCGCTCGGTCTCGAACCTGCACGCGATCACGAGGAACTCGATCCGCGCGCCTACGGCTTCACCGAGGCCGACATGGACCGTAAAATCTTCCTCGACCACGTCCTCGGGCTCGAATACGGCACGCTGCGCGAGATCGTGGCGATCTGCCGGCGCACTTACTGCCAGACGCTGGGCGTCGAATTCATGCATATTTCGAACGCCGCGCAGAAAGGCTGGATTCAGGAGCGTATCGAAGGGCCGGACAAGGAGATCAGCTTCACGCCGGAAGGCCGACGCGCCATCCTGACCAAGTTGATCGAGGCTGAGGGTTTCGAAAAGTTCTGCGACGTCAAGTTCACCGGCACCAAGCGGTTCGGCCTCGACGGCGGCGAATCGCTGATCCCCGCGCTTGAGCAGATCATCAAGCGCGGCGGCAATCTGGGCGTGAAGGAAATCGTGATCGGCATGCCGCACCGCGGGCGGCTGAACGTGCTGACGCAGGTGATGGGCAAGCCGCATCGCGCGCTGTTCCATGAGTTCAAGGGCGGTTCGGTCAATCCGGACGCCGTCGAGGGCTCCGGCGACGTCAAGTATCACCTCGGCGCCTCGAGCGACCGCGAGTTCGACAACAACCGGATACACCTGTCGCTGACCGCCAATCCCTCGCACCTCGAAATCGTCGATCCGGTGGTGCTCGGCAAGGTGCGCGCCAAGCAGGACCAGCACGGCGATCCGCCCGAGCAGCGCAACTCCGTGCTGCCGCTGTTGATGCACGGCGACGCCGCCTTCGCGGGACAGGGCGTGGTGGCGGAATGTTTCGCCCTGTCGGACCTCAAGGGCTACCGCACCGGCGGCTCGATCCACTTCATCGTCAACAACCAGATCGGCTTCACCACCTATCCGCGCTACTCGCGCTCATCCCCCTATCCGTCCGACGTCGCGAAGATGATCGACGCGCCGATCTTCCACGTCAACGGCGACGATCCGGAGGCCGTGGTGTTCGCGGCGAAGGTGGCGGTCGAATTCCGTCAGAAATTCCACAAGCCGGTCGTGATCGACATGTTCTGCTATCGCCGTCACGGCCACAACGAAGGCGACGAGCCGTCGTTCACCAATCCGATGATGTACAAGAAGATCGCAGCGCACCCCTCGACGCTCGAGCTCTACGCCAGGCGGCTGAGCACTGAGGGCGTCATCACCGAGAGCGAGATCGAGAAGCTGAAAGCCGCCTGGCGCGCACGACTGGACGCCGAGTTCGAAGCCGGCGCCGGCTACAGGCCGAACAAGGCCGACTGGCTCGACGGCAAGTGGGCGGGCCTCAAGCGCGCCGACCAGGACGAGGAGCCCCGCCGCGGCATCACCGGCGTGAACATCGAGACGCTGAAGCAGGTCGGCCGCAGCATCACGCAGGTGCCGGACGGTTTCCGCGTGCATCGCACGGTGCGGCGCTTTCTCGATAATCGCGCCAAAGCGATCGAGAACGGCGCCGACCTCGACTGGGCGACGGGCGAGGCGCTGGCCTTCTGCACGCTGATGCTGGAGGGCCACAATGTCCGCCTGTCCGGCCAGGACAGCGAGCGCGGCACCTTCTCGCAGCGGCATTCGGTGCTGTTCGACCAGGAAGACGAAAGCCGCTACACGCCGTTCAACCATCTCGGCCCCGACCAAGGCCGCTACGAGGTCATCAACTCGCTGCTGTCGGAAGAGGCCGTGCTCGGTTTCGAATACGGCTATTCGCTCGCGGAACCCAACACGCTCACGATGTGGGAAGCACAGTTCGGCGACTTCGCCAACGGCGCGCAGGTGCTGTTCGACCAGTTCATTTCCTCCGGCGAACGCAAGTGGCTGCGCATGTCGGGTCTGGTCTGCATGCTGCCTCACGGCTATGAGGGCCAGGGGCCGGAGCATTCCTCGGCGCGGCTGGAGCGCTTCCTGCAGATGTGCGCGGAAGACAACATGCAGGTCGTCAACATCACCACGCCGGCCAACCACTTTCATGCGTTGCGCCGCCAGTTGAAGCGCCAGATCCGCAAGCCCCTGATCATGATGACGCCGAAGTCGCTGCTGCGTCACAAGAGGGCGGTATCGCGTCTCGACGAATTCGGCGCCGACACCGCATTCCATCGCATCCTTTACGACGACGCGGCGATACTGCCGGAGCAAAAGATCCGGCTGGTGAACGACGATAAAATTCGCCGCGTGGTGCTGTGCTCCGGCAAGGTCTACTACGATCTCCACGAGGAACGCGAGAAGCGCGACATCAACGATGTCTACCTGTTGCGGATCGAGCAGTTATATCCGGTTCCGCTGAAGGCGCTGGTGCAGGTCCTCGGCGGCTTCAGGAACGCCGAGATCGTCTGGTGCCAGGAGGAACCGCGCAACATGGGCGCATGGCACTTCATCGAGCCTTACCTCGAATGGGTTCTCAACCAGGCCGGCGCACCCAACAGACGCCCGCGTTATATCGGCCGCGCCGCCGCCGCAGCCACCGCGACCGGGCTGATGTCGAAGCATCTTGCGCAACTCAAGGCATTCGTCGGCGAGGCGCTGGACTGAGACGGACAGTCGTGTCTGACTGAACGCGAGGCTCACCTGCTTGCGGATGTTTTCGGGCATCCATGCCGCCGTCTTTTCGGGACACGTCGGCCAGGACGAAAGGAAGAGGGACCATGACTGAGATACGCGTTCCGACGCTCGGCGAATCGGTGACCGAGGCGACCATCGGAAAATGGTTCAAGAAGCCCGGCGACGCCGTGTCCGTCGACGAACCGCTGGTGGAACTGGAAACCGACAAGGTGACCATCGAAGTGCCTTCGCCCTCCGCCGGCACGCTCGCCGAACTCGCCGCCAGGGAGGGCGAGACGGTCGCCGTCGGCGCGCTGCTCGGACAGATAGCCGAAGGCGGCGCGCCGGCGAAACCAGCGGCAGCCGAGACACAAGGCATCAGTGCCGAGAGCACGACAGGGCGGCCGGACCTCAAGTCAGACACGACGAAACCGATCAACGCCGGCCCGGAGGAACCGCGGCCGAGGCCGGAAACGGCAGCGCCGGCCGATGCGCCGCTCGCCCCCTCGGTGCGCAAGCTCTCCGCCGAAAGCGGTATCGATGCCTCGACCGTTCCGGGCTCCGGCAAGGACGGCCGCGTCACCAAAGGCGATATGCTGGCGGCGATCGAGAAGGCGGCCTCCGCCCCGGCTGCCGCCATGCAGGCGCGCGCACCCTCTCCCGCGGACGACGCCTCGCGCGAGGAGCGCGTGAAGATGACGCGGCTGCGCCAGACCATCGCGCGCCGCCTCAAGGAGGTGCAGAACACCGCCGCGATACTGACGACCTTCAACGAAGTCGACATGACCGGTGTCATGGCGCTGCGCGCGCATTACAAGGACGTGTTCGAGAGGAAGCACGGTGTGAAGCTCGGCTTCATGGGCTTCTTCACCAAGGCCATCGTGCAGGCGCTGAAGGATATTCCCGCCATCAACGCCGAGATCGACGGCGGCGACCTGATCTACAAGAACTACTATCACATCGGAATCGCCGTCGGCACCGACAGGGGACTGGTGGTGCCCGTGGTGCGCGACTGCGACCTGAAGTCGATCGCCGACATCGAGAAGAGCATCGCCGATTACGGCCGCCGCGCCCGCGACGGCCAGCTCAAGATCGAGGAGATGCAGGGCGGCACCTTCACCATCACCAACGGCGGCATTTACGGCTCGCTGATGTCGACGCCGATCCTGAACGCACCGCAGGCCGGCATCCTGGGGATGCACAAGATTCAGGAGCGACCGGTGGCGATCGACGGCAAGGTGGAGATCCGGCCCATGATGTATCTCGCGCTCTCTTATGATCACCGCGTCATCGACGGCAAGGAGGCCGTCACCTTCCTCGTGCGCGTGAAGGAATCGCTCGAAGATCCGGCGCGGCTGGTGCTGGATCTTTAGTTCAAGCCAGAGCATGCTCGCTTCTGATTGAATCAGAAGCGAGGCTCTGGATTGTTGTCTTGACGCGTTTTCTTCACGCGAACCGGTTTCCACTTCGCTCGAAAACGCTATAGATTATTGTTTTGACACGTTTTCTTCACGCGAACAGGTCACCCCTTCGCTCGAAAACGCTATAAGGCAACCCCATGACGCAAATCCTGCTGAAGTCCAATATCCGAACCGCCGAGCTTGGTCATTTGACCGCCATCGATCTGGAATTGAATGCCGTCATTCTGGAGCTGGTTTATCTGGCTTGCTTGAGCTTCGAGCACGGTCCATCCGCCGCAGGGATGTATCTCTCCGAATACGGCGGAGAGATCAAAAGCGTTACCTATGAGAATCCGCTGGATATTCTGGGAGACTTCAAGAACATCTCGAAAAAATCCGCGGACTGGGTTCTGTCACGAACGCTGTTCTACCACGACAACCATAGGCGACGGGCGAGGGCCGATCAGGAAAACACAAAAGCTGAAGAAAACCATCAATCGGCGATTGAGAAAAAGCTCGGCAACCTCGACAAGGCCCACGCTTTGAGAGCAAAGCTGATCAAGGACGGAGCCGATCCCGACGAACTCAACCGGCTGGTCGGAGGATTGCTTTTCGAGCAGCGCGCAAAATTGATTCCCGGGCCGGACGAGGCGGGCTGAGCAGGCACTCATGACGACATACGACCTCATCGTTATCGGCACCGGTCCCGGCGGCTACGTCTGCGCGATTCGCGCGGCGCAGCTCGGCATGAAGGTCGCCGTGGTCGAGAAGAACCCGACGCTCGGCGGCACCTGCCTCAATGTCGGCTGCATGCCGTCGAAAGCGTTGCTGCACGCCTCCGAAATGTTCGACGAAGCCGGACACTCGTTCGCGAAAATGGGCATCGGCGTCGGTGCGCCGAAGCTCGATCTGCCCGCGATGATGGACTTCAAGCAGCAGGGTATCGACGGCAACGTCAAGGGCGTCGAGTACCTGATGAAAAAGAACAAGATCGACGTGCTGCGCGGCGCCGGCCGCATCATCGCTCCCGGCAAGGTCGAGATCGCCGGGAAGGACGGCAAGAAACAGTCGGTTGAAACGAAGAACATCGTGATCGCCACCGGCTCCGATGTCGCGAAGCTCAAGGGCATCGAGATCGACGAGAAGCGCATCGTCTCGTCGACCGGCGCGCTGTCGCTCGACAAGGTGCCGGGAAAACTTCTGATCATCGGCGCCGGCGTGATCGGACTCGAACTCGGCTCGGTATGGCGTCGCCTCGGCGCGCAGGTCACGGTGGTGGAATTTCTCGACCGCATCCTGCCCGGCA